>CAMHOW010000029.1 GCA_946186895.1 uncultured Fibrobacter sp.
AGCAGCTCGGTCTTTCTAGCCTGAAGGTCGTGAACTTCATCCGCTTCGAACGCGGTAACTAATTTTCGACGAAAGAAAATTAATTTGGTCGTCCCACCCGGGGCGACCATTTTTGTTTATGCAAAACGGAGGCGTCTACAGCGTCTTCTTCATGCTCCAGCTGCCGATTTTTCGGCCGTCGTGCTCGATTTCGCATTCGTGGAAAACATCGTAGCCGCGCTTGCTGTAAAAAGCGAGGTTTTCTTTTGAATTTGTAAATAGCGCCAGCTGCTTGCCGCCACGCTCTCGTACATACTCTTCCATATAAATTAAAAATTGCGAGCCGACGCCCTGCCCTTGCGCAGACGGGTCCACTTCGAGCATACTCAGGTACCAGATGTCTGGCCCTGATTCCTGAAAATCGTGGCAAGGCTTGCTGGCGTTCTCGTCCATGGCTATGAATCCGTTGATGTCGCTCCATTTCGTATTAAGGTACACGCGCCAGAAGCCGTGTATGACGTATTGGAACGCGGAAGGTTTCCTGAAACCTGGGGCTTCCAGTGTTGCACGGGCGACCAGCTTGCCGTCTCGATGCACCGCCAACAAATCAGCCTTCCTGTAGTTCGTTTTTAGGACGCAGTTCATAAAAATCTGCAGCCCCTTTCGGCTTTTTTCTATGTCAGGGAAATAGAGCGTGACGTAGTCGTAATCTTCGTATGCCCTGGCCATAATTGCGCTCGCCTCGTCGAGTTCCTCGCGAGTCTGTAATCCGAATTCAAGTTTCAAGTCGATACCTTCGCTGCTCGTTTCCATAAAATTCTCCTTCTCTTTGTAAAGCTATATAAATTTCTTGGTGCTGCCATTTTTGTTGCTTGGAAAATGATTATGTTTGCCGTAGTAACGGAAACCCTCCTTTTATAGGGAAATAGATATGAAAAAGATTCAACGGATTTTGGTATCGGCGCTAGTCTGTGCATCGGCTGTGCTCATGGCGTGTTCCAATAACGACGGCTCCAGGTCTTTGGAAGAAAAGCAGCCGGTAGGCAACCTTTCCGAAAAGATTTTGGGCAAGTGGATCCATGCCGAAACGGATGGCGCTCCCGTGCTTACGAACCAGAAGTCCGTGCATACCTTTGTGTTGGAAGATTCTACCATAAAGGCCTACAACAGCTTGGCCATGAACGATGTGGGCGCCTGGTGGGAATTCCGCAAGCAGATGGACGTGGCGATAGACGGCAACAAGGTGACCGTGAAGGGCAAGTACGACAACGGCAAGTCGGTCATTACCGAAATGATGGTTACGTCTGTTGCCGAAAAGGAAATGCAGCTTGATGCCAAGACAACGTTGTTCAATGACGGTGAAGCCTATGCGGTTATAGGCCCACGTCACGAGAAGTATGTTCTGGTAGAAAAAGATTACAGCCAGGATATCCTTGGCACCTGGGAAGGCCACATTACCAGCGACCAGTCTGCCTTCGACGACAGCAAGATGCACCGTTGGGAATACAAGGACGACGGCACCTATGTCTACTTTGGTCTTGACGAAGATGGCGAATGGCAGGCCGATGTCAATTCCAAGGGCGACTACTTTGTAGACGGGAACCTGCTCTGCACGCGCTGGAAGAATGTGGGTGACACTACAGAACACCGTGAATGGTGGGAAATCGCCTCTATCAAGAACGGGGTGATGGAATGGACTGCCCTTCGCCGGAACGACCAGAATTCCGATTACACGGCGACCTTCAGCATGCGTCGCATCCAGGAACCGTAGGGTAAATTTTTAAATTAGTGGTACTATGTCCAAATTCAAACGTATTCTTCTTAAGCTCAGTGGCGAAGCCCTCGCAGGCGAAAAGGGCCACGGTATCGACAACGTCATTCTCTCTGACATGGCGTCTGAAATTGCATCTATCGTCAAGCAGGGAGTGCAGGTGGCTCTGGTCATTGGTGGCGGCAACCTGGTTCGTGGAATCTCCGCCTCTGCCGGTGGTATGAACCGCGCCCAGGGCGATGCCATGGGCATGCTGGGCACCGTCATGAATGGCCTCGCCATGCAGGACGCTCTCGACAAGCAGGGCGTTGACTCCGTGGTGATGTCGGCTATCCGTATGGAACCGGTCTGTGAGTTCTTCGACCGCCGCAAGGCCCTCAAGCTCTTGTCTGCGGGTTCCGTGGTTATCTTCTCTGCAGGTACGGGCAACCCCTTCTTTACCACCGACAGCTGTGCCGCTCTCCGCGCTATCGAAAGCGAATGCGATGTGATCATGAAGGCCACCAAGGTGGATGGCATTTATACCGCCGACCCGGTGAAGGACCCGACGGCTACCCGCTTCGACGACATCAGCTACAAGGAAGTGATTTCCCGCGGCCTCAAGGTGATGGATACGGCAGCGGTCGCCCTGTGCATGGAAAACAACATGCCTATCTTCGTGTTCAAAATGGAAAAGGGCAACCTGACCCGTGCCGCTATCGAAGGCGACCTCGGCACGCTGGTCCACTGCTAACTCCCTCCTCCCTCGTCATCCCCGCCCCGGAACGTAGTCCGGGGTAAACTCCAGCGGGGATCTACTTTCTTGCGTATCTTTACTTATATTTATCCCGATAACATTAACCACTGATAACTACTATGGCAGAATATACCGAAAAAATGGACAAGGCCATCGAGGCCACCGAACGTGAATTCTCTAAGATCCGCGCAGGCCAGGCTAGCCCCGCTATCCTGAACGATGTGCGTATCGACTACTACGGCACGCCCACCCCGATTTCTCAGGTGGCCAAGATTTCTGTGCCCGAGCCCCGTATGCTGCTAGTGACCCCTTGGGAAAAGCAGCTGGTGGATACCATCGACAAGGCTATCCTTGCAGCCAACATCGGCGTGACCCCCATGAAGGATGGCAACTGCATCCGCGTGACGCTCCCCATCCTTACCTCTGAACGCCGTCAGGAACTGGCCAAGGTGGCCCGTAAGCATGCCGAAGAAGGCCGTGTGGCTATCCGCAATATCCGCCGTGACGCCAACGACGCCATCAAGAAGAACAAGGACCTGCCCGAAGACGAAGTCAAGAAGCAGCAGGACGAAATCCAGAAGGCGACGGACAAGTATATCGCAAAGATCGACGCCCTTCTCGCCGAGAAGGAAGCGGACCTCCTCAAGGTGTAGTCCGGAGCGGCAGTGGCAAACCAGCTGAGACATGTGGCCATCATCATGGACGGCAACGGGCGTTGGGCCCGCAGCCGCGGTCTTGAGCGTTTTCTGGGGCACCGTAAGGGGACCCAGGCCACCATCGATGCCGTTGAAGTAGGCGTAAACCTGAAGCTGGAGCACATGACACTCTACGTGTTCAGTTCCGAGAACTGGGGCCGCCCCAGCAAGGAAGTGGATTACCTGATGAACCTCCTCATCGAGATGGTGGTGAAGGAAATCCCCGACCTCATGGAAAAGAACGTGAAGCTCACGGTCATCGGGAACATGAACCGCCTGCCGGAAAAGCCCCGTGCAAGCCTCCAGTCCGCCATAGACAAGACGGCGAACAATACGGGCATGCAGCTGAACCTGGCCATCTCTTACGGCGGTCGGCTAGAAATTGTAGATGCGGCCAAGTCCATTGCCTCTCAGGTGGCGGCGGGCACGCTCAAGGTCGAGGACATCGACGAGAATTTATTTGCAAAGAATTTGTACTTGAAAGGAGCCCCCGACCCGGATCTGGTAATCCGTACCGGTGGTGAATTCAGGCTTTCGAACTACCTGCTTTGGCAGGCCGCCTACAGCGAGTTCTACGTGACGGACACGCTTTGGCCCGACTTTACCAAGGAAGAGTTCATGAAGGCCGTGGAATTCTTCAAGACTAGGGAAAGGCGTTTTGGGAAGGTGTTGCATGAGTAATCTGGCACAGCGTTTGATAACGGCGTTTATCGCCATTCCGATCGTGTTCTTTCTGCTGTGGTTCAGCGACTACAGCCGCATTGGCCTTATGTGCTTCTTGGCCGGTGTGGGCGCCTGGGAATGGGCGGGCATGGCCTCTAAGATGTACAAGGGACCCGACACCCGTTACCTTTCTTTTGCCTCTTCATTGGCGCTGACCCTTGCGTGGGCGCTCTCTAAGGGTGCTTATTTTGGCCTGCCTGCCGTGCCCTATGTGGTGGGCATGACCTTCCTGGTGATTTTTGCCATCTACATTGGCGTGGCCTATGCCAAGGTGGATATTGACCACCTGTTCCCCTGGCTGGTGATGCAGCTGGGCGCCCCGCTGTACGTGGGGCTCTGGGGTGGCATGAACGTGCTCATGATGGGCAACGGTCAGGGCTTTGAACATTGCTATGGCTTTATTCTGGTGATGACTTCTGTGTGGATGTGCGACACGGTGGCCTATTTCTTTGGAAAGTTCGCTGCCGGCAAGGGACCTTTCGGTCGCCATGCCTTTGCGCCCACCATTAGCCCCAAGAAGACTTGGGAAGGAAGCATTGCCGGTTCTATCGCGACCATTGCCTGGGTGGCCTACTGGGCCAAGTGCAGCGCCGCTCTTTCTAGTTTTGATGTGCAGTTCACTTGGGTTACGGCCATTATCCTTGGCTTGTTGCTTACGGTGGCGGGCCAGGCCGGAGACCTGCTGATGAGTGCGCTTAAGCGCTGGAGCGGCACCAAGGATTCGGGAAACCTGTTCGTGGGCCACGGTGGCGTGCTGGACCGCTGCGATTCGTTCTATCTCGCGGCTCCCATGCTTTACCTGCTTCTGGATTTTTTCAAGAACATTGCATAACATAGGTACTTTATGAAGACCAAATTTCTAATCGGGGCTTTCACTTTCTTGATGGCCCTTGGCTTTACCGCATGTGACGACAGCAGCTCCGCAGATGACAATTCGGGAACGCAGACTCCTGCAGAACCCAACGGCGGAAACGGTGACTCTAAGGATAAAAGCAATCCTGGCGATGTCTGCGGTACCAAGCCTGAAGCTGGCTGCACCTTCAAGAAAGAGGATAATGTCTGGAGATTCTACTATTCCGGTTCCGACTATGTTCACATATACACCTGGGTAGATGACTCCACTGTTGAATACAAGGAATGCCTGAACAGTTACCACATGGACAGGAATGACAAGACCATTACAGATGCTGTCCGTGATGAGTTGTTCCAGCAGGCTATGGATGAATGTACTCCCTAGTGTAGATTGATAAAGGAATTGATTCGATGAAAAACGTTGTTCTTCTGGGCGCTACCGGTTCTATCGGTACTTCTAGCGTCGATGTGATTTTGCAGCACTCCGATATTTTCAACCTTTACGCCGTGGCTGCCAACAGCAGCGTAGCGAAGGTGGCCGAAATAGTGCGCAAGTTCAAGGTGGAACGTGTATGCATGTTCGACCCGAATGCGGCAAAGGAGCTGGAAAAGGAGCTGGGCATGCCTGTGCTCGCCGGCATGGAAGGCCTGTGCGAACTGGCTGCCGACCCGAAGGCCGACATCATCATCAACGCCCTGATGGGCGCCGTGGGCTGCCTGCCTACTATTACCGCTATTGAACACGGTAAGCACGTGGCCTTGGCCAACAAGGAGACCATGGTTATGGCGGGCCCGGTCATTTGGGACAAGCTTGCCGAGAACCCCAAGTCTTTCATTACGCCTATTGATTCCGAGCACAGCGCCATTTTCCAGTGCCTCTCGGGTCGCCCCGAAAAAGAGGTGGAATTTTTGGAGATTACCGCTTCGGGCGGACCTTTCCGCGAATGGCCCATCGAGAAGTTCGAAAGCATCACCGTGGCCGACGCCCTGAATCACCCGGTGTGGAGCATGGGCAAGAAGATTACCATCGATTCTGCCTCTATGATGAACAAGGGCCTGGAAGTTCTGGAGGCACACTTCCTGTTCCATATTCCCTATGAGCAGATCAAGGTAGTGGTGCATCCGCAGTCCATGGTGCATTCACTGGTTCAGTTTAGAGATGGTTCCCTCATGGCCCAGCTGGGTGCGCCCGATATGCGTATCCCGATCCAGGTGGCCCTTACTTGGCCTGATCGCTTGCCTCTCGAGACCAAGCGCCTGGACTTGCCGACCCTGGCAAAGCTCACCTTCTTCGAGCCGGACTTCAACAAGTTCCGTTGCCTTGCCTTGGCCTTTGAGGCCGGACGTCGTGGCGGTATCGTGCCTGCCATGATGAACGCGGCCAACGAGGTCCTTGTGGATGCCTTCCTCAAGGGGAACCTGAAGTTCACCGACATCCCCAGGCATGTGGAAACCATCATGAAGGGTGCTCCGACGGTGACGGGCCACCTGACCCTGGACCAGGTTCTCGAAGCCGATGCCGAAGCCCGCAAGCTGACCGCCGCACTGATAAAGTAAGCTTTTTGCAAGTAAGCGTGGCGTTATAATAAGGGCCAATAATAAAGAAAAGGGCACAATGGGTACAGTTGTGTCCAAAATTGCTGTTGCTGAGGGGCCTTTTTCCCTTTTTTGAAGGTATATTAAAGGAAAAAGGAGTTGCCTTATGGTACAGTTTGGCATTAAACAGCATTTACCCCTCGTTGCCCTTTCGGTCCTTTCGTTTGCGACCGTTTCCAGCGCAGCGACAGCCTACATTAACCAGGTCGGTTACCGTACCGACGATGCCAAGGAATTTGCTCTGGTAGATGGTTCCGGCAATGTGGAAATTGTCGATGCCAGCGGGACGACTGTTTTGACAGTGACTCCAGGTCAGCAGTCCCTCTGGGCGCCCAGTGGCGACAACGTGATGCTGGTGAATTTTTCGGACTTGAAAACTCCGGGTACGTATTCCATCAAGATGGGTGGACAGGTGCTCCGCAATGACCTGAAGGTGGCCAATGTTCCCTTTGAAGACGTGACCAAGGCATCTCTCAAGTGGTATTATTACCAGCGTGCCTCCTTGGCTCTGGAAGAGACTTATGCAGGCCAGTGGAAGCGCGCTGCGGGTCGTACCGACGGTACGGCGCAACTCCACAGTTCTACCGGTGAATCGGGAACGATCAATTCTACGAAGGGCTGGTACGATGCTGGCGACTATGGCCGCTATATCGTGAACTCCGGCATTACCACCTATACGTTGCTTTCGCTCTACGAGCATTTCCCCAATTATTTCAAGGCTCTCAAGTGGAACATCCCGGCAGAGGGCTCGCTTCCGGATTTGCTTGCTGAAATCAAGTGGAACCTGGATTGGATGCTGACTATGCAGGCCTCTGACGGTGGCGTTTACCACAAGCTAACCACTCTCGGGTTCCCGGGTGACATTATGCCTGCGTCCGATACGGAGACCTTGTATGCCATCGGAAAGGGTACGGCCGCCGCTCTTGATTTTGCCGCCGTGATGGCTGTTGCCGCCCGTGTCTACAAGCCTTTTGACGAGAGCTATGCGACCAAGTGTCTCGAGGCCGCCAAGAAGGCCTATGCCTGGGGCAAGGCCAATCCGAAAAAGCCGTACTCGAACCCGTCGGATGTTGCTACCGGTGAGTATGGCGATGGAAGCCTAGGCGACGAGATGCAGTTTGCCGGTACGGAACTTTTTATCACCACCGGCGACGCCTCTTACAAGACTAGCGGTGCTTCTGTGAATGTTCCCAACTGGGGCGATGTCTCTGGACTTGCTACCTACGGCATGGCTACCCACGCCATGGAATTCGGTGACGACGCCAAGGCCGCAAAGGACAGCTTGATCAAGGTCGCGGACATTTTCGTGAAGAGGGCCACTACTGGATTTGGCGTGGTCATGGACTATGAGGATTTTGTGTGGGGCTCTAACGCTGTTGCTGCTAACCAGGGCGTATGGCTGCTGCACGCCTATTACTTGACCGGCGAAAAGAAGTACTATGAGACGGCCGTGAAGGTTCTGGATTACCTGCTGGGCAAGAATCCTCTCAATATGTCTTTCTTGACGGGTTATGGTGCCAAGTACGCGAAGTTGCCTCACCATCGCCCTAGTACTGCCGATAAGATTGCGGAACCGGTGCCGGGTATGCTGGTGGGTGGTCCCCAGCCGGGCGGAGATGATATCGGCTCTGAATCCTGGTCTTGTAAGGAGTATAGGACGGGGAAACCTGCCACTTCTTATATCGACAATCGTTGTAGCTATGCGACCAACGAAGTGGCTATCAACTGGAACGCACCTTTTGCCTACCTGGCAGGAGCCATTGAGGCCCTGCATGCCGGAAATGCTCCGAGCTTTGCTACCTCTGGTATCTCTTGGGATGCCAAGTCCGATTCGAAGGACGATAGCGGCAAGTCTTCTCAGGAAGGTAAAGCTCCCGAAGCGATTGGCCCATCCGTTGTGCGTGGCGGAAATGTGGTGCCCGCTCCCCGCCTGCGTTTTGCCGACCAGATGCTCTATGTGGAAAAGAACGGCAAGCGCTTTGACCTGAAGGGTCACAGATTGCGGTAGAACGAACATTGTTTGCGTGATTGTCATGGCGGTTCCGGACTAATGCCGGAACTGCCGTTTTTTTTCTTTCTAAATTTGTTCTTGATGGAATCAATTCTTAGTAACATCTTGATGTTCGTGCTTGGCCTTATCGGGCTGAGTTTTTTGGTGACTATCCACGAGCTTGGTCATTTTCTGGTGGCTAAATGGAACAACGTCAAGGTGAACACTTTCAGCATCGGTTTTGGTAAAAAGCTTATCAAGTTCCGCCATGGCGAAACGGAATACTGTATTTCGGCTATCCCTTTTGGCGGTTACGTGGCCATGGCGGGGGAGAACCCTGACAAGCTAAAAGATGGTCAGGTCCCTGATGAGCGGGATTTTGTGGCCAAGTCTGTGGGCGCTCGTGCTGCAATTGCCTTTGCGGGGCCTTTCATCAACATCGTGTTTGCCTTTGTGCTCCTGATGATCCTTTACATGGTGGGCGTGCAGGAACCTGACAGCAAGAACTTGATTGTGGGCTTTGTGGCTGGGGATTCTTCGGCAGAAATTGCGGGGATTATGCCTGGCGATACCATTACCGCCATGAACGACGAGCCGACCCAGGGCTGGGACGATTTTCGTGAAAAGATCGGCGTGAGCCTCGGTGCCGAGGTGGTGCTAGAAGTCCATCGTGGCGGCCTGCCCATGAACATTACCGTGGTGCCCCAGGAGCTGGTGATTCCGGCCCAGGATTCTACGGGCAAGCCTATCAAGATGGGCATTGGCGATATCGGAATTTACCCCAGGAACCGTGTCATTGTGCGGCTCCCGCCTGTAGAAGGTTCTGCCGCGGCTAAGGCCGGCATTGCAGAGGGCGATACCATCTTTGAGATTAACGGGGAACATATTTCTCGCTACGAAGAGGTGGTGCGCATTATCGACGGGAGCAAGGGCGAAACGGTGAACGTGACTGTCATTCGCGGGGGCGATACCCTTACCAAGGCGCTCACGCCTGCCTACAATGAGGAATATGAGCGTTACATGGTAGGAATCCAGATGGGCTATGTACTCTTCCGCGAGACCAAGACGGTCCGCCGCGGGCCTATCGAGGCCTTTACCAAGACATGCTCTACCAGCTGGAAGATGACCACCAGCATTTTCCGCTATTTTAAGCGTATGTTCCAGGGCCAGGTCAAGGTAGATGCCTTCTCGGGCCCGGTTTCGATTGTGGCTGTGATGGGCAACGTGTGGATGAGCGGTTTCCAGGACTTTTTGATGCTTTTGGCGTTGATCAGCATCAACTTGGGCGTGATGAACCTGCTGCCCTTGGCCATTACCGATGGGGGCCTATTGATGTTCCTGGGGATTGAAAAGCTTAGGGGCAAGCCCCTTTCTACCAAGACCCAGAGCGTTATCCAGAACGTGGCTGCGGCCTTCTTTATCAGCTTTTTCGTGTTTATCACGATACTCGATTTCAGCAAGCTTTCGCTGTTCCTGAAATAAATTTCAAATAATTTTCAAATTCCATTTGACATTTTGTGCCATAAAGGCGATACTATATTTACAGGTGGGCCGTTTTGGCCCTGTTCCTGTAGACAGAGGAGATATATGAGGTTCATACATACTGCCGACTGGCATTTGGGCAACTCGATGCACGACATCGACCGCGCTGAGGAAACAAAGGAGTTCCTTGGCTGGCTTAAGGAACGTATCGTTGAATTCGGGGCGGAATGCCTTGTGGTTTCGGGCGATATCTTCGATACCGCGAACCCGCCCATTGAGGCACGACGTATGTATTTCCGTTTTTTGGCGTCCCTTCTGGATACCTGCTGCAGGAACATCGTCCTCGTCGGTGGCAACCACGACTCGGGCACGCTGCTCGATGCGCCGCGCGACCTGCTCGACGCCCTCAATATCCAGATGGTGGGCTCCCTCGGTGAACGCCCAGTAGAGGAACTCGTGAAGGAATTGACGGATGCCAGCGGGAACGTAATCTGTATCAGTGCCGCAGTGCCGTATGTACGCGAAATGGAACTGCGCCGTTTCAGGCCCGAAGAATCAACTGAGGACTTTGCGCAGACCACATACAAGGGTCTTTACAATGCCGTTTACGAGGCCGCCGAAAAAAAGCGTGCCGGCCGCGACATTCCCATCGTGGCGACAGGCCACCTGTATGCCAGCAAGCTGGAAGGCCGCCCCGCAAACGACGAGGGCAAGGATGCCAAGGAACATGGCATGCGCGATATCGTGGGTAACCTCGGGACAATCCCTGTCTCCGTCTTCCCGGAAGGATTTGACTACGTGGCTCTCGGGCATATCCACTACACCACCAAGGTGGCACAGAACCCGAAGGTTCGCTATTCGGGTTCGCCGTTCGTACTCGGTTTCGACGAGGCGAAAATCCCGCACCATATTCTCGAAATTGACCTGAAAAAGGGCGAAGAGCCCAAGGTGCAGAAAATCGAGACCCCGCAGTACTTCCAGTTTGTGCGCGTATCGGGAACTATTGAAGAGATTATCATGCAGCTGAATCAGCTGAAAAGTGTGCCCGCGGATAAGCCCCTGAAGGTGGAAGTCGTTTTTGACTACACTCCGGGCGTAAACATCAACGAGGTCCTCGCTTCCGTACTAGAAGGTGCCCCGTTCGAGGTCGTAAGCAAGAAGGCGAACCGCGCTGACGCCCTTACGGCAGACAGCTTCTCGGACGAGACCCTTGAATCCGTTGATGAGTTGCGCGATGAGGATATCTTCAAGCTCCTTATGATGAGCAGGAACGGAGTCAAGGAAATGGATGAAAGTCTCAAGAAGGATTACGATGATTATCTCCCGCTCTTTATGCAGGTAGTCGAAGAAGTCAAAGGCGAAAACAGTGAGGAGGCATAAACATGAAGATTCTGAAAGTTGAATTCGAAAATATCAATAGCCTCGCTGGCGAGTGGTGCATCGACTTTACGGACCCCTCTTATAGTGAACTGGACCACAGCCTTTTCGTCATCAGCGGAAAGACAGGCATGGGCAAGACAAGTATTCTCGACGCGATAACGCTCGCTCTCTATGGCGCCACGCCGAGGCAAGGGCTGGTCTATAAAAAAACAGGTGACGAGGCCAGATCTGCCGACAAGGGTAATGCCGTTATGACAACGGGAAAGGGCACCTGCTATGCACGTGTTACATACAGCTGCCGTAAGGGTACGTATGTTTCGGAATGGAGCCAGCATCGTGCAAATAACAAGGCCAATACAGATTTGCAAGCAGCCCATGGAAAAATCTGGAAGGTCACTGATCCGGAAAACCCGCTGTTTGACGGCAATACGGGAAAAAGTGGCGAATTCGGCAAGAAAAATGCCGAAATTATCCAGCTGGACAATTCACAGTTCTACCGTTCCGTAATGCTCGCGCAGGGCGAATTCAGCAAGTTCCTCACTAGCGACGAGAGGGAACGCGCCGACATCCTCGAAAAACTGAACGGTACCGAAAGGTTCCGCCGTATCGGAGCAAAGGTGGGCGAGCACAGGCGAGAGGCGGGTAGGGCGAAAGACGCTTCGCAGGCGGCATTTGATTCGTTGAACAACACCATGCCCAAGGCCGAAGACGTCACGAAGGACGAGGCCCTGCTTGCAGAGGTTGCCGAAAAGGAAAAGATTCTTACGGACAAGAAGAAAGACCTTGAAGCCCGTATCACCTGGCGCAATTCGATGGAAGCCTGCACCAGGAACCTGCAAAAGGCGGAAGACGAACTCGCTCGCGCGACCCAAGAAAAAACCGAATTCGCTGAAAGCGAGACACGCCTTGCAAATGCCGAAAAGGCAAAGGAATGTGCCACACTCCATACGGAATTGCAGGGGTACCGTAAACACGAGGCAGACGACAAAGCAGAACTGAGTACTTTGCAAGGGCAGCTCCCACAAGTGGCAAGCGACCTGAAAGACGCGAGCGAAAACAAGTCTCGTGCCGAAAAAGAAAAAAATGCCGCGGAACAGTATATTACCGAAAATAATGCGCTCTGGAACGAAATCCGCAAGCTTGACCAGGACGTAAAAAATGCGGTAAACGTGAAGGTCGCTGCCGAAAAACGCAAGCAAGATGCCGAAGCGGAACTCAAGAAGGCAGTAGATAAACTGGAAAAGGCTAAAAAAGATATCAAGGAGCTTGAACCGCAAGTTGAATCCCTTGCGCAGACCCAGGCAGCTGACGCGAAGGACGACAAACTTGCAGGAATTATCCCGCAGAGTGAAATGCTTATCGCCAATATCCGCAGGTTCGACGAGGATATCGCCAATGGAGAAAAGGCGAAAAAGGCAGCTGCAGAAGACCTGAAAAAAGCGGAAGAATCCCTGAAAAGCGCAAATACGCTCAAGCAGGAACTTCTTGAACAGCAGAATGAACTGTTTAGGAACGATGTCCTCGCGCTGGCCAACGTAATCCAGAAGCACCTCGTCGAAGGGGAAGCGTGCCCAGTTTGCGGTTCCAAGGACCACCCCGCCTGCGACCATGCAGAAAATGTGCCCGTCGATGAATCCGGCGTGAGCAGTACTGCCGAAAAGATTCGCGAACTGAACGGAAAGTTGCAGAGCGTAGATGGGAAACTCAGCCAGTGCGAAACAGCCAAGAGCCGCGCATTGACTGCCGGAAATGCAGCTAGTGAAAATATTGAATCTCTGGCCCGCCAGAAAAACGAGGCCATCGAAAACGTAACGAACCTCTGGAAACCCTGGGCAGAATTTGACCTTGAGAAAGCGGACAGTATTCTTGACAACCTGAAAACGCGCAAGCAACTGTTTGAGGAAAACAAGACGCAGCTCGATAAGCTGTCGAAGAAACTTGAACTCGAACGCAGCAACGAGAAAGTGTTCGGCGAAGCGGTGCAAAAGGAAAAGGATTCTCTCGCGACTGAAACGGCAGCATACGATGATGCCGCCAAAAAGCTGGACGCATTGCGTAGTGCCCGCACCGAAAAGTTCGGCGATAAGGATGTAGAGGCTGTGTCAAAAGACGCAGGTGACCGCAAGGACAGCGCCGTTGCCGCATACAATACTGCCGACAAGGCCTTCCGCGAAAACGAAAACAAGAGCAACACCCTGAACACAAAAATCAAGTCGCTCCAGGAATCGCTTGTCAAGACTGCGTCCAATATCGAAACCGCCATTGCGAAATTCAAGAACGCCATCGCGGCCAAGGGCTTTGCCGACGAGGCCGCATTCCTGGCGGCAAACATGCCTGAACAGGAATTCACGCAGCTGCAGACGAAAAAGAAGTTTATCGATGACTCACTCGCGTCTGCAAAGGGCAAGCAGCAGGCTGCCACCGAAGCACTCGAAAAAGTGAAAGAGGAACGCTCCGACGAGACTCCCCTGCAGAATCTTATCGATGAGAAGGCCGCCGCAGAAAAGGAACTTGGCAAACTGCAGGAAGATTCCGGCGCAGCACGGGCACGTATGGCAGAATTCAAGAAGAATTCCGCCAAACTGCAGGAACTCCAGAAGGATCTTGATGAGAAAACCGCCGAATTCAACCGCTGGGAAACAATGGGCAGCTGGTTCGGCGTAATGAACGGTGACGACTTCGCAACATTCGTGCAGGGTCTTACCTTCAAGTCGCTGCTCAAGCTCGCGAACAAGCACCTGCAAACCATCAAGGATCGCTTTAGGCTCGTTGCAGACGGGAACCTTGGCTTCAAGGTAAACGATGCGGAATTAGATGTGGACCGCAGGACAACGAACCTCTCCGGAGGTGAAAAGTTCCTGGTGAGTCTATCGCTAGCCCTTGGCATCGCCGACTTCGCCAGCCGTAACGTGCGCGTAGAATCGCTGTTCATGGACGAAGGTTTCGGCACCCTGGACGACGAGACCCTCGAAGATGTCATGAACTGTCTCAAGAGCCAGCAGCGTCAGGGCAAGATGCTCGGGATCATCACCCACGTTGAATCCGTCGTGAACAGCATCAGCCAGAAAATCATGCTGGAGCATGTTCCCGGACAAAAGGGCCATAGCAAGATAACGGGCCCAGGCGTGACTCGGGTTGCGTAAATAAGGTAGGCGCCTCGGCGCCTATTTCTTTATGCACTTGTTGTAGGCTTGGACTTGACGTTCGATAATCTTGTCCCAGGTGAAGCATTCGGCGATGCGCTTCTGGGCGCCGGCGAGTAAGTCCCTTACGAGGCCGGCGTCCGAGGAGAGCTTCTTGAAGGCGTTTGCAAGGGCTTCCGGGTCCTTTTCAGGGACCAGGATGCCCGAGACGCCGTCAACGACTACGTCGGGAATTCCTCCGACGTTGCTGGCGACTACGGGGAGGCCAAGCTCCATAGCTTCGATAAGCACCACGCCCAGGCCTTCGGTATCGCCCTTGCTGTCGACGATGGCGGGGAGCGTGAAGACGTTGGCGGTACGGTATTCGTTTGCGAGAGCCTCCGGCGAAAGCTTGCCGGTAAAGATTATTTCCGCCGGAGCAAACGCGGGTTCGAGATTGCCGCGCTCTTCGTGCTCGCAATGACTCAATAGCAGCGCTTGTTTTTTCAGTTCTTCTGTCAGGTCGCCCACGCCGACGATGCGGATTTCGAACTGGTCTTTCGGAAGATACTTGGCGGCTTCGATAAGGTAGCAGATGCCCTTGCGCTCGATGTGGCGCCCGACGAACAGGATTTTGAACTTGCCGAGGCGTTCGCTATTCTTGTTAATTCCGAATTCCGAATTCTGAATTCCGGATTCCAAAGTCGTCCCGTAGGGGCTCCACTCCACATTCACATCACGGATGGCCTTGATCTTGCCTGCGGTGAAGCTGGAGTTGGCGAACACGGCCTGGGCTTGCCCGATGGCGAATTTCAGGAGGGGCTTCACCCATTTCTTTTTGCGGATGAGCAAAAGTTCAGCCCCGTGAAAATTCAGCACCAGCGGAATTTTGAACAACTTAGCAGCCCCGAGGGCGATGTAGGCGTGGGGGAATGGCCAGTGGGCGTGGATGATGTCAGGGCGCCACTTGCGGCAGATGTGAAGGCACTTGAAAAATCCACTGATGATGTAGGGGATGGCGAGGAGTTGCAGCCAGGGCTTGCTTGCCATCTTGCTTGGGGCGCCTTCTTCGTGGGTGAGCATCTCCAGGCTTGCGGGTGCGTAGCGGAAACGGTTCACCGGCACGCCGTCGATTTCGTGGGATTTCAGGCCCTTGTAGGCCGGAGCCAGGACCTGCACCTGGACGCCCGCTTTTTTCAGGTGGGCTATGGAGGTGCGCAGCCAGGGGACTTCGGCGTCTTCGTGGAACCGCGGGTAGACGGAGCCAATGACCAGGACTTTCATCTTAGGTTCCCGTCTTGGCGGCTTCGCTTTCGTCTTGGATGCAGGCGGGGTAAACGATGGGGCGCACGGCGTTGGGCAGAATCAGGGAGATGGCGCTGAATTCGCGCCTCTGGGCAATCTGCTCGATACGGCCGCGGACGCGGTTCCAGCCTTCCAGCTTGGAGTCCAGCAGCAGCATGCCCAGACCGGAGTTGTTCTCCAGGAACCCGATGATGTCGCTTCCGCGGCTGTTCTTGGTCAGGGATTCCAGGAACACTTCCCAGAAGATTTCGTTCTGCTCGTCGGTCTTGAGCATTTCTTTGATGGTCTTGAAGTCAAATTCGAGGTAAACGAAGGAACTCTTATCCTCGTCGCTGCGGATAATTTCTTCCTGACAACGCCTTTCGAATATTTCCGCGGTGTAGATGGAAATATTAAAATGGCATTTTCGAATAATTTCGAAGAGGGTTTCCTTCATCATCGCCCATAATTTAGTCTATTTTTAGGGCATGCAAAGATTGTTGAAGTTGAAAAAAGTGCTGAAGGCGAGCGATTTGTCGTCGCTTGCCGAAAATTTCAGGGCCATCAAGGCGTCTGTTGCAAAATTGCGCAACCTGACCGCCGAAGAAATTGCCACCCTGGAACACAACGGCAACCGCTGTGAGGATTGGAACCGTGTGTTGGTGGAGGCGAATTTTGAGCCTTCCCGTATCCACCGTTCTACCTTTATGGGCGATGTCCGCCTGCCTGCTTTTTACGGCACCCTTCTTTTGCCTGGCGACGTGTCGTTCCCTACGGGTATTTACGACAGCCTGGTTCACAACTGCATCGTGGAAAATGCCTTGGTCTACAAGGTGTCCATGCTTTCTAACGTGCTGGTGCGGAGCAGCGCCGTGGTCCACAACGTGGGGACCCTGGTTTCCAGCGGCAAGATCAACTTCATGATTGGCTCTTCTATGTCGGTAGGTAACGAGATGGGCGGTCGCGAGCTTCTCGTGTTCCCGGATATTACCATGGACCTGGTGGAGGCTCAGCTTTTCCACAAGGCCGAACCCGATGTCCAGCAGTCCTTCGAGGAACAGCTGAAAAATTTCCGCGAAGAGATTTCGCTTCCCTTTGGCGTGGTAGGCAAGGGCGCTGTTGTTTCTAATACGAACATCGTGCGCAATAGCTGGATTGGCGCTCATGCCCGCGTAGAGGGTGCCGCAAAAATCCGCAATACCATCATCTTGAGTTCCCTGGAAGAGTCTACCCACATTTACGATTCCGTCATTATTGAAAATTCCGACCTGCAGATGGGCGTGAAGGTCCATACTGGTGCCGAAGTCCAGCGCTCCGTGTTGATGAGCAAGTCCAAGGTGGGTTGCAAGGCTATCGTCAAGTCTTCGATTATTGCTCCCTGCTGCCATATCGAAGAAGGCGAGGTGAACAGTTCTTACATGGGTCCCTTGACCCAGATGCACCACCATTCCCTGCTGATTGCGGCTCTGTGGCCCGATGGCTGCGGGAACCTGGGTTACGGTGCCAACGTGGGGAGCAACCATACGGGACGCATGCCTGACCAGGAGATTATGCCTGGTCAGGGTATGTTCTTTGGTTTAGGCGTGAATGTGAAGTTCCCTGCCAACTACCGGGAGTCACCATTTACGCTGATTGCCACCGGCGTGACCACGATGCCTCAGAGGGTCAAATTCCCATTCTCCCTGATACGTCCAGGGGATCCACAGCTGATGGGTGTACCAGCCCGCTTGAACGAGATTGCTCCGGGTTGGAACTATGTCCGGAACGCCTATGCGCTGGACCGCAACATATACAAGTATGCCCAGCGTGGGAAGGGCGTGGTTCCAAGTTCGTTGTTCAGCTTGTACAACGCTGATATTTTGCGCTATGTCTTTGACGCCTACAATCGCCTGCAGGTGAGCCAGGTGCAAGACGTGTACACCAAGGAACATATCGATGGCCTGGGTGAGAACTTCTTGCGCGAACGTGTACGCCAAAAGGCCCTGAAGACTTACGGCGAATATCTAGAACGCTACGTATTGGATCAGATAATTGCCCTGGTAGAAAATGATGCCTCACTGGCTTCCCAGACGCCCAGGGAACTGCGCCGCATGTTGGCTGGTGACTTGAACCGTGAAGTTTCACGTGTGGTGAATATGCCGGCTACATTTGATGAGTTGGTCAAGCGCTACCGCACCCTGGAAAAGGAATGGTTCGATGGGGTAGCCCATGGGCTTGACAAGGACGTAAAGCGTGGCAAGGAAATCTTTGACGACTACGAGAGCGCTCACCCCATCGACAAGAACTTTGCCGAATGGGAAAAGAACCGCTTTGAGGAATCCGTCAAGAGGCTGAACGCTGTCCTCAAGAATGCTGGATAGTTTCGATGGCTTTAGGAATTCTGGTTGCGCTGCTCATTCTGGAATTTGTCCTGCGGCTAGTACTTGAAATTCGTGAACGTCGTGCCACACAAATGCGTGGCGGAGTATTTGCGCTGCTGCGCCTGGTTCCCCTGTTGAACGACATTGTGCCCCTGCCTGAATGCCGGCGGGATGTGCCTGCCGGTACCTTTGTGGAGGCTCATGAGAAGGCCCATGGAGAATTGATGCATGGGATTTTGCGGAACTTACTGAAGGTAATTCTGCTCTGTTTTGCGGTTGGTTTTCTGCTTTTTTTACTGGCGCGTTGTGAAATGCCCTGGTGGTGTGCCGTGTTGTATTTGCACTTGGCGGCAGTTCCCTTCAGGTTGTTTTTCCATTGGTATTGCTGGGGCCAGGAATATGAGGCCGACGGCCGTGCCTTTAAGGCACTTGGTAAGAAGTTGGCCAAAGATGCTATGCGAGAACTCGCTGCAAGCGAGATTCCCTACACGCCTTTGTTTGCGTTATTTTATCGGGAACACCCCACGGCTGCATTGCGCAGCCAGAAGTTGCTGAACCGCTAGGGCTTTACGCCGGTTAGCGATCCCGCCCTAAAGCGAGAATCACCCCATTCACCACAAAGGCAGCAATCATCAAAATATCGCCGGTATGGGCCCCAAGTGGGCCGGGTAGGGCGGGGCAGAGCTTTCCGGCCAGGGCGAGAATTCCGCCGGCCACGATGGCCACCGCCACAAATTTCGGTTTTGCTTTCAGTCCAAGAAGCCCCCACAGAATGGGAACGGTGAACGCTCCCGCATAAACGGCCAGGGCTAGCAGAAGTGTGCCGATGATGTCGGTAAACACTAGAGCGAGCAAAAGGGCCACAACTCCGTTCAGCAAGATGACGATGCGCGCTTTTGTAAGCGGCGTCATCCCCGCCCCCTTCGTTGTCATCCCCGCGCAGGCGGGGATCTCCCTTACATCAAACAACCTGCATATTATCACCGAACTGCTCAACAGCGTGGTGTCGGCGCTGCTCAGCACAACACTCAATAACGCAAGAGCGATTAGGGGAATCAAGGGCTGCGGTAACACCTGGTTTGCGATGGCAGTAATGCGGGCACCCTGTGCATCGTCAAGGCTCACTCCGTATACGGCCAAAAATCCGATGATAAAGGCGACAGGAATGAGTGTCAATGCCGCCATGGCGATGGCCTTCTTGGCGGTAACTGTATCCCTAGCGCAGAAAACCCGGCTGAATATGTCGGGGCCCGCCGTGTAGGTGGTGCCGTAGGTGAGAATCAGCAGGAATAGGTCGAGGGGTGAAAAGTTCGTGTTGAAGGGGAAGGAGGGAGCCCCCTGCAGGATTGCAGAAAGCGATGGCGCCGCATTTGCAGAATCACCGCCCGCCAGCGCAAATCCCGCCAGTACGGCAAGCCCAAGTATAATCAGGCAGGCCTGCAGAAAGTCTGTCCGCAGAATAGAAAGCTGCCCCCCTGCAAGGGTGTATCCCGTAAATACCGCCGCCGCGATAATCGCCGCTGCGGTATAGCCGAGGGTCGTAAATGTCATCAGGAGTTTCGCCGCCGCAATGATTTGGGCGGCGACAATGCCAGTCCACGCGACCGGTATCACCAAGGATGCTACCAGTCGCGGGCCTTTCCCGTAAAGATTCTCCACCAAGTCGGGGAGGGCATATTTTCCATGCTGGTAGGCGCGCCCTGCAAAGGGGATCAGGGCCAAAAGTCCGAGGGCCCCCACAAGCATGAACCACGTGGCGGCCCCACCGAGCCTAGCGCCGGAATCGATAGCGCCAATCACGGCCGACCCGCCCAAGATGGTGGCTACGAGGCTTCCGGCAACAGCCTTAGCCGATGCCCCCTTGCGCGCCACGAAAAAGTCGGGAATGTCCTTCACGTGCCGCGCACTGCGGACAGCAATCAGAATCAAGAAAATGAGGTAGACAATAAGAGCGATATTCATATTATGCGACCATAAGAACGCTTGCCATTGCGAGGAGCCTTGAGCAGAGCTTGTCATTGCGAGGAGCTTTAGCGACGTGGCAATCTCCCTCTAACGTGCCACAAATTTAGAACTTTCTGCTGGCAATGAACATGACCGTGCGCAAATCCCATTCGGCCCCCACCTGCTTTTGCAACAGTTCCTCTGTGGTGGGGTAGCGACGGTTTTCGAACTTGCGGTCTCTGGAGATGGCGAGCATCAGCATGCCGTTCCATTCGTCGTTGATCTTGACAGATGCCATGGGCGTGAGGTTCACGGTCTTGAATCCAGGATTGTAATCTTTGTAGGTGTCGTCGAAGTCGTATTCGTGCTTGAACCCGCTTACGGTGGCAGCGAACATGACCATAGGCACTCGGGCAAAGGGCAACATGTAGATAAGCGTTCCTCCGTACTTGTACCTGAATCCGTTGACCAGGTTTTGCGCACCCGCTTTCCAGACTTCGCCATCTTTTGCGCCAGTGTAACCCGAGTAGGTGTATTCACCGGTACCTTTCAAGATGATTTTTGTCCAATCGGATTTGGGGAGGATTGCGAGCAGCGGGATGGTGAGTGATCCGTGATAGTGTAGTCCGTAGGCGTACTCGGTGAATATGATGTCCTGACGGTAGTCCCTGTTTTCGGGTTCGTAGACGCCCATGAAGGTGGCGGTTTCTCCATAGTTGATGGCCGTTCCGCCATGGGCCTGTACACCCAATTCTAGAAGGTGTATAAGTTCCATGCTTACGCCTACCCGCAGGTTTACGCCTTCAAAGCCCAGGGTTCCTCCGGAACTCCCTTTCAGTGTCAGGAGCTTTCCCATGTCCATCTTGGCGTTGTACGTGGTGGCCCAGGCAGGGACTGCAAAGGCGAAAAAGGGCCAGTTGTGCAAAGTCTTGGAATTCCGGAGGGAATTGTGGGGGAGTACTAGTGAGATGATGGAGAAGGTGTTGTCTAGGTTGGTTGTGATGCTTGAAGCGTTAACTTCGGACAGTTCGGTCGACGTTGAATCGCTCTCTGCGGTCTTCGTGGAATCTGTGCCCTGGGCGTTCCCGAAAACCGGCAACAAGATTGCCAACATTAGGATTTTAAGGACACTATAGGATACATGCCTTGGCATACGTAAGGCTGAATATAGAAAAGTTGTTCACTTGTTTGTATTGATGTGGCTTTTTTTAGTAATCAAAGGCAGCCTTGTCGTGAATGGTCGTCATGGCGTGCCCTGACACGTCATCTAGCAGGAACAATGATAGTATTGGGCTGGTCTTTTTCATACGTATTTTTGTATATTCTTATATATAGAGGTTTTTATGTCTCGCTTTTCGGCTTTTTTTGCTGTAATATTTGCCTTTGTGTGTGCTGTGCCGGCTCTCGCCTTTGATGTGAGCGTCAAGGCCAACGTAGATAATGCCCAGGTGTTCGTGGGCGACATGTTCAATTACGAAATCCAGGTGACCGCTCCCGAAAACGCCATCGTAGATTTGCCTAGTTTTGTTGGGAACCTTGGCAGTTTCGAAGTCAAGGAGATGAAGAACGAAAAGGTGACCGAGGGCATGCCCAAGGGTTCTGCAAAGTTTGTGTGGCAGGCTACCTTAAACACCTTCGTGAGCGGAGACTTTCTGATTGCACCCCAGCAGGTCCAGGCTGCTATCGGTAGCGATACGGTCAAGGTGAATACGGACCCTGTGGCGGTAAAGGTTTCCACGCGTACCACCGGCGAAGAGACCGACATCTTGGAAGCTGAAGATCCGCTAGATGATCCGCGGCTTCCGCAGTGGTTCTTTGTGTTGCTGATTGTGGTAGGCGTTGCTCTGCTAGTGTTCTTGGGTTGGTTCCTCCACAAGAAATTTGCCAAGGCAGGTGCTGCACCCCAGCTTCCGCCTTACGAAGAGGCGGTGCTCGCCCTCAAGGAACTGCGGGCGAAGAATTACCTGGCCGAAGGCAATCAGGGCGACTACTTTATGGCTCTCGGGTTTATTGCCCGCCGCTATGTGGAACGCCGTTTCGAGGTGGATATTCTGGACGCCACCGTCGCAGAACTGAAGCAGCGCATGGCCCATGTGGCTGGGCTTCCACAGGCCTACAAGGAATCTGTGGTGACCCTCGCCGTAGAGACGGAGCCGGTGAAGTTTGCCAAGATGAAACTTGACGGTGAACGCTGCCGCTTCTGGGATGAATGGGCCGATCGCTTGCTAGAAGACACAAAGCCCACTCCCGAAGAAAAGAATACGGAACCCAAAGCTAAGAAGTAGAATTAAACGTCATTCCGGGCAATGAACCGGAATCTAGAATCATTTGAATACTACTATGGAATTTACACTCGAAGAAATGCGTTCTCACCTTGCCGCTCTTGAGGCAAGAATTTCAGATGCCTGTAAAATTGCAGGTCGTAGTCGTGAATCTGTCAAGCTTGTTTGGGTGAGCAAGTTTCACCCTGCCGAGGCTGTAGAAAACGCCATTTCCCTGGGCGCCACCGACTTTGGCGAAAATCGTGTCCAAGAGGCGGAACTCAAATTCTCCACACCCCGCATGGCCCTTGACGGGAGCCGTGTCCGGTGTCATGTTATCGGACCTGTACAAAGTAACAAGCTCAAAAAAGCAGCCATCGTTGCCGACTGCATTCATTCTATCGCAAGCATCGAGGCCGTTGAAAAGCTGGAGAAGGTCTGCGCGGCCCTTCCCGGCAACGGCGCTGACGCATCTCAGGGCAAAATCCTGGACATTCTTTTTCAGATTAATGCCGGCGAAGAAGAGACCAAGAGTGGTTTGGACGTTCACGAGGCGGAAGCTTTTTTGGAGTCGCTTGCGGCACGTGGTGAAACCGCGTATCCTCATCTCCGTTTCCGCGGACTCATGACTATTGGCAAGAATACCGGTGTGGCCGAAGATTCTCGTGAGTGCTTTGCCTTTTTACGGAACCTTCAGCAGAAATTCCTAGCCAAGGGCGGCGTGTTCGCAAATTTTGACCAGCTTTCCATGGGCATGACGGGTGACCTGGAGGTCGCCATCGAAGAAGGTTCCACCATGATCCGGGTGGGTACCGCCCTCTTTGGCGAGCGTGACTACAGCAAGCCTGTCAATGACCCTGTCTAAATAATACGATTTCCGTATTTCTTCTCGAAATCTATCACCAATTTGTGGGGCTCCGGGAAGTAATGCTTAACAAGGTTCATCCCGATAGTGTATAACTTTTTCGGAACGCCGAAAACGGGTTCCGCGATTCCCCCGGCAATGCAGGCCAGGGTGTCGCTGTCTCCCCCGAGGGAGACTGCGTTACGGATGGTGTCTTCGTAGTCGGTAGCTTCCAGCACGCAGCGGATGGCCTGAGGGACAGTTCCCTGGCAAAGGGCGGCTCCCGGGTAGGTCCAACTGTATTCTGGACGCAGCTCGTCTAGCGTAAAATTTAGGTCGTAGCCGAACTCACTTTCCATGACCGCCTTGATTTCGTCTTTGCTCGCTCCCTTGCGTGCCATGAAGATGGCAAGTGCCGTTGCTTGGGCCCCCTTGATACCTTCGGGGTGGTTGTGGGTGCATTCAGCGGATTCCTTCGCCTTGGCGAGCACCTCTTCCTTGGTGTCGAATGCCCAACCCACTGGCGAAATTCGCATGGCGGACCCGTTTCCGCAGCTGTTGTACGGCTCGTGTTCTCCGGTGGCCCGCGCCTTGATTACGTAGTTTGTAAACCCGCCGCCGTATCCGCCTACCGGGCATTCATACTTACTGGCGTATGCCACATAGTATTTCCACGCCTCGCCCCCGCGCATAATCCAGTCCGCCGTCGCAAACGTTAAAATGCTATCGTCCGTGGGCGAGATTCCGTCCTTGATCAGTTCGAAATCCTTTGTCTTGATGTTGTCGAATTCGTAAATCGACCCCACCGTATCACCGATAATGGCACCTATCATAACATCTCCTATTTATTTTATGCCTATAATATCGGTTTTTTGGAGCAATTTGTCAAGGGCGTGTGGGAATAGGCATTTTTTTTTGATGCTTTTTGTGAAAATCAGTATATATTTGAAAAAGGTGTTGTCAGCAAGAAACTCTAAAAAAGGAACAAATATGAGTACATGCAAGTATTGTAATTCGTCTTCTTATGGTTCGGGTTGTCCCCACAGCCCCCATAAAAAACATGAACACCGCGATGATGAACACAAATGCGAATTTTGCGGTTCATCTTCCTATGGCTCGGGCTGTCCGCACAGTCCGACTCGCAAACACCGCCATGGCCCAGGTGCAAATAAATGCATATGGTGTGGATCAACAAGTAATGGCTCTGGCTGTCCCCATAGCCCCACTGGGAAACACGAAAAGTAGAATAATTTAGTAAAACACATATTATATATAGTGTAGCTCTCCGATTCATGATCGGAGGGCTTTTTTTATGGAGTCAGGTGTTTTGCCGATTGTCACTTTATGACTTTTCAAGTACGACGTTTTTTACTATATTTCCTCAGCTTTTATGGGGATGATTTTTTAGTTATTTAATGTAAAGTTTTGAGAGATTTAGAGGAAATGAAAATTTCTGAGTTTTTCCCTTATACCCTCACAAATCTCATTCTCTCTCACTTCATATTTCAATAAAACAAGGAGGCCGACATGGTCGAAGAATACCTGAAGCACGAATACAAAGAAGATATTAGGAATATCTTCGGGGCAAAACTGGATCAATGGAACGCGCAGTATTCCGTTCCGTACAATTCCGATTTATGGAAGGATATTCGTTTCAAGAACCAGAACATGGCCCAGGAGGATCCGGACCGGCATTTCGCTCTGTCCGCTATGTTCCTGTTTCATTTCGTCACCTACATGACCCTGTGGGATGAGTGCATATATAATCATACTATCGGCAATAGCGACATATGTCGCTTCTACGAAATCACGGGTTGGCCGCAAATAGATCTGACCTACTGGAAGGAATTCACTAGAGAAGACCGTGAAAGGGAATTCCTGCCTGAAGACGTCAACAAGATTCTCGACCGTTTCGGTCTGCTGCATAACGGTGTTTCAAGCCGGGCTACCGAATTTCTGCTGTACTCTGTATTCAAGGTGATGCTTGGCGAACTGCACGATGTTCTCTGGGATTGGGATGTTTCCGATGCTGCGCAGTCTGGTGTTTCGACTAGGGCCATATTCCTCCTCGATAGAATCAAGTGCGCCCTGAAGGCGGGGAGGACTCTATAATTTATTCCGAGTTGGAATATAATTTCACTCTTTACAAACGAGGCGTTTTTTATTATATTTGGCTCCCTTCCTTTGAAATAAGTGTTTGTTTTTGAGTAAAAAAGAAGTTGTAAAAAAACTGGTTTTTCGTCGTATCCTTTTTTTCTCAAATTTTCAAATTTTTTCGTCCTTTTCACTCTAAAAAATTTAGTTTAACCCACAAAGAGGTACACTATGGCAAACACCCAGAACACCACCACCCAGTCTTCTCCCCGCTTCCAGGTTGCGGGTAAGGAATGCATCTACAAGTTGTTCGATGCGTTCATCAAGAAGACCGTCATCGAAGACAGCACTATCGATTTCTCGAAGCCGGCCGTCGTTGCCGAGGACGGTTCTATCGAGTTCGCCGATGGTGATCGTCGTTTTTCCGAAATTATCGGTGCGGTCAAGGTTAAGGTCGGGGGTGCCGGTGGTGCTCTCCCCATGCGTGGCCGTAACGAGCCCGACTACGACTATGCCAAGCGTGTCGCAAAATGGCGCAAGGCGCAAAAAAGGGAACAGGGCCAGCAGAATGCCGTTGACAGCGCTACCCTGGCAAAGGATGCTGACGCTGTGGCCAAGTATACTACTGCTCTGGATAACTATCTGAGCGGCATGGAAACTGAAGTCTCTGAAGATGATTCCGTAGACGTTATGGAAATCGTCAACAAGTCTGCTGAGGCGGGTGCCAAGAAGGCGGTTAAGCAGTCTATGAAGGTGACCAAGGAGGTCATGGCCGATATGAACCTCGCTGTCGCACATCTGAACTGGCTGTGGTCTCTGGGCATGGAAGGCCGCCACACGGGTTGCGGAAAGTTCGGTGAGGCTGTCGCCATAGAGGAAAACTGGATGGCGGGTCTCGAGGGCTATGAAGGCAAGGACGGTCTCTGGAATGTCAAGCTGGTGGGTACGAAGAAGGATCTGTTTTTGCTGCGTTCCATTTTCTACCGTTTCATAACCTGGCCGAACAAGCCGGAATTCGAGACCGTCGAAGAAGTGAAGTCTGCGTTTATCGAATACATTTTCAAGACAAAGAAGGACTGCGAGGCCCCTGTCCGTAACGGACTCCTGCACTTCTGCAATCCGGACAAGTATATTAATGTGTACTCCTACGAAAAGAAGGCCGCGTTTGTCCAGAGCCACTCCGACCTGCTCGAAGGCTACGTGGTTTCGGACTATGCCGAGTTGAAGCTGCAGGACAGTCTGTTCTTTTCCATGAGGTTCCAGAAGGAATCGGAATGCGGTCCGTACCAGGCGAACCGTACCGAGGAAAAGATCTGCTATATCCACGACAAGCTGCACTCCCGCGTCGCCGGGTAGGTTGGGTATTTATATAGGAACATATTCAGCAAAGGGAGATGAAAATGGGATTCTTGTGGTTCGGAAAGAAAGAAAAGTCGAAGCCGGCGCCAGATGGTCTGGTCCATTTTGGCGGCTACTGTAGGGGCTTTGAACCGGTTGACGCCATCATTAGGATGTATAAAGAAGATTACCCTATACAAGAGATGGTGAACGCTTTCTTGGCTTCGGAGGTTCACGGCTATAATCGTGAACGCATCAAGAACCTGTTGAAAATATACAAGAATCTCATGAAACGTGGGGAGGTGTGCCGTGCTCGTGATGTAGAACTCGCCGAGCCGGATGTTCGCCCCGTTGACGGAGCCTATGAGCCTGCTATGGTTTCTTTGCCGAGTTATTGCAGTGAGTTTGGCGTTGTAGAGGCTATTGTCAGGTGCTATAAGGAAGATATTTCGGTTGATCGTACGCTTGGCTTTATCAGGGAGGCGGGAATTCGCAGCTACACGACGGCACGTATCAAGAAGCTGATTAAGATTTATCTTGATTTGCAGAAGAAGGGCGAAAGATTTAATTATACGGATATTGAACTGCTCGAAGGCCCTGTTGGTAGTGCAAAGTCTACGGCAAAATCTAGCTCAAGTGCCTCCACGAAGAAATCCCGTACCTCTGTGGCCGAAGCCGATGAAGACGACCTGCCCGAAATCGATTTCGACGAACCCCTGCCGGAATACGTCGATGACAGCGTGAAGATGAACCGCGACGAGAAAAAGCTGATTGCGGACGCCCTCCCGATTTTCAGCACGTTGAATGCCCACGTGATGATAGTAGCGAAGGGTCTTTCGCCCGCCCTCTTGGTGACTGGTCCGGGTGGCATTGGCAAGTCGTTTTCGGTAGAGAAAATTCTCTCCCATTTCGGCAAGAAGAACAAGAACTTTGTCATTATGAAGGGCAAGTGCACGCCTAGCATGATGTTTGAGTTCCTGTTCAAGAACTACGACAAGATTTGTGTGTTCGATGACTGCGATTCTGTGCTTTCGGACAAGGAGGGCATTGCGGTGCTCAAGGGCGCGCTGGACTCGGGCCGTTCTCGCGAGATCACTTGGAACACCAAGCGCCCCGATATGGTCGACACATTCGATTGCGAGACCCGCAAGGAGGTGCTCGCCCGCCTCAAGGAATGGAGCAAGGCGCACAAGGGCAAGGCCGGCGTGCCGAACCATTTCCAGTTCGAGGGAAGCGTCATCTTTGTCTCAAATATGACCCGCAAGGAACTCGCCTCGAAGGATTCTGCGCTTTTGACCCGCTGCGACCTGGTGGATATCAAGGTCACCCGCGACGAGGTGCTGACCCGCATTCGCTACCTGCTCCCCGAAATCAAAATTTACGATACGAATGGCAAGAACATTTCGAAATCGGGCCTGAAGAAGGAAGTTTTTAGGTGGATCAGTTCGCCGACGTTCCTGAACGACCGCCGCATGCACAACAAGCCCATTGACTTCCGCGTGTTCATCAAGGCGTACAAGGCCCGCTTTGCCAACATATCCAACTGGAAGCAGATGGCTTTCTCGAACTAGTCACCATATATTAGATGAAAAAAAACCGCCGAAAACCGGCGGGCCTTTTTTATTCCGGCTTCAAGCCGGAATGTTGTGTGGGCGTTTTACTACAAGTACGTGAGTCCGTTGTAGTTGAACTTCACGACATCGATGTTCATATCGGCCTGCTCGATCAGCTTGTCCTTCCATTCGCTCATGGGCGTGTCGCTGGCGATGAGCTTGTTCAGGCGTTGGCCGAACAGGATTTCTTCGCGGGTTATGGTCACGGCGTCAGATTTGAAGCAGCCGTTTATGGCCGCTTCGGTGGTGTTGCTGATGAACATGGAGGAGAAGAACCCGTTCAGGTTCATATCCTTTGCGAACGATGACGCGTAACACCAGATTCCGATCACCCGTTTCGCCTTGATGAAACGGACGTTCCTTTCGGATACCAGGAACTGTTCCCCGCGATTCTGGGGAGACAGCAGTCCGCTAGGGTAGCCGTGGCCGCATAGTATGAGCGTGTCCTTTTCGTTGAGCAGCGCCTCATCTACTTTTTTGGAGAACGGCCCGTTGTGACTGTTGACTTCGACCACCTTTACATTTGGGAGCCCTTCCCAGATGTACTTGAGCACCAGGGTGTCGGCATCGCTCATATTAGAGAAGATAACGGTAGCTGTGTTCATGTGGACCTCCTTTAGGCACAGGGTACAATATCCCCAAAAAGGGAAATAAAAAACAAATGTGGGGGAGAAAAAAAGTGGATGCAAATATACAAAATATGACAGGTTTTGTCAAGAGGACAAAACGGAAAAAACCACCAGCCGGACTGGTGGTTCTAAAGTTGTACTATATAATTTTAACTTGTTAACGCGTTGCTCGATTGGCAATCACATTATAGAATTCTAGAAACCGCGTCGGCGAGAGTTCCTCGGCACGTACGGTGGCGGGGTAGTCCAGAAGTTCGATGGCTTCCTGGATTTGCTTTTTGTCGTAAGCCTTGCCGAAAGAGTTGGCGAGAGTCTTGCGCTTTTGGGTAAAGGCGGCCCGGACAAAGTCGAAGAATCCGTCGGGGGCTTGCAGGGCATCGGCCTTGGGTGTGAGCAGCATGGTGGCGCTGTCCACGTTGGGGCGGGGCGTAAAGTGCTCGGGCCCTATCTTGCGCAATATCTGGGTATCGGCGTAGGCGGATACCAGAACGGAGAGACTTCCGTAATTACTGTTGCAGGGGGCGGCGCAGATGCGTTCGGCCACTTCCAGCTGAACCATGCCCATGAATCCTTTGGTCAGGTGCAGCTTGGGCATAAGTCCTGCGATGATGGCGGTGGACACATTGTAGGGTAGGTTTCCGGTGACCCAGGGCTTTTCGTGGGCATCCAAGAAAGCCTGCAGGTCGAACTTGAGAAAGTCTATATTCTGGATGTGGAAGTTCTCGCGGCCCTGGAATTTCTGTTCCAGAAATTCAACGCACTGCTCGTCGATTTCGACGGCAGTGAGTTGCACGGCTCGGTCTAGCAGGTGCTCTGTGAGGGCACCGTGCCCAGGGCCGATTTCCAGCACGTAGTCGCCTTCATTAGCGGGCAGGTCCCCCGCAATCAGCTTTGCGGTAGGAACGTCCAGAAAGTTCTGGCCAAATTTACGTCGACGTGCTCTGTCCATGGGGTAAAAGATAGAAAAAAATGATGTTGACCACTTTTATGCGTATAACTATATTTATGCATAAACAGAAACGTGCGGGGCAAAACCCGTGCCCAAAAGGAATAGATTATGGAATACAAAATTAAAGACATTAACCTTGCGATCGAAGGACGCAAGGAACTTGACCTGGCCGAAACCGAAATGCCGGGCCTGATGGCACTGCGCAAGGAATACGCCGGCAAGAAACCGCTGGCTGGCGCCCGCATTATGGGCAGCCTCCACATGACCGTGCAGACCGCAATTTTGATTGAAACTCTCGTGGACCTCGGTGCCGACGTGCGCTGGGTCAGCTGTAACATCTTCAGTACGCAGGATAACGCTGCCGCTGCTGTGGTGGTGGGCAAGAAGGGAACGATTGAAAACCCGCAGGGTGTGGCCGTGTTCGCCTGGAAGGGCGAAACGCTGGAAGAATACTGGGAAAACACCGCCCGCGCCCTCGTGTGGCCCGATGGCAAGACCGCCGACCTCATCGTGGATGACGGCGGCGACGCCACCATGCTCGTGA
>CAMHOW010000030.1 GCA_946186895.1 uncultured Fibrobacter sp.
TTGCCAAAACAGTCACGTTGTTCTTGTTTTGCCCTTCGGGCTTGCCTGCGATTCTAGGTAGCGAGATTAGACAAGTGCCTCGCCTTGCTTCGTCACTTGCCCTACGGGTTAAGCCTTCGGCTTAATCTCTGAATCGGCTGTATTCACTTCGTTCATCGCCGATTCAGTCGAACTCACGACTACGTCGCTCGTTCTAAAACCTCGCTATTCCGCGTATAAAAAGAAAACCACCCTTTAGGGTGGTTTTTCTTTTTATCGGAATAGCGAGATTCGAACTCACGACCTCTTGCTCCCGAAGCAAGCGCTCTACCAGGCTGAGCTATATTCCGGTTTTGTGGCACAAAGATAGATAAAAATCGCCAAAAGTAAAGGGTGGTTTTGCTCTTTTTACGCTATTTTGCCTTTTTTGTGGCGGGTTTTCCGATTTTCAGGATACTGGAGCCCGCATTCTCGATTTCGGTGCGGTAGAATAACACCCGGTTCCGCCATTCGGAGCGGACCTTGCGGTCGATAATCTTCTTGACGTTCCCGTAGGCCGGGTTCCCGCCCCCGTGGATGACCCGCAAAACGCTGAGTCCTGCGATGGACATCTGAGACATGCGGCGTTCCACCGCTTCGGCCGCCTCGTCCGCGGTCATGCCGTGAAGGTCGATCTCATCTTCGGGGAGCGGTGTATCCCAGGAGGCGGGGTTCCGGACCTTCCGTCCGCCCAAGCTTTTTGCCTTCACGGGGGCCTCGGCGGCCTTTTCGGCTTCCAGGGCCTTGTCCTTGTCTTCCATGTGGTGGTTCTTGACCCACTCCAGCTGGAAAAGTTCTTCTTCGTTGAAAGCCATCTTATACCTTGAAGTTCTTGTGGTAGTTCCAGGTCCACTGCTCGGGGTGTTCCTCGATCCAGTGTTCCACGTCGGCGGCAATGTTGGCTATGAGCTTTGCCTCGCCTTCGGGCGTGGCGGCCATCTTGGGCGGGTAGTAATGCTCAAACCGGATAACGTGCTCCCGGACCTTCTTGCCCCGCCTGACGACAGTCTCGCTGTAGGTGCGGAACGTGACGATACTAGCCCCCATCTGGTTCACTTTGACAGGGAGCCGCAAATAAAGGGTGTTCTCTTTACCGAAAAGGGAGGTGGTGTTTCCCTTGGTGTTGCGGCCTTGGTCTACCACCATGGCGAGGATTCCCTGGGTCTTAAATAAATTGCGGATGAGGCTCGGGAGCTTGTCGGGGTGGTATTCGGTGAGGTTTGGGTCACTGCGCAGGTCTTCCAAACACTTGCGCAGGGCTGCGTCGCCGGCGGAATCGGTGATGAGGTGCACGTGGTCGCTGTAGCGGCAGAGAATGCGGTGCATGTTCTCAAAGGCCCCCTGGTGAATGCTCATGCCCACTACAGTTTCTGCCTTGGCTGCATCTTGCATGATGAATTCGTTTTCGAAGCGGACCCGCGCGGTTGCCGAGGGAATTCGTGCCAGTAGACGGTAGCTGTCAATGCCGTTCCAGTAGATGCTTTCGAACACGTCTTTGGCGGACACCTTGCGCTTACGGTAGGCGTTCTTTCCCCAGAAGCCGGTCTCTTGCAATAGTCGCTCAACGCGACCATAGGCCCGCTTGGTATGCAGTGCCTTGTAGATGGGGAAGGCAATCTGGAAGAGTACCGCGTAAAAGGCGTCCGGCAGGCGCAGCAGGATGAACAAGATTAGCTTGTATGTAGCAACCTTAAAGCGGAACATCTTTAGGGACTATTCGTCAAACTCCAAGATGTTCCGGCCGAATTCACGGACGAACAGTCGGCGTGAAAGTCCTTCGCCGGCGTAGCTGATGGTAGGCGAGATTTCGTAGAGCTTGTCTTCCTTGACTTCTACGTGGGCCTTCTTCAGCCATTCCTTGTGGAGCTTGCCTATCATGGTCCGGGCGGTCTTAGGGGAATCGTTACCCTCGGCGTTCTTGACGGGGCTGAATTCTTCTTCGCGGACCACTCCGAAGGGAAGCATGGACCCCAGCAGCGGGAAGGCGTCAAAGAGGAACTGTTCGAACTTCCAGCATTTCTCGATGCCGCAGACGGTCTTGCGGGCGGTATGCCAGGGGAGCCTGCTGGTCTGTAGTTTGCGGAGCCCTGCAAGCTTGAACAAGTGTATGGCGATGTTCCCACCATCGAAAGTGAGGCTGCCGTCGGAATTGGTCATGTTGCGGAAGTTCTCGGGAAGATCGCTGTATTCCACCACGCCGGGCTTTCCGTCTTGCAGGGCGAATATGCCCACCTTTTCATTGGGACCGGCCTTGGGGACCACCTTGGAAGCGGACATGCTACGGCCTTCGCTGGCAAGCGCTCCGATGAATGCCGGGTCACAGATTCGGCACAGCGCGTTATCTACGCTGTAGAGGAACACGTACTGCACGCCTTTTTCGGCGAGCCAGGCCAGAGTGCCGCTCTGTGCCAACGCGCGGAAGCAGCCGCCGTTTCCGTCGGGCACCAGGGCCAGACGGTTGTTCTCGTCTACGACAGCCTTGCCGTTCGGGTCCAGGGCGCAGATGGTGCCCTGCTCAAAAAAGCGGATGTTGTCGCGGTCCATGCCGAAGAACTTGTGTTCGGTAAAGAAGTTGACGGTGGCCTCGTGGTTCAGCGGACTGGTCATGATGCACCAGGGGATGGGATGACCCACCTGGGCTGACAAGTTCTGCAGACGCTCCGCCTGCAGTTGGAACAAACTCTTGTGGCTGGGGAGTCCGATATCGAACATTCCCTTAGGGCCGTCAAAGCCGAGACGTGAACCCTGTCCGCCAGCTACTAGGAATGCGGCTACCTGGCCCTTTCCAAGCAAAATTTCGCCGGTCTCCTTCCAGTATTCGTACCGCAGGTCGTCGGCTGCGATCTTGAAGGGCATGGGTTTCAGGTCAGCGGAAACGTTGTCCTCAAGAGAGGCTGCGGACTTTTCGGTGTAAAGGGCCTTCAGTTCTTCCCAGTCCTGGCTTAAAATGTCACGCTCCAGAAGGCTGCGGGCTTCACCAGTCAAGGATTCCAACTTGGCGACGAGTTCTTGCTGGCCCGCCGCTTTTAAAGTTTCAATAATGTCCATAAGTTTTACCTAATGCCGAAGAACACCACCATGCTGAAGATGAGGGCGAAGATGCTCACTAGGTGCATGCGCCACACGATCTTGGAATTCATCAGGGGCTTGCTGGGGAAACGGCCTTCCCATTTCTTTTGGTAGTGATGGTGCAGAGGCGCACATAGGAAAAGCCTCTTGCCCGTGCCAGTGGTCTTGCGGGTAAACTTAAACCACAGAATCTGCAGCAGCACAGAGAAAGCCTCGGCGATGATGATGATGCACACGATAGGCAAGAACAGCCCCGCCTGCACCAAGATGAACATGATACCGATGGCGGCGCCAAAGCCCACAGAACCCGCATCGCCCATGTAAATTTCGGCAGGGGGACTGTTGAACCACAGGTAGGCAAGCAGGGCGCCTGCGATGGAGGTGGCCAGGGGGAACAGTTCGTCGCAGCCCGGCAGATAAGGCACGCTCAAGTACTGACTGAAGATGAAGTTGCCGCTCACATAGGCCACGAGACCCACGAACACCATGCTGGTAAGAATCGGCACAGAGACCAGGCTGTCCAGGCCGTCGGTAAAGTTGGTACCGTTTGCTGAAGCCGCAATCACAAAGGTCATGAAGCCCACGAAGGCCCAGTTAGGCAGGGAAATCTGGAAGACGTCGATGGGGCAGAAGGGGATAGTCAGGTTGCCCTTGAGTTCGGGGATGAACTTGTAGCAGATGATGGCCACCACGAGGCTAAAGAGAAAGTAGAGGAACAGGCGAAGGCTGCTGGAAATACCGTCGGCCTTTTCCATGTAATCGGCAGCCTTGAGCTTGCCCATCTTGATAAGGCGCTTGGCTTTGACCTTGGCAATGTCGTCGATAGCACCGATGGCGCTGAAGGCCGCAAGGATGATGAGGGTAGGCACCGTGTAGTTGTTCATCTGGCACACCATCAGGGACACCGCCTCTACGACCACCACCAGGAGCAGACCACCCATGATAGGAGGACTCTTGGCGCCATCTTTGTCGAAATCGCTAGTGGCGTCGAGCCTTTGCATGAATCTGATGTACTTGGGCATCAAGAACAGCACGAGGATGATGGAGAGCATGGCGGCTACGCCTGCGCGGAATAGACGGCCGTCGAAAAGATCAATGCTGGTAATGTGATAGAGCCAATGGCAAAGCATGGGCAAATAATAAAAATTTCTAAATTGCATGGCATGAGCGAATTGCATATCAACTGCCCCCACTGCGGGTCCGCCTTCCAGGTCATGGTGAAGGGCGAGCCTTCCAGCATGATGGTGTTCTCTTGCGTCAAGTGCAAGACTCCGCTGATGTATTACGGGGGCGAGACCGCTGAATTGGATAGGGAAGAATTTGCCGGACTTCGTAAGAGGCTGTCCAAGGTGCTGGACGTGGTCATTAGCAACGATTCCTCGGTAAAGGAAGTGGCGGATTCCCTGCGTAGCATGGTAGATGCTTCTAACGCTCTGGCCGAAGAACGGACGGAACGGTCGCAGCAAGGTCGCCGCGACGAGGTAGCCTCCGCCATTACGGACGAAGCCTTGGAGCAGTTGCAGAAGGACCTTGCCGAGATGGACGTGGACAAGTTCCTGGAAAGCTTGTAAATGCTAGAATTCTTCATTGCTGCCATCGTCGTTGCCCTTGCGCCGGGCCCTGATAATTTGTTTGTACTTGCCCAGAGCGCTACTCACGGAGCCAAGGCCGGCTTTTGCATTATTTGTGGACTGTGTACGGGAATCCTGGTGCAGACGGGGCTTTTGGTGGTGGGCGTGTCTGCCCTGATTGCCGCAAGCCCTGTGGCTTTTTTCGTGATCCAGTGCTTGGGCGCAGCCTACCTGGTGTATCTGGCCTACAAGAGTTTTCAGGTGCGAGCGGGAGTGGTTATTAGTTCGGAATTCGGAGTTCGGAGTTCGGAACCTGGAGTTCGGAGTTCTGAGTTCGGAATTCGGAATTCGGAATCTGGGGTTCGGAGTTCGGAATTCGGAGTTCGGAATTCGGAATCTGGGGTTCGGAGTTCTGAGTTCGGAATTCGGAATTCGGAATCTGGAGTTCGGAGTTCGGAATTAGATAAATCGCAATCGTTATCGGCACGCAGGCTCTACTTGCGGGGCATCATCATGAACCTCACGAACCCGAAGGCGATACTTTTCGCGCTGTCGTTTATCCCGCCTGCGGTAAAGATGGACAGCCCCTTGAGCCCGTCGATCCAGATGTTGATTCTCGGGTCGGAATTCGTGGTGGCGACCTTCATCGTGTTCGGAACTGTTGCGCTTCTGGCGGGTGCCGTCAAAAAGTTCATGCTTAACAGCCCAAAAGCAAATCGCAACCTGAACTGGTTCTCAGGTTGCGTATTTGTGCTCTTGGCAGTTGCGCTTTTCGCGCTCTGATGGCGGCGCTTTCTGCGCGCCACTTTCCTTACTTGTTCAAACGCTCCGTTGCGGCGGCGACGGAGAGCAGGTCCGCTTCCATAAACGGCTTGCCGATCCACTGCAGGCCTACAGGCAACCCGCCTGCCATTCCGCAGGGCACGCTTACGCCCGGTAAGCCGGAAAGGTTCAGGCTTACGGTGTAGATGTCGCTGAGGTACACGGCCATGGGGTCGGACTCGTTCATACCGCACTTCAGCGGGAGTCCAGGCATGGTGGGGCTTGCAATCACGTCTACCGTCTTGAAGGCTTCGGTGAAGTCGTCGGTAATGAGCCTACGGACCTTCTGGGCCTGCACGTAGTAAGCGTCGTAGAAGCCGGCGCTGAGCACGTAGCTGCCCAGAAGAATGCGGCGCTGGACTTCCTTGCCGAACCCTTCGCTTCTGGACTTGGCGTAAAGGTCGAACAGCTTACGGGCTTCTTTGCTACGGTAACCGTAGCGCACGCCGTCGTAGCGGCTCAGGTTAGAACTGGCTTCGGCGGTAGCGATGATGTAGTAGCTGGACACGGCGTAGCTGATGTGGGGGAGGCTGATCTCCTTTAGGGTGGCGCCTTCCTGTTCCATCTTCTTCAGCATAGCGTCCATAGCGGCCTTGCAGTCCTTGTCCAGGCCTTCGCCGAAGTATTCCTTCGGAACACCGATGACCTTGCCCTTGATGCCTGCGTCAAGCTTTGCGCCGAAATCTTCGGTAGGCCTTGCGCTGGTGGTATTGTCGTGGGGGTCAATGCCGCAGATGGCAGAAAGGAGGGTGGCGCAGTCGGCCACAGTAGAACCGAAGGGGCCAATCTGGTCCAAAGAGCTGGCGTAGGCCAAAAGTCCGTAACGGGATACACGGCCGTAGGTGGGCTTCAAGCCCACAACCCCTGTGCAGGCGGCAGGCTGACGGATAGATCCACCGGTATCGGAGCCCAGGGCACAGGGGACCGTGCCTGCGGCCACGGCTACGGCCGAGCCGCCCGAAGATCCGCCGGGTACGCGGGACTCGTCCAGGGGGTTCTTCACGGGACCGAAGTAAGAGGTCTCGTTGCTGGAGCCCATGGCGAACTCGTCCATGTTGGTCTTGCCCACAATGACTGCGCCCGCCGCTTCGAGCTTTTCGAGGGCGGTGGCCGTGTAGGGGGCTACAAAGTTTTCGAGAATCTTGGAGGCCGCCGTGGTGCGGGTGCCTTCGAGACACATGTTGTCCTTGACGGCCACCGGGATTCCGTCCAGAGCCCCGAGGGACTTACCCTGGGCGCGGCGTGCGTCGCTTTCTTGGGCCCGCTTCAGGGCCCGTTCGTTCAACACAGAAATATAGGCGTTCAGATTCTTGGTAGATTCGATCTTATCAAGAGCGGCCTTGGTCAGGCTTTCGGCGGTAGCCTCGCCGCTTGCGAGTTTCTTCTGTAAATCCTGAATGGAGTGCATTACCTGTTTCCTCCGGACCATTTCATAATGTAGATGGCGAGCACCATGCCAACAATGCTCACGACGTTAATCTTGAGCCCAAGTCCTAATGCAAACTTGACCATGTAGAGGTCGATGATAACCGGGTTCGCCTTGTCTCCCAGGAATCCCAGGTTCAGGTCGAATGAGGCCACGAAGAAGTTGCGGACGATGTTGTCGTAACCGCCGGCGTTCATCAGTTCACCCAGTTCTCCAAACAGGAGTCCCAGGCATTCTCCCAGCACTCCGCCAATAATCAGGCCGAGCACCACAAAAAGCAGCAAACGGGCAAAAGAATTTCTTTGAGTCATGCCGCTAATTTAGAAAATTCGGTGCACAAAAAAACGCCCGACTTGCGCCGGACGTTTCAAACTTGCGTTTGTAACGCTTGTTACCTGGAGTAGTATTCCACCACCAGCTGTTCTTCCAGCTGAACCGGAATCTGGTCGCGGAGGGGGAGCTTCACCAAGGTGCCTTCCATCTTGCCGGCGTCAACGGAAAGGTATTCCGGAGCGGCAGGAGCGTTGGCGATAGCTTCCTTGATCTGCACGTGTTCCTTGGAACGTTCGCGAACAGCGATCACGTCGCCAGCCTTGACCAGACGGGCGGGAGAGAAGCTACGGACGCCGTTGACAGAGAAGTGACCGTGGGCCACATACTGACGGGCGGCGAAAATGGTGCGGGCAAAACCCATGCGATAGACGAGAGCGTCAAGGCGGGTTTCCAGGAGGATCATCAGGTTGTCACCGGCAGAACCTTCGCGACGGTTGGCTTCCTTGTAGGCTTTGGCCAACTGGGCTTCGGAAATGTTGTAGGTGAAACGGAGGCGCTGCTTTTCCACCAACTGCTGTTTGTACACAGAAGCAGACTTCTTGCGGTTCTGACCATGCTGGCCAGGAGCGAAGTTACGGCGGTCAAGGACCTTTTGTGTTTTCGGGGAGACGGCAACGCTGAGAGAGCGTGCGACTTTACCTTTTGGTCCGCGGAAGGACGACATATTGTACCTCGTAAGGAAGCTCTTTGGTTATGCTTGCAGACTGGCAGAGCTTGGCGCGGTTTGCAAGAGTGAGCCCCAAGATAGAAACTTGGGGCCATATTTTCAAGGGCCTACTTCACCACGATATGCAAAGTATCCCGCTTTTGGGGGTCCAGAAGGCTTTCAGCGATGAGATTTGCGGTACTTCCGGAGCCTCCGCTCACAATTAATATCTTGGCGTCATCGGCATTTTCGGTGGATTCTACCTTCAACTCGCCCTTGGTGTTGCCCTCGCAGCTGTCGTAGTTGACGTTGCCAAGTACCATCCAGTCCCCGCAGGGGATAAACCAGTTCACGGCTCCATTTTTCGTGGCTGTGGGGGCCGATTCAAAGGCCATCTCGTCCAACTTCAGGTTTTGGTCCTCGCTGACTTTCAGGGTGTCTAGGGCCTTCTTGTTGGTGGCGTCGTAGAAATTGAACTTGGTAAGGCTGCCGGGCCTTTTAACCAGGGTGTAGAGTTCCAGGTCCTTGGCGTCGGGGGTGTTCTGGCTGTTGACCATCTGGAAATGGAAGTAGACCGGTCCGTCGTTTTCCACCTTGTAGCCCATATTCTCCTCTGTGAGGGTCTTGAGGGCCTTGCCGCCCTTGCCGAGAACGCTGTAGTCGATAACGGTGAAGGGCTTGGTGGCACGCTTGCCGTAACCCCTGAACTGGTGCTCCACCACCAGGGTGTCGCCCTTCTTGAAGTCTCCGAGCCACACGTACTGGTCTTGTCGCAATTCGAAGGCGTCAATTTTTTGACGGGTCTTTTTCAGGAACTCGCCGGCCTTGCCCAGGGAGTCGGGAAGGGCAAAGTATTCGCCTTGGCTCAGCTTGCGATTGCTGGACTGGATGGTGAAGTTTGCATAGGGGCCAGTCTGGTAGTTGGAAACTTTTTCGGGCTGTATCACCAGTTCCCAGTGGGTAGAATCATCGGTGAGCATGGTGTTGTCCAGGGTGTCCTTTACGGTAACGATGGACTTGCCTTCCTCGCGCAGGTCCAGCTTGTTGATCCAGTCACCTTCGGCCCTGATAGTGACGCTGTGGCCGATGGCTGCCGCAAATTTCACCTTGATGCTATCGGGTGACTTGCCGATCTTCACAATGCCACGCAGGTTTTCTTTCAGGGAAATGTTGATTAGACTGGTATCGCCGGTGTACTTGAAGTAGCTGTTGTCCACGTGGGTGTACAGACGCCAGTGGGCCTTGTCGTTGAACTTGGCCTTCAGGTTTACGTAATAGTAGCCGTCTTCGAAAATTACGAACTGGTTTTTCTCCATGTCAGCACCGTCACCGGGAATGACAAAGGAGTCAAAGTTGCAATTGTCGGAAACACACCTGGGCAGCATGGGGTGCATGGTCTGTCCCAGTTCGCTCATAACGCGCATGGTGTCCTTGTCCATACCGCTGGTGGCAGCCCAGATGCTTACCCGGTCTCCCTTCTTCAGGTTGCCGAGGAACAGGTTGACTTCTTTTGTGAGAGAATCAATGCAAAGAGTCTTCTCGGGGCATTCCACCTTGCCGGTAGAATCGGTTACGGGCCGCTGAATGTAGATGTTGGTAGTGTCGTCCAGCACAATGTCGTCATCGTAGTCAATGTCGGCTCGGTTGCTGGTGCCGGAGCTAGAATAGAAGGAGCTGTCGGCGTATTCGCCTTCGCCGTCGTTGATGTCTGAATTGTTGGTGTGGGACGATTCACTGCAACCAAGCAGGGCAAGGGCAGTGGCGGAAAGCAATGTGATAAACAACTTATTCATCGTGGAGCCGTCCTAGTTCAAGATGTAGAACTTCTGTTCTGCGCTAAAGGCTTCGCCGTTGACTTTCAAGGTGTATTTGCCCGTGGGGAACTCGTGGGCCTTGAACTTGAAATGAGTCTTCTTTTCGCCGGCAAGTTCGCGGGCCGCCACCATGAGCATACGGCGTCCGAACTCGTTGACAATTTCGATCTGTACAAACTGCGGGTAACCTACGGTCAGGTCAAAATCGCATTCCAGGGAGTAAATGTCGATATGCACCTTAGTGAGAGTATAGCCACCTTCCATCACGTCACCGCTCACGGAACGGGTGTTGTCAAAGTAGCCCACGTAGAGTGCCGGGGCGAGAGCCTTGCTCTGGTTGTGGGAATGAATAATGGTTTCGCCCGGATCAACAGCCGTGAGAATCAGGGTGTACATGTTGGAGGGGTGCTTTCTCTTGAAGAATTCCGTCAGGGTAGGGGTTCTAAGGAAGGCTCCCAACGGGGCCTTGGGGTTCAAGGTGATGAGTCCCAAGAAGTCTGCGTGTTTGGTGTCCACACCGCCACCGGAATTCTTGCGGATGTTGAAATGTCCGCCGGGCTGCGGCAAGTTGGCAGGAGCGTTTTCCCAAGTCAGTTCGTCGCCTCGCCAATCTACGCCCAGCTTGCCTTCGCCATAGTTCATTTCCCTGGCGGTTTCCTTCAGGCCGAAAATGTTGAACTGTACGGGCTTCTTGAGGGAGTCGGCGTCGTATTCCAGCTTGAGGCCTGCGTCAAAGAGCGGTCCCGGTAGGGCGGACAGGTCGAACTTCAGGTAAATCTTGCCAGCGTCATTGGTGTCGTTTGCCACCTTGAGGGCGGCGTCCGTGTTATGGGGCGTGAAGTTGTCGAAAGAAGAAATCCAGGTGTCTACGCCCTTACCGCTGGGGGAGCCGTCGCCGGTGTTGTCGAAGGTGGTGTACTTCTTGTCGAATACGTAAACCTTACCCGTGTCAGCGCCGGTCTTGGTGCCGTCGTTGGCGGTGAATATCAGGTTGTAACGTCCACTACCGGTAAAGGAAACGTCGGTCTCGTATTCCGCCGTGTCGGAGAAGATGACCTTACCGGGGCCTACGCCCTTTCTCCAGAGCACTGGGTCTCTGCAAAGACCGTTGCCGCGTCCGTCGTCCTCGACGGTACCGACCAGGTGAATCTTGCCCGGCTGCACCACGATCATCTCGTCGGCAAAGGAAACCTTCGGGGCTTCGTTCTGCCCTTGCTTGGGAGCGTATCCGGTATAGAGAGCCAGGTCTACGCCGCCGGTGCTGTTCTTTTCAAGTTCTGCGTCTGTCAAGGCGAAAATGGCCGAACCCATACGGGATTCTTCTACGACCTTCTTGTAGGGGTTCCCGCGGACCAGGACTTCCTTGAGGCCTTCGATAGAAAGGCTTCCGTTGTCGTTGATGAACATGGGAGTGGTCTTTGCCTTGTCGCTGGCAATGACTAGTACGCCCAAAAGTTCCGCCGCGCCGTCATTGGAATTCTGTAAAATGGTGTTTCCGTCCTTAGAGGTAAGTCCGAGAATCCAGATATTTCCGCCGTTGTTCTGGATCTTGGCACCCTTTGTATCCGAGAACATGGAAACCTGCCGGCCCCAGAGGTGCTGCTGGTTTATCTGGATAGAGCCTACGGAAACGTCTTCCATGTAGATGTCGCCTACGCCCAGTTCGTTGGTCTCGAATGACTTGAACATCATGTTCTTGAGGAGCACGGCACGCTTGGACTTGTGGATGATGCCGTTTCCGAATTCGGAGAAGCGCTCGATGGTAATTTCGTTGAAGGCACCGTCCTCGATGATGAACTTGCCCTTTCCGTCAATACGCCCTTCGGTTCCGAGAATCCGGCGGACACGGTTGCGCAGGTAAATGTCGCGGTTGATAGTCCAGCGTCCTCCGGGCGGGAAGTAGATGGTTTCGGCTCCATCGTCGATAGCGTCTTGTATAGCCTTGGCGTCGTCGGAACCGGTGTTCATCTTTCCGCCGTAGTCGCCGCCAATGGAAGTCCAGGAGTCAGATTTCTGGTCGTTCAGGTTAGGCGTTTCGGCCACCGGCAGGCGCATGGACTGCTTGGGGCTGTGGCAAAGCTGGTGAGAAGCCTGGGTCGAGTATTCCACGATCTCGTTGCCGACGTAGCTTTCGATAACGGGCTTCTGGGTGCTCTTGATTTTTTCTTGGAAACGGCTGGTGTTGATGGACCTGGCGAACAGCAGGCCTTCGTTTTCGATGGCCGCTGCAGGCTTGGATTGCTTGAGCCTGTTGTATTCCAGGGTGGCATCCACCAAGACCATGGAGGCTCCCTCGCCGTGGCTGTATACCGCAGGAACATCGCCCTTGAACCTAAGCCCACGACTGGAGACGACCTGTCCGTCATTTTCCATGCCGTATTTCTTTTGGCCGCCTAGGGTCACGTGTTCCATGGTAATGCTGTTGGTCTTGCCTGCGATGAACACGCCTGTCTCAAAACCTTGAATTTCCACGTTTTCCAGAAGGAGGGGGCCTATGTTTTCGGTGTGTCCCAAGTCAATACCGTAAATGCCTGTGCTATCGCCGGAATAGACCTTCACGTTCTTGATGGTGCCTTGCTGGGCGGCGTTAAAGCGGATACCTACGGCACCGGCGTTCTTTTTACCTGTACGGACGGTAATGTCGCGGATAGAGTTTCTGTGCTTGAATCCGGGGCCTTCTCCGGTAAAGAGTACCGGGGCAGGGAAATCGGGGTTGGTAAATCCCTGGCATTCGTCGGCAAGGGCGATAATGGTTCCGCCGATGCTTGCACCTTGCAAAATGGTGCGGCTGTAAGCCTGCTCGGGCTTTTCGCTGGCTGGCCAGGTGATGGTGTTAGTAACCTTGTAAATGCCGTGGGGCAGGTAAATAATATAGTCCCCATCGGGGTGGTCGTTTAGGGCCTTCTGGATGGCCTCGGTGTCATCGGTCTTTCCGTCGGCCTTGGCGCTATAAGGGGCCTTGGTCACGTCGACGACGTTGGAACCCAGCGGAAACGTCACCTGGGAAAGTGCCGTAGTGGACAGGGCTAAAATCGCTACAAGACAAAACGAAAAAACACGAAACATGAAAACCTCGTTATACACCCCTAAAATTAAGTTATTGTCTAGGGTTTGTCTTGGCACTTTTCAAAGACAAAGGGGTTGTGGTCCCCTTGAACCTTGAAAATTCGGCGGTCCCGCTCGCATTCTTTCTCGGTGACGGGGTACATCTTGTCCCAGGCTTCAAAAAGTTTGCGATCCTGGCTAGAAAGCTTGATTCCGTAGGTCTTTTCCATGTAGAAATGCACCCGGGCGATGAGTCCCCGAACTTCTTTTCGGGGCTGGGCCTTTTTGAGCTTAAAGTCCACGATAGTTTCGCATTCTCCGTACATGGGTTCCGGGTTGTTTGTCCATTGGGAATACATGAAGTTGCTGCGGTCTCCGTTGATTTCGCCAATGGCGGGGTACAGGTTGTGCAAATCCCCTTCTAGAATTTTGAACAAAGTATCGTTGGCGCTGCAGTTCTTGCGGCCTCCGTCTTTCCAGCAGGGCATAAAATGCCCCATGTTGTGGGCGGTGACAATATGCTCCCATTCCACGGATTCGGCCCGCTTGAAGCTCTTGCGCCGGGGATTTTCTCTGGGCCTAAAGTTGCAGGTGCTGTAGTCCACTTTTTTCTTGTCGTTGTACTTGCAGCCACAATAGATGGTCTCTTGCAGGTCCCCGTAATAGATGTGTTTCATTTGCTGACCGGCTCCCCGGTAGTTGTAGTGCTGGGGCACGGGTTCCTTGTCCACGGCACAAAAGACGGTGGAAACGGCGATGGCTGCGACAGAAACTATCGTTTTTGATATGGAAATAAGGGACATAACAGCCTGAATGTAGAAAAAGTGGTGATAAAATGATGCAAAAGTGTCATCCTGAGCGAGTGAAACGAGTCGAAGGATCTAAGTAGGAGGGGTGAAAAACTAGGTGCAGAAAATTTTCATATAAACGAACTTACTCATTACAAATAATGTATATTAATTTCAGAATCATCAACACCGGAGAAAATTATGAAGAATTATTTTGACTTGTCTGGCCAGGTCGCCTTGGTGACCGGATGTTCCACCGGTCTTGGCGTACAGATGGCCAAGGCCCTTGCAAATCAGGGCGCAAAGATTGTGGCCCTTGCCCGCCGTAAAGAGATGGTGGACGCCGTTGCCGCTGAAATTACGAAGGAATTCGGCGTAGATGCCATCGGTATTTCTTGTGATATTACCGACACCGATCGCGTGAATGCCGCTGTAGACGAAATTCTCGCCAAGTTTGGCCGTATCGACATCCTTATCAACAATGCGGGTACGGGTGCCATTGCCCCGGCCGAAGACATTACCGATGCTCAGTTCAATGGCGAACTTAACGTGGACTTGGGCGGTACCTTCAAGGTGTCCCGTGCCGTGGCCAAGAAGGCCATGCTTCCGGCAAAGTATGGCCGTATCATCAATATCGCCTCCATGTATGGTCTGGTAGGCAACAAGGTAGCCGGCTGCGCTCCGTACCATGCTGCTAAGGGTGGCGTGGTGAACCTGACCCGTGCTCTCGCTTCGGAATGGTCCAGCAAGGGCATCAACGTGAACGCCATCTGCCCGGGCTATTTCTACACCCCGCTGACCAAGGAAACCCTGGATTCCGACTTCTTCCAGCAGAATGCCAGGACCATGATTCCGGCAGAACGCTATGGAAACGAGGGCGAGCTGGATACCGCCGCCATCTTCCTGGCATCCCCGGCATCTAGCTACGTTACGGGCATCATGGTGCCTGTGGATGGCGGCTACACCTGCATGTAGTTTAAGAGACACTTCATCAGTTGAAAAGTTCCTCTATCGGGGAACTTTTCTATATTTGCGCGACTTATGATTTCGGCGATAGTGGGCAAGTTTTACAGGCCGTCAAAGTTCAAGAAGTACGGTGGCGTGAAGGATGTGCTGGTTGTGGCACTTCCCATGCTTTTGTCCATGTCGTTTGATACCTTCATGACCTTTATCGATCGTCTGTTCCTCTCTAAGTTGGGACCCGCCGAAATGAATGCGGCTCTTGGGGCAGGGGCGGTGCAGCTGGCCCTTACCATGTTCTTTACTGGTGCCATCAGTTACACCACCGCCATGGTGGCCCAGCGGCTCGGTGCGAAAAAGCATGGTGATTGCTCTCGAGTGTTCATGCAGTCAGTGTACCTGTCGCTTTTGAGCGTGCCGCTTTTGTACTTGACGATTCCCCTTGGACATTTTGCCTTCAGTATGGAGAATCTGGCGGCCGACCAGCTGGAATACCAGAAGACCTATTTTGACATTCTGATGTTCGGTGGCGTTATCAACCTGGTCCGCAATGCGGCTCCCTGCTTTTTTAGCGGTATCGGTGAGACGAAGATTGTGATGAAGGCCGCCTTCGTGGGCATGATCGTGAATGTGGTCTGCAACTATGTGCTGATTTACGGCCTTGGCCCAGTTCCCGCCATGGGCGTGGCCGGGGCTGCCTACGGAACCCTCGTCGGGAATGTGGTCTCGACGGTTATCTTGTTTGTGAAGTTCTTTGGGAAGTCCTGCAATAGCCGCTTCAATACCCGCTCCTCCTTTGCCTTTAGTTGGCCCTTGACCCGCGAACTTCTACAGCGGGGGATTCCTTCTGGTGTGGAGATGTTCCTGAACATGTCGGCGTTCCAGCTGCTGATTCTCATGTTCCATGCCCTGGGGCCCGAATCGGCTACGGCATCGTCTATCATGTTCAACTGGGACATGGTGGCCTATGTTCCCCTGATGGGCCTGGAAGTGGCCTCTACAAGCCTTGTTGGCCGCTATGTGGGGGCTAAGAATGCGGCTGCCGCTACCCGTTCCACTTATTCGGGGCTTAGGCTTGGGTGGGGTTATTCCCTTATTACCGGTGTGTTGTTCGTGTTCCTACCTGGCGTGCTGACCGACATCTTCAGGCCTGACATGGCCGAGGCCGCCGAAAGTGCCTTGGCCATCTTTGATTCGGCTCGCCCCATGAGCATTTTCATGCTCAGGTTTGCGTCCCTGTATATTTTCGTGGAGGTCCTGCTGGTGATTTATGCAGGGGCTCTGCGTGGGGCAGGGGATACCTTATGGGTCATGTTTGCCAGCGCCATCATGAACTGGTGCGTGGCGGGGGCGCTCTACGTGGCGGCCTACGTATTCCACCTGCCGGCCCATTACGCCTGGATTGCAGTTGTTGCCGTCTACAGCACGGCACCCATTATTTTCTGGCGCCGTTGGGAAGGTGGTCGCTGGCGCCGTCACCTGATGGATAAGTGATTCTAGCCTCATCTGCACAGGCCTCGTTTCCTCCTTCGTCATCCTCGCCCCGCATCAAGTGCGGGGTAAACTCCGGCGAGGATCTGCTTTCGTCTTGACTGAGCTTCTTTTTAAAAATTCTTTCCCTCGATGTGTACATCCCTCGCTCGCAGATTCACTTTGTTCGACTGCTCTCTCGGAATGCATACATCTCGGTCAAAAATAAGCGATAGTGATGGTTCGGTAAGTGCGTATGATGGAAAGGAACGTTTTCGCTGGTTTGACAATTTATTGCAGGCGGAAACTCTTGTGACTGTTAGTCCCTGCGAGTTTCCCTCGAGATGTTATTTCCGCATTATTGCCCTGTTTTTATAGGTCCTGTGTTTGTAATTCTAGGAGATTTATGTAAATTAAATGTCTAGGGCTTCCTTAGGAAAGAGGTGGAAATGCGGAAATTGAGTCTTGGACTTTCTTTTGTTGCCATGGCGGTGTTTGCCGCTTGTGGCGACAATGGTTCAAGTGCTGGTGATTTAGGCGAGTTGTCAAGTTCCAGTGGAGTTGACGTAATCGAATCATGTGCAGCTGAAGAATCCTTGTCTAGCAGTTCCGAAGCAGTAGACTCTAGTGTTTCCAAAGATTCATCGTCCAGCAGTTCCGAAACTGTTGTTTCTAGCGTATCTGAAGTCTCTTCGTCCAGCGAGACCACAGAATCTGGTAGCGATGAGAAGTCTAGCAGTTCAAAAGAGCCGGAATCCAGTAGTGAAGTAGCGTCAAGTGGTTCCGTATGGTGGCCTTCTAGCGATGGCAGCATCTACGATGCCACTGCCAACACCCTTACTGATCAGCGTGACAATCAGGTTTACAGGACCATAACCATCGCCCCTGCAGGGAGTGGTTATTCCGAGGTGTGGATGGCCGAAAACCTGAACTTCCGCTATCTGGGATCTACCGATGAGTTGGATTCATCCAGCTTCTGCTATAATAACGCCCCAGCCAGCTGCGATACGTATGGTCGCCTGTACTTGTGGAGTGCTACTATGGATAGTGTGGGCATATGGAGTACAAACGGCAAGGGTTGCGGCAGAGAAACAGATTGTACGCCGACAACGCCGGTTCGCGGGGTCTGTCCCAAGGGCTGGCATGTGCCAAGTCAAAGCGAATGGAGTGATTTAGTTGCGGCCGTGGGCAGCTCATCAGGCACCAAGCTCAAGTCCACCAGCGGCTGGGATGATGATGCAGGTGGAGTTTCCACCAGCGGTTTGAATGAAAATGTGGGTAGAAGTGGCAACGGTGACGACACCTTCGGATTCTCGGTGTTCCCTGCCGGCGACTGGGAACACCAAGATGGCTATAGCAACGAGGGTAAACGCGCGTTCTTCTGGAGTTCTACACCAGATGGCGACGTCAAGGCACACAACATTGACTTTTACTACGATGGCGACTATGCGTACCTGAACGACTACAGCACCACCCATGCCTTCTCAGTTCGTTGTCTCAAAGACTAATAAGTCAAGGGGCTCCTGCGGAGCCCCTTAGCGAGTGTGCGCTACGAAGTAGCGCCAGACTTAGTCTTGCTCTTTGGCGTCGTCCTGCTTTGGGTACTTCCGCTCGATAAAGGTCTTGATGAGCCAAGTGGCGCAGAGGACGCACAGGATAAAGGAATAGAAGTCCAACAGTTTCTTGGTCAGAGCCGTTTCGCTGATGGGGGTACGTTCGACTGTTGTCTGAACTTGGTTGCTCATAAGTTACCTCACCTTGATAATTTTGCTCATTCCGTTGATACGTACAAGGAATATTCCGTTGTGCGGGACTTCCAAGGATACAGAAGATTCTGTTGCGATTCCTTGCCGCAGAATGTTTCCCTTGAGGTCAAATATGGCGAACTTGTGTCCGGACTGTAATCCGCTAATCTTTACGTGGCGGCCTTCGGTGGTCACAAGGGCGGTCGTGCTTGAGAAGGCTGTGCTTATAATGGCTTCTTTCTCGTTCTTTTCTTCTTTATTCTCGGTGTCGTCTGTCCCAGAATTGGTTTGCTTGGTGCGCTTTTCCAGTACGGGGAACTTGTCGCTTGTTAGATCCTGGTCCCACACGGAGCCTTTTATGGAGTCTTGTTCAAACTGTTGCAACTTAGACAAGAGTGTGCCATCTTCGAATTTGCTTGCGGCAATAGCTTCTCCGTAAAAGATAGCGGTGTCGTTGTAAAGGGTGTCCTTGATAAAGAATGAATTTTTAAGGTCCAGCGCATTATCGCTGTGGCTCTGCCCTAGCAATCCGTAGTAATACGTGAAACTGCTCTTGCTAATGGTTCCAACGCTATAGGAATTGTAAATGGTAAGTTCGGGGCTTTCCCCGGCTTTGTGGGCGCCTACAAGACCACCTATGTAGTCTCGTGCCTCGATATCGCCGCTGTTGTAGGAATTGAAAATGGAAGCCTTGGCATAGCCCATATACCCGATGAACCCTGCAGCTGCTTTGTAGCCATTTACGATACCCTTGTTGCAGGATTCGGTAAATGTCATTTCTACACGGAAGTTGCCATTTGCGTAGGCGACAAAACCGCCGGCATAGTCGCCTTCTGACACGATAGTTGCTTCATTGGTAGAACGGGTGGCGATTACGTCGTCTGCTTCGCCAGAGAACCCGCCTGCTTTGGATGGGCTTTTTACCTTTCCGGAGACATGGACGTCTTCTAGAGCAAGGCGTGCCGAGTGCTTACCCACGATGCCGCCAACGGGCATATAGCTAGCTGTGAGAACAGTTCCTGCAAATGATACTTTCTTTAGGTTAATGCCGTAATTGGTGTTGCCGGAAGCCGCATTTTTACCATAAATGCCTCCTACGTAGTGGTACACCGAGGCGTCTCCATCTTCCACATAGATGTCCTTGAATCGCAGATTTTCCATGGTTCCGCCACCGCTACGGATAAAGCCCACGTTTTGGTACTTTTTGGCATCGTCTATGATGACTAGGCCGGAGATGGTGTGCCCATTACCTTTGATAGTGCCGACAAAGTAGGAAGGGGGATTCCATAAAATGTAGGAGGCAGTGTCTTGAGCTAGGTCACCATCCGCATTCAACACATTCTTGTTGACAGTAATGTCCGATGTAATTTCTAGGCAATCTGTTTCGGAGTTCTGTTCAAATCCGTCTGTCCCGTTGATGGCGGCGGCAAAGCCATAGAGCTCATCGACAGTGCCGACCTGGAAGCATCCGTCTGAAATGGCTGGCATTTTTGGGGTGACGGTCGGTTTTTCGGCAAGAGCTGCAGAAGCGATTAAAAATACAGATAAGGTGACAGCTTTGTTCATTTGTTTGTTTCCTTTCCTGTCAATATAGCTTTTGGAAGAGATTTTATTTTTGGTTCCGTAAACAGAATGCCATGATGGCAAAGGCCCCTGCCACATTCATGCTGGCCTTTCGCCCCGCCATGGGAATGGTGACTTTCAGCGTGGCATGTTCCATAAGTTCCGGGGCGATTCCCAGTTCCTCGTTTCCTAGGATGATGAGCCCCTTTTCGGGCCACTTCACGTCGGTGATACTCGGAATGTCTTCGCCGGTCTCCAGGGCGATAATCTCGTAGCCGTTCTCCCTATGCCACTTGATGCAGTCCATAGGGCTTTCCCAGCGCTTGATGGGGATCCATTCCTGGCAGCCTCGGGCCGCACTTTTTACCGTCACGTGGTCGGGCCCGCAGCTGTAGCCGCTCAGGTGGACTCCTTCGAGACCGAAGCAGTCCGTACTCCGGATGATGGAGCCCACGTTGAAGGCGCTCCGCAGGTTGTGAACCAGCACGGCGAAGGAAATGGGCTTCTCGTTCGGAGTTTCGCGGTCCCCCGGTTCCTGCTCCAAGTAGACATCCCGTTCGAACCCGAGGCCCGCCCTGGTGCGGAAGGTCTTGTACAGGTCTATCATTTGTGCCTGATTCTTGCCGATGAGCCGCTCACTTTCGGGCAGCTTCATCCAGCCAGCGTAGGTCTCGAACTCCCGCTTGGCGCGTGGCACGTCGTCGCCCAATTGCAAGATGATGACCCGCAAAAGTTCGGCCATGCGCTTGGCCTTGGACTTGTCCTTCATGGCCAGAAATTTCGGTTCGGTGTACATGGCCACAAGTATAGAATTTTACACGTTTTTCGCCATTTTTCGTGGTAATTTTCGATATAATTATCTATCTTTTAGCGAGCATGCAAAATACCCCGAAACCCCGTATTCTGATCACCAACGACGACGGTTTTCAGAGCGAGAATATTTGCGCTTTGGCGAACGCCCTTTCTCCCTTGGGCGAGGTGTTCGTCTTTGCCCCGGAACGGGAGCAGAGCGGGGTTTCCCACGCCTTTACGGTACGCCACGGGCTTTCTGTCAAAAAGGAGTGCCTGACGGGCTTTTCTGAGGGCGTAGAGCTTTATTCCATGTCGGGGACCCCTTCTGATTGTGTCAAGTTTGCCCTTGGGCATTTTGCGCATCACGGGCTTTCTACCGAGGGGGCCGGTCCAGGGCCCTTTGACCTGTGTTTTTCGGGGGTGAACTTGGGCGAAAATTCCGGCGTGTCGTCCCTTTATTCGGGGACGGTGGCCGGAGCCCGCGAGGCGGCCCTCTGGGGGGTGCCGGGAATAGCCCTTTCGCTCCGCGGTACGGGTACAGATTTGTTGACGACGGCCACTGAATTCGCTGCAACCGTCGTGAAGAGGGAACTTTTTAGGCAGATTCCTGCCGGCGTTTTCTGGAACGTGAATTTTCCGAAGGCTACCGCCGAATCCTTCAAGGGGTTCAAGGCTACCAGGATGGCCCTCGGAATGTTTACGGACCACTACAGCCATGAAAATGGCCTGTGGCAGCTGGACGGTGACAAGTTGTGGAACGAGCAGCCCAAGGATAGCGATGACTACCTGTTGAACCAGGGCTACGCTACGGTGACGCCCCACCGCATCGACCAGACGGACGAGAAGAGTTTAGAAAAAATAAACGAGATGATCGAGGATAAGTAATGTCAGAAGAATTGGTACCAGGAACGCAGTTCAAGAGCCTGATTGAACAGGACATGCAGGATTGCTACTTGCGCTACTCCATGAGCGTGATTGTGGCCCGAGCCTTGCCCGACGCCCGTGACGGTTTCAAGCCGGTGCACCGCCGCGTCATGTTCAGCATGCACAAGTTGGGCGTGGTTCCCAACAAGGCGACGGTCAAGAGCGCCCGTATCGTGGGTGACGTCATCGGTAAGTACCACCCCCATGGCGACTCTGCCGTGTACGAGACCTTGGTCCGTATGGCCCAGGACTTCTCCCTGCGCTACCCGCTGGTATTTGGTCAGGGTAACTTCGGTAACATCGACGGCGACGGCGCTGCCGCCATGCGTTATACCGAAGCCAAGATGAACAACGTGGGTGCCCTGATGCTCGAGGATCTCGAGAAGGACACCGTGGACATGGGTCCGAACTTCGACGAGACTTTGGACGAACCGCTGGTCCTGCCCTCTGCGCTCCCCAACATGCTGGTGAACGGTACCACGGGTATTGCCGTGGGTATGGCCACCTCTATGGCTCCCCACAACCTGCGCGAAATTGCTGCCGCTATTCATGCGGTGGCCGAAAACCCTGACGTGGCTGGCGAGGAACTGCTCCAGTACGTGAAGGGCCCCGATTTCCCCACGGGCGGCATTGTTTGCGGGCGTTCCGGTTTCCGCGAGGCCTACCTTACGGGTCATGGCCGTGTGCGTGTACGTGCCCGTACCGATATCGAGGTAGACTCCAAGGGCAAACCCCGCATTATCGTTACCGAAATCCCCTACATGGTGAACAAGTCCGAACTTTGCAAGAAGATTGCGGAGCTGGTGCGTGAAAAGCGCGTAGACGGCATCACCGACATCCGCGACGAATCTGCCAAGGATGTGCGTATCGTTATTGAGCTCCGCCGTGACGCGGTGGGCGAGGTGGTGCTGAACAACCTGTTCAAGTACACCCAGCTCCAGACCACCTTCAGCATCTACAACCTGGCCTTGGTGAACAACCTGCCCAAGCTCCTTACGCTGAAGGACCTGATCCAGATTTACATTGACCACCGTCTTGATGTGGTCACCCGTGCCACTCAGTTCGATTTGAACAAGGCCAAGGCACGTCTCCACATTATCGAAGGCCTGCGTATTGCAACGCAGAATATCGACGAAGTGGTGCAGATTATCAAGTCCAGCAAGACCACTGAAATCGCAAAGCAGAGCCTGCAAGACAGGTTCAACCTCGACGAGATCCAGTCCCAGGCCATTGTGGACATGCGCTTGTCTCAGTTGACAGGCCTCAACCTCGAAAAGTTGGAAGCCGAATACAACGAGCTGATCGTGACGGTGGCCGACCTAGAAGACATTCTCGCTAAGCGCGAACGTCGTATCGCCATTATCCTCAAGCGTCTGGACGAAATCGTGGACAAGTTCGGCGACGAACGCCGCACCACCATTGGTGAATCCGTGGACGACAGCGACTATGAAGACCTGATTGCCGAAGAGGAACAGGTGATTACCTTGAGCAAGGAAGGCTATATCAAGCGCCTGCCCATCGATACCTTCAAGGCCCAGAACCGCGGCGGCAAGGGAATCATCGGTGCGACTCTCAAGGACGAAGACAACGTGGACCAGATTTTCACGGCATCGACCCACAGCTACCTGCTGGTGTTCACCAACAAGGGCCGTGCCTACTGGACCAAGGTTTACCGCCTGCCCGAAGGCACCCGCAACGGCAAGGGCCGCCCCATCGTGAACTTTATCGGCCTTACCGAGGGCGAACGTGTTCAGGCTATCGTGCCGGTCCGCAAGTTCGGTGGCTATTTCTGCCTGGTGTTTGCCACCAAGAAGGGCATCATCAACAAGATGGACCTGACCCTGTTCAGCCGCCCCCGCAAGGCCGGCGTGAACGCCATCCGCCTGGATGACGACGACGAACTGGTGAAGGTGCAGCTGGTGGGCATGACCGAAGAGGAATACAAGGCTTCGTTGAATGCAAGCGACGCTGACGATGCTGTGGAGCAGGCCACCGAGACCGTCGAAGCTGAAGTGGCCGAAGGAGAAGACGGAGCCGATGACGTTGAAGGCCGCCCGATCCCCAAGGATTTGCTGATGCTTGCCACCCGGAACGGCCAGGCCCTGACGTTCCCCATCACCTGCTTCCGCCCCATGGGTCGTGGAACCCACGGCGTGCGCGGTATCAAGCTTGCCGAAGGCGACGAGGTGATTTCGCTCCTGTGGCTCAAGGCGGGCAACAAGGTGCTGACCATTACCGAAAACGGTTTCGGCAAGCGCAGCGAACCCGGCACTTACCGCATTACCCGTCGTGGCGGCAAGGGCGTTATCAACCTGAAGGTCACCGACAAGATCGGTCCTGCCGTGTTCGTGGAAAGCGTTGCCGATGACTACGACCTGATTATCACCAGCCGCGAAGGCCAGGTGATTCGCATCAAGGCTGCTGATATCCGCCTTACGGGCCGTAATGCCCAGGGTGTGAAGGCCATCAGCCTCCGCGAAGGCGATGTGGTGCAAGACGCTACCGCGCTCCCCAGCGTGGAAGACATCGAGCAGGACAGCGCCGAGGCCAAGGAAACCTTCGACAAGGTGGAAGGTGTCGAGGTCGACGACGACTCCATCGAGAAGGACGAAGCATAGGCCGAAAAAACATATAATTTCATTTTTTACAAGGTTCCCGGTGACAATCGGGAACTTTTTGTATAGTTTTATGTCTGGGGTTGGCTCTCACAAAGGAGTGCTATTATGAGTATTTTATCAAAATCTACCAAGGCTTTGACATTCCTGTCCCTTGGCTTTCTTTCCACACAGGTTCTGGCTCAGGATTTCTGTAATGCCACCCATTCGGGAACCAAGGTAGACATTTCCAATACCGCTCCGACGGGAGATGCCAACGGAAAAGGTTCTATTGGCACAATAGGTGATTACAGCTACGAAGAATGGAACAAGACGGGTACTGGAAAGGCCACGTTCTATTCGGATGGTTCGTTCAGTTGCAGTTTTGAGAATATCGATGATTATCTTTGCCGTTCAGGGGTTCTCTACGGACAAAATAGCGGGGTGAATTTCAAGACGATAGGCCATTTGTACGCTGACTTTAGCCTTAGTAATTACACTAATAAAAGTGGGGTGTCTTATGCTTACATTGGCGTTTATGGGTGGACACAAGACCCGCTTATAGAGTGGTATATCGTGGATAGTTGGGGCTCTCAGGGAAGACCTACATGGTGCGGAACTTTAGTTAAGACCGTTACAATTGATGGTAGCGAGTACGACATCTACAAAGATGACATTAATCAGGCTCGTGGTACAATTGAGGGAACAAAGACGTTTACGCAATACTGGAGCATTCGTAAGAAAGCTAGGAAATGCGGCTCTATTGACATTACGGCGCATTTTGAAGCTTGGGAGGCTGCCGGCCTGAAAATGGGTTCTTCGCTCTATGAAGCGAAAATTCTGGGTGAAGCAGGACAGTATCCCGAAGAACATAATGCCAATGGTTCTTTTGACTTCAATTACGCTAAGGTATATGTAGATGATAGTGGTGTTCCTAGGTCTAGTGCCTCTACGACTCCCACATCTAGTGCCTCTACGACACCTACTAGCAGCGTTTCCTCCACGCTTCCCTCTGTAGGGGCCTTCCCTGGAACGGTAGAGTTCGAAGACTTCCAGGAAAAGAGTGGCGAATTTACGAATGGTGGTTCTTTCTTGGGTGATATTGAACCCGGTGATTGGGCCGAATATACCGTGGATGTGGCCTATACGGGAACCTACAGCTTTGCTTTGACCGCCGCCCGTGGTGACGACGAGGGCCGCGCGGTTTCTATTGCTCTTGCCATAGATGGAACCGACATTGCTACGGTTTCCGATATCCTGACCGATGGTTGGGACGACTACAAGAGCTTCACGGGCGAGACGGCTAGCCTCACCGCCGGCAAGCATACCTTGCGCGTGACCTTTACGGGTGGCTATGTTAACGTGGATAAGATTGTGTTCACCGAAAAGGACGTGGATAAGAGTTCCAAGCACGAATCCGCTCCGGAAGCTTTGGTGAAAACACGTTTCGTGTTGAGTGGCAAGGAGTTGCAGGTGTATGACACCCAGGGCCGTAATCTTGGAAAACTGGGTGTTTCTACAGGGGTGTCCTTGGAAGAGGCTTTGTTTGCCAAGTTCCATAGGCCGGGCATCTACCTGGTCAAGCAGGGCAGCCAACTGACCAAGGTCCGCGTGATTCGCTAGTCAAAAACGTAGAAGCCCGCACTTCGTCATTCCGTGCCACACTTGTTCCGAGCCGCAGGCGAAGGAATCGACCCGGAATCTAGATGGCGTGTCGTAGCACGCCATGACGAAAGACTGATCAGCCATAACGAATTGCGTCATTCCGGGCTTGACCCGGAATCTAGCCTTAAAAAACGCAAAAAACGGCACCTTTACATAAATTTACATACTTCCCCGGTGACATCCGGGGCTTTTTTGTATATGTTTACAATGGGATTGGATTTCTGAAGAGGAGTTCAATTATGAAAAAGGGATATTTTTCGGTCGGGACAGCTGCGCTGCTATCCCTTGGTCTTTTCACCTCAACATACGCCGCCGATGCCTGTAGTGATGCTATGGGCCATTCGGGTAATGGGACGAAAGTGAACGTCCAGTGCGGTAATGATGGTTCGTGTCAGGGTTTGAGTTCAATTTCTGGAACTCCTTGGGGATTGGAAGAATGGTACAGTGGTGGTGGAACAAACTCCATGACCTACTACAGCAATGGTACGTTCCAGGCTAGCTGGAGCGGTGCAGGAGACTATCTTGCTCGTGTAGGATACCAGTACAACAATAGTCTTGTTGATCATAAAACCAAACACTATGCCGTAGATTACAAGTACACTAAGACAAGCCAACATGCAGACTACGGTTATATCGGCGTGTACGGTTGGACGAGAAATCCCGACGTGGAATACTACATCGTGGACGACTGGTATAGCAAACCGAATGAACAGTTTATCGGACCTAAGTTTGGTGAACTCAACGTTGATGGAGGTACTTATACCATCCATGCATTCGTACGTGACAATGAATACTCTAAGTTAGGACAATCCACGTTCCTACAGATTTTTAGCGTTCGTACAGAACCTCGCCAATGCGGTCATATCGATATCTCCGCCCATTTCAACAAGTGGGATGAACTTTTTAAGGGACAGACAGAAAATCTTCCGACATCAAAGAATGGCCGTATGAATTATACGGTTGGTTTTGGTAAGTTGATGGAAGTGATGCTGATGAGTGAAGCTGGTGGCTCTGCTACGGGTTCCATTGATTACACTTACTTCAATATGGTGGATAACGCCGAGGGCTCTACTACTTCCAGCGCTTCTACCAATCCCACAAGCTCTGCTTCTACCCCCACAAGTTCTGCTGCACAGAATCAGCCCTCTGTGGGTACTCTGCCCGGAACTATCGAGTTTGAAGACTACCAGTCTACTGGTGGTGCAGACTTGACTAAGAATGGAACGACCTTGGGTTCCATCAACCCGGGTGCCTGGGTAGAATTTGGCGTAGATGTCTCCTACACGGGAACCTATGAAGTTGAAGTTCTCGCCGCGAGAAAAGATGCCGACGGAAACAAGAGCAACCTGACCATTTCTATTGATGGCAAGGATGTTGGCTCGATTTCTGACATCCTTACGGATGACTGGTCCGATTTCAAGCCCTTCACGGGAACGACTACGAACATTGACGCTGGCAAGCACACTCTTCGTGTGACCTTCGACTACGGCTGGCTTGACGTAGATAACATCAAGTTCACCGCCAAGGATGTGAACATGAGCTCCAAGTACGAACCGCCTACCAGCAGCGCCTCTGCTCCTACATCTTCTGGCAGCGTAGCTCCGGCAAGCAACGGTTCTACTACTCCGGCAAACAACGGCACCAATCCGTCCAACAACGGGGCCGGAAACGAGGCTCCCGAGGCCATCGGTAACATCCACATGTCCCTGTCTACCATGGATATGCAGGTGTTCGACGTCCAGGGCCGCAACTTGGGCCGTGTCCGCGTGAATGCTGGCGCCTCCCTCGAAGAGACCCTGTTTGCCAAGTTCCACAAGTCCGGTATCTACCTGGTCAAGCAGGGTAGCCAGCTGACCAAGGTCCGCGTGATCCGCTAGTCCGATACTTTATCATAAATTTACACGATTCCCCGGTGACAACCGGGGATTATTTGTTTATGTTTAATGTTGGGATTGGATTCTGAAAGGAGTTCAATATGTGTATTTTACCGAAGTTTGCCAAGGTGTTGACGCTATTGTCCCTTGGTTTTCTTTCCACTCAGGCCTTGGCCCAGAATTTCTGCAGTACGACAGGGCATTCGGGAAACAGTAAAAAAGAAACGGGCAGTTATGCCCCTGGCTCCATTGGCCAGTACGATTACCAGTTGTGGTATGACCACGCTAATTCGGCTAGCGCCACGTTCTATGAGAACGGCTCGATGTCGTGCGCTTTTTCGGGAGCAGGCGACTACCTTTGCCGCATGGGCTTGCAGTTCAATAGCAACAAGACCTATGACCAGATGGGTGGCGACATTATGGCGGAGTTCAAACTGGTAAAGAAGAACATTTCCGGTGTCGACTATTCTTATGTAGGCGTTTACGGATGGATGGAAGGCGTTAGTGGTGCCCCCAATGGCCTTGTAGAATATTATGTGGTGGACAATACGCTGGCGCAGTATATGCCGGGTGACTGGGTCGGAAATGTCAAGAAGGGAGACTACACGATTGATGGCGCGGTATATACCGTTTACCGCAATACTCGTACGGGTCCTGCGATTGGCGGGCAAGGTAACAAAGAGTTTCACCAATACTTCAGCATTCGCAAATCGGCTCGCGATTGTGGAACTATCAATGTTTCCGCCCATATCAAAAAGTGGAAAGAACTTGGAATGGCCGATGGTAAACTTTACGAGGCCAAGGTTCTTGGTGAAGCAGGCTCCAATGGTGGTGGAGTTAGCGGCGAGGCAGACTTTCCGGTGGCCAAGGTCTATATAGCCAACGGAACCAACCCCACATCCAGTTCTAGCGGAACCAATCCCACCAGTAGCTCTGCCGTGGTTAATCCTGTTGACGTTACGAACATTCCTGGAACGGTGGAACTTGAAAACTTCGCCACCAACGGTGGTGATGAAGTGACCGTCTATGGAAACATCGTGGGTGAAATCAAGCCCAATGCCTGGTTGGAATACCCCATATCGGTTACTTCGGCCGGGGTTTATAATGTTGAGCTCCTTGCCGCTCGACAAGACGAGCAGAGTCGTACGACTACCGTGGATATTTCTGTGGATGGGAAAGCGGTGGCCTCCATTACGGGCATATTGACCAACGGCTGGGATGATTTCGATAGCTTTACAGGCGAAACGACGAACCTGACGGCTGGCTCCCATACTCTTCGCGTGACCTTTACCGGGGGCTATGTGAACGTGGATAACCTCAAGTTCACTAAGAAGAGCACGACATCGTCGTCTTCTGTAAAACAGTCTTCTTCTTCTGTTGTTCCGCCTTCGTCATCTTCTGCACAGCAGTCTTCCTCTTCCGTGAAGCCGTCTTCGTCTTCACAGGCGCCCGTGGTTGTTGCCACCTTGCCGGGGGCTGTTGAATTTGAAGACTACCAGAGCACTGGCGGTGCCGATTTGACGAAGAACGCAACAAGCTTGGGCACCATCAATCCTGGTGCATGGGTGGAATATACCGTGGACTTTACCTCTGCTGGGTATTATGATTTTGAGGTCATGGCCGCAAGGCAAGATAACGACGGCAATAAGAGTTATTTGACGATAGCCATAGACGGTACGGATATCGGTACGGTCACGGACATCTTGACTACAAGCTGGACTGATTTCCAACCCTTCAGCGGAACGTCTACGAAGGAGATTGCCGCCGGTGAGCATACTCTCCGTGTGACCTTCGATTACGGCTGGATTGACGCTGACAAGATAACCTTTACGAAGAGGGTAGAGTCCAGCTCCTCCGTGGCGCCCAGCAGTTCCTCTGTTGTACCGCCCAGCAGTTCTTCTGTTGTGCCGCCCAGCAGTTCCTCTGTTGTACCGCCCAGCAGTTCTTCTGTTGTGCCACCCAGCAGTTCTTCTGTTGTACCGCCCAGCAGCAGTTCTGTCGAGCCCCCGCCGAGCAGCAGCTCCGTTGTTCCAAGCAGTAGTTCTGTGGTGCCACCCAGCAGTAGCTCCATTGTGCCTCCGAGCAGCAGTTCTGTTGAGCCTCCTCCGAGCAGCAGTTCTGTTGAGCCTCCTCCGAGCAGTAGCTCCGAAGTACCGCCTTCAAGCAGTTCTGTCGAGCCCCCGCCGAGCAGCAGCTCCGAAGAACCGCCTTCAAGCAGCTCTGTTGAGCCTCCTCCGAGCAGCAGCTCCGAAGTACCTCCTTCAAGCAGCTCTGTTGAGCCACCTCCGAGCAGTAGTTCTGAAGTTCCGCCTAGCAGCAGCTCTGTTGAGCCTCCTCCGAGTAGTAGCTCCGAAGTTCCTCCCTCAAGCAGTTCTGTTGAACCGCCACTCAGCAGCAGCTCTGAAGAGATTGCTAGCAGTGCCACTATCGCGGTTCTTTACAGCAGTTCTTCACTCACGAATATCGCGGTCTTAGATTCTACGGTCTTAGACTCTACGATAATGAATAACAATGGCCCTGTAGAACTGGTTTATGGTCCTGTAATTCAGATTGACCCTGTAGTGAATCAATCTACGGATGCTATCGGAAATATCCGGATGTCGCTCTCTGACAGGAATGTGCAGGTGTTCGATGTCCAGGGCCGTAACCTAGGCCGTGTGAGTGTTGCCGCAGGAACTTCTCTCGAAGACGCTCTCTTCGCCAAGTTCCATAGGCCTGGTATTTACCTGGTCAAGCAGGGCAGCCGCATGATGAAAGTTCGGGTGAGCCGATAACCTATCGGCATAACGAAAGAATCCCGCCACCGGCGGGATTTTTTTTGTATGAACGAAAACCACCAGCTAGGCTGGTGGTTCTAAAGAAGCCTTT
>CAMHOW010000031.1 GCA_946186895.1 uncultured Fibrobacter sp.
AGGTCGAAGACGTTGTTCACGTCGGTGACGAAGTCGAAGTGCTCTGCCTCGGTGTTGACCCGAAGGGCAAGGTGAAGCTTTCTATGAAGGCTCTGCTCCCTCCGAAGGCTGCTCCGGCTACTGAAGCTCCGGCCGCCGAAGCCGCTCCTGAAGCACCCGCTGCTCCGGAAGCCCCGGCCGAAGCATAAGCGGTCAGCTTAAATTTTTGAACGCCCTGTTCTCCCCAAGAGAGCGGGGTGTTTTTTATGCTTTATCTTAATTTAAGCACCGTTAGGTGCCCACGAAAATAAACCGCTTAACCCCAGGCCCGCGACCAAAGTGTTGCGGTTTATTGAGTGTTAGGTAGGTGTTAGGGAGGGCGGAGCCTTCCCTTGTCGCTATAAGCACCGTCAGGTGCCCACGAAAATAAACCGCTAACCCCAGGCCCGCGACCAAAGTGTTGCGGCTTATTGAGTGTTAGGTAGGTGTTAGGGAGGGCGGAGCCTTCCCTAGTCGCAATGCACTGTAATGTTCTTGTAATAATTAAAACAGATTTGTCTCGAAATAATTTTTTCGATTTTTCGCCACACCCGTTTTTTCAGTATATATTTATTTATGGCTTAGAAAAGGGGAGCGCTTGGGGAAATGCTTGTCGCCTATTTTACAGTTCTCTGCGTTATCGCAGCGATTAACATGATACTCCAGTATCGTGTTAATTCCAAGCAGAATGGCCACTATTCCCTGCTGTTTTTCTCAGTATTCATTTCGTGTCTGGGCCACCTGATGCTGGCCCTGTCCTCTGGCAGGGACGAGGCGGTCCTTGCCAACAAGATGATATACACGGGAACCATCTTTTTGCCGTTTTTCACCTTCGATGCGAGTCTGTCCGTTTGCAAGATTCGGATTCCCGCCTTGGCTCACGACCTCTTTATGCTGGTGGTGTTTGTCATTTTCGGCATGTCGCTGACGGTAGGCTTTAACGATTTTTACTACAAGTCCATCGAATATATCCAGATTGAGGGTGCCGGTAATTATACCGCCGTGTACGGGATTGGACACGCCATTTTCAACTGCCTGATGGTGGGCTATGTTGTCTGTAACGTGAGCCTTATTGTCTATGCTTTTTTGAAAAAGAAAAACGTCTCGTTCAATAGTCTTATCGCCCTTTCCCTGATCGAGGTGGTTTCGATCCTCTCGTTTTTCACCTCTAGGTTCTTTGAGTACGACACCCTGATTATGCCTGCGGTGTACGTGTTTGCCCAGTTTGCCCTGCTCTACATTTGCTATAGAGTCAAGCGTTACGATGTGGAACAGTTTATTTCTCAAGATTTGGAATCCAGGAATACGGACAGCTTTGTGCTAGTAACCTCGAAGTACAACTACCTCGGTTGTAACGAAGTGGCCAGCGAAATGTTCCCGACCTTGGCGAATTGTCGGATAGACTACAAGATTCGTAATAATTCTAGGCTGAATCGCCTGTTTATTGTCTGGATTAGGGAAATGTCCCGTGGCGTGGTTGTGCCGGAAAAGAAATTCAAGAAGGGGGACAGATACTACAAGATTAAGTTTACCGAGCACCCGCTTTCCAAACATGAAAAAGTGTACATGTTCAAAATCGAGGATGAAACCAGCATACACAACTACATCAACATGCTGGATGAAAGCAATGTACGCTTGGAACAGATGCTGAAGGATAACGATTCCCAGATCCGCTCCCTCCAGGAACGGATGCTTATCGGCATGGCCCATATGGTGGAAAACCGCGACAGCAATACGGGCAGCCATATCAAGCGTACCAGTAACGTGGTGTCGATTCTTGTGGACTACCTGCGTCAAAAGGACAACCGTAGCCTTCCGGACTTCTTCTACGACAGCCTGATTACGGCAGCCCCCATGCACGATATCGGGAAGATTGCCGTGGATGACCGCATTTTGAGAAAGCCTGGCAGGTTCACTCCAGAGGAATACGAAGAAATGAAGAGCCACCCCGAGAAGGGGGCCATGATTGTTGAAAACTTGCTCACTTCCATTGAGACACCGGAATTTGTACAGATCGTGTGCAATGTGACTCGCTACCATCACGAGCGTTACGACGGTGGCGGTTATCCTAGCAAGCTGAAAGGGGAGGATATTCCGTACGAGGCACGCATTATGGCGGTTGCCGACGTGTATGATGCCCTGGTGAGTCAGCGCTGCTACAAGGAAGCTATGTCTTTTGACAAGGCCTATTCGATTGTCATCGAGGGTATGGGTTCTCAGTTCGACCCCTCGCTCAGGGAATGCTTTGAGGCTTGCCGTTCTAAGCTGGAAGCCTACTATCGCAACCTGAAAGAATAATACCTATATTTTCTGCATAAAAATGGAGCTTATATGAAAGTCTTTATGGCTCAGCTTTTTGTGCAGGCCGGAAAACCAGAGGAAAATTTTGAGGCGGTAAAGGCCGCCGTGGAACGTGCCAAGGAACAGTCAGCCGATGTAATTCTGCTTCCCCAAAATGCCATCGAAGGTTCGACTATGTTGGGTTCCCTTGGTGACGAGCTGGAATTTTTGGAAAAGTGTGCCAACTACAGGGAAAAGGTAGAGGAGCTTTCTCAAGGAATCGCCATTTTGCTGGGTTGCAGTGACGCCCTTGAAGGGGGGCTGTATTTCGAAGACGGTAAGCCCGCCAAGTGGGGCTATGATGTGGAAGTGCTTTCAGGCCTGGCCACGTTTACGGACGGCAAGAGCCAGGTTGTGCGGAATGCCTGTACGGGTCTTGCGAAAAAGATGCAGTGGCCGGTTTTCTACATCGACGCCGTGGGCACCGAGAACAGCGGCAAGAATATTTACGCCATGGATGGCGGAAGCGGCATCTGGGACAAAGCCGGAAATCAGGTATTTGCCATGCCCAGGTTCCAGGCTGCGGAATGCCTGGTCGAGGTGGCCGCCGACGGTTCTGTTTCGGGATTCCCCCAGGGGACAGTAGTGGAGCAGGACCGCATTGCGGTCATTCACGATGCCCTGGTCTTTATGATTCGGGAGAACCTGAAGAAGTTCCATATTCCCCGCATGGTCATCGGAGCCAGCGGTGGTATTGATAGTGCCGTTTCAGCGGCTCTCTATGCCGAAGCCATCGGGCCGGAGAATGTCTACCTGATCAACATGCCTACCCGTTTTAACTCGGCCACCACCCGGAACGCGGCGGCCGATCTGGCGAAGAATTTGGGATGTCCTTACATGGTGGCGCCGATTTCTGACATCGTGGAGTCTGTCTGCGGTGCTTTGGAAAAATGTAGCTTCGATAGCGATGGTAAGCCCATTAAGGTGGAAGGTATCAACCACGAGAACCTGCAGGCTCGTACCCGCTCGGGAGCGGTACTTTTAACGGTTGCCTCTGTTCTGGGGGCTGGCATTACCTGCAACGGCAACAAGAGCGAGGCCACTACGGGCTACTGTACGCTTTACGGCGATAGCTGTGGCGTCATGTGCGCCTTGGGTGACCTGTGGAAAACTGACGTGTATGCTTTGGCCCGCTATATCAACCGGGATAAGGAACGGATTCCCCAGGCCTCTATAGATGTGCCCGCCAGTGCGGAGCTCAGCGATGCTATGAACGTGGACGAGGGTAAGGGTGACCCCATCAAGTACCCGTACCACGACAAGCTTTTTGCCGAATGGGTGGACAGGGGCTGCAGCCTCGAAAATACGGAGCAGCGTCTTGCCGCCGGTTTTGAAAAGTACTGCGAAGATTTAGGCGTGGACCTGGGTTATTTCAAGTCCTTGTTCAAGACTCCTGAGGACGCTTTGAACGACATGCGTGCTTGGCATAGGCGTTTCCGTGGAATTGCCCTGGCAAAGCGCATCCAGTTCCCGCCAATCCTCTCTGTTTCGGGAACCGCCTTTGGCGCGGAATACCCGGAATCTCAGGTGTAGATTGGGGCCGAGACCTTAATCTCTAGCCGTGGTGCTTGTCATGGTTGGGGCAGCCGCAGCCGCCCTTTCCATCGCAGTTTTCCTTTTTGCCTTCGCCGCCACATTCGCATTCGTGGCCTTCTTCACCGCATTTGCAGTCGCCTTCGCCCTTGCCGCAGCAGCAACCCTTGGGGTTCAGCTCTTCTTCGGTAGCTTCGCGGACGCTCACCACTTCGATGGCGAAGTTCAGGTTCTTGCCGGCCAGCTCGTGGTTGGCGTCGATGACGGCCTTGTCGCCATTGACAGACTTGACACGGATGGGCATGGGGCCCATGGGCGTCTGGGCATAGAACATCATGCCGGGTTCGACCTTTTCTACACCCTGGAAAACGTTGGTGGGGACTTCTTGGGTCATGCGTTCGTCGTACTCGCCGTAGCCTTCGGCGGGGATCACCTTTACGTCGAACTTGTCGCCGACTTCGTGGCCCACCATGGCCTTTTCGAGACCCACCACGATCATGTGGGCGCCCTGGATGTACTGGAGCGGTTCGCGGCCAGCGGAGGAATCGATAACGGCTCCTTCGTCGGAGGTGAGGGTGTAGTGCATCTGGACCACGGTCTTTTCGGCGATTTTCATGGAATATCCTTGTTTCTAAAAAATGAAAGTGGGCTAAATGTAGAAAAAACGCGGGTCGCGTAATTCATTTTTCTAAATTGTGGGCATGAATAACGAGATGGATTTTTTTGACAGATGGATGGCCCCCTTGATGGGGCAACCCCTGCTGCAGCGGTTGATACTTGCCTTGCTGGTTTTGGGGCTTGCCAAGCTTCTTTTGTTCCTGCTCAAGAAGATTGTTTATCGGGCCGAAATCAAGGGCTTGGATCCGGCGGCCCGCCCCTTGGTGTATTCCCTGATTTCTTACACGATTTATGTGGTGGCTCTCTTGCTGGTGCTCCATATTGCCGGGGTGAACACGGCGGGGCTTGTGGCCATGGTGGGTGCGGCGAGCCTTGCCATTGGTCTTGCGCTTAAGGATACCCTTTCAAACATTGCCTCTGGCCTTTTGCTCATGTTCATTAGGCCTTTCAAGGCAGGCCATTACATTGAGTGCGGTTCCATCAAGGGCAAAATCAAGGGAATCGGCCTTTTCAATACCACGCTGGAAACGGTAGATGGCTTGTTTGTGTCGGCTCCCAACAGTGCCCTTTGGGGTCAGCCTATCGTGAACTTCAGCAAGAACGTGAGCCGTCGTCTGGAGCTGAAGGTGGGCGTCGGCTATGACGACTCCACGGACAAGGCTTTGGGGATCATGCGCGACCTGGTAGAAAAGGAGCCCCTATTTTTGAAGAATCCCGTGCCCCAGTTCTTTGTGTCGGCCCTCTCGGACAGTTCCGTAGAGGTGGCTTTCAGGGCTTGGGTCAAGAATGCGGACTATTTTAACCTGCTTTGGAAATATACCGACGAGATCAAGCGCCGCTTTGACGAGGCCGGCATAACCATCCCGTTCCCGCAACGGACGTGCCATATCCAGGGAATTGACAGCGGGATTGTAAATAGCGTCGAAAAATAGCGGAAAATTTTATATATTTGGTTTCGCTTTGCCTGGATAGTTCAGTTGGATAGAACGGGTCCCTCCTAAGGATCAGACTCGCGTTCGAATCGCGATCCGGGTATTGAAAAGGCTCCGAGGAAACTCGGGGCCTTTTACTATCCACAATCACTCACGTCATGGCGGGCTGCGACCCGCCATCTCTACACCCCGCTGAACCCTGTAAAGATATTGTCGGAGAGGAAGGGGAGGAACCCGAGAACCACCACCGCGCAAGACAACAGGATGATAACGCCCCGCTGCCTGCGGGTGAGGCGTAGTGGCGTCAGGTGGCCGTCGGGCTCATCTACCCAGGCGCTCTTGACCAGTTGTAGGTAGTAGAATAGGGCAAGCACGTTATTCAGCACCGCGAAGGTGATAAGCATGTAGTGGCCTGTGGTGGCGCCGCTGAAGAACAGGTGGAACTTGCCGAAGAACCCTGCAAGGGGAGGAATTCCCGCCAGGCTGAACATGGAGATAGCCAGAGCGATGGCCAGAGACGGGTTCTGCTTGGAAAGCCCGCGGAGGGAGTTGAATGTCTCTTCTCTGTGGTGCCCTATGATACCGAACACGAAGAATGCGAGATAGTTGGAAACCGCATAGACGAACAGGTAGAAGATGATGGCGGTCTTGGCCATTACAGCGGTACCGAGAAGAGCCACCATGATATAGCCCGCTTGGGCAATGGAGCTGTAGGCCATGAACCGGCGAAGCCTGCTCTGCTTGAGGGCACCCAGGTTACCCACGAAGAGTGTCACGCCGGCAAGTAGGGCGATAAGCGGGGCAATCTGCTCTTGGATGGGGGCGAAGGGGCCGTAGACCAACACCACCAGGAAGGCGATGGCTGTGGCCTTGGAGGTCACGGAAAGCACCGCCGTCACAGGCGTGGGGGCACCTTCGTAAACATCGGGGGCCCAGGTGTAGAAGGGGAACAGGGTGAGCTTGAATCCGATGCCGCAGAACAGGAACAGTACCGCAATCCAGAGGAGCGGGGTAGGCCCGGCGGCTACGGCATTCTCGATGGCGTCAAAATGCAGGCTTCCGGCAAATCCGTAGAGATAGCTGAACCCGAAAAGCTCAAAAGCTGTAGCCACAGAACCCATAAGGATGTACTTGGTAGCGGCTTCGCTGCCCAGCTGGTCACGCTTGTTCCAGGCGGTGAGGGCGTACATGGGGATGGTGGCGATTTCGAGACCCAAGAAGAAGGTGATGGTGTCGCAGGCACTGACTACCGTCACGCCGCCGAAGGTGGCAAAGGCGATTGCGCCGATGAATTCGGCAATCTGGTGCATTTGCGGCTTGCCGTCGGCGCCATGCTCAAAGTAATCCTTGGAGAACCACATGCCGAGAATGGCGGAAACGATAAGGACTTCCCGCATGAGCACGCCGAAGTCGTCTACACGCCAGTTGCAGATGAAGAACCTGCCCTCGCCACTGGCTAGCGGGATAAAGTTCAACAGCAAGAAGATGAGAAGGAACCCGATGTTGGCGATACGCCAGGGAACCTTGGACCTGAAATCACAGAAAAGCCTGCTCCCGATAACCACGAAGGGGAACACGAGCAGCAGCAGGTCAGGGATGATAAAGTTAGGTATGGACATACAATCTACAACGCAGAACTAATTCTTTCAAAAATAGGAGCAATACTTAAGTCAAGCATGTCGGCAAAAGGCCCAGGGAACACACCAATCAGAAGGAGGCAGAACACCAGCACCACGATGACCAATTTTTCGCGGAAGCATCCGTCGGTAAGTCCCTGGTACTTGCTTGGGAGCGGACCGTGGAGCATGCGGTTGGCCGTCTGCAGAATGTAGACGGCCGTGGTGGTGATAGAAAGGATCGCAAGAACGGTGACGATGCGGGTTAGGGTGGAATCTTGCTGGAAAGCCCCGATAAAGATGGTGCTTTCGGCAATGAACCCACTGAAGCCCGGAAGTCCGAGCCCGGCAAAGCCCGCAATCACAAAGCCTACGCCCAGGAAGGGCATCTTTTTCATGATGCCGCCCATCTCGGTGATGTCGCGGGTATGGGTCCGCTCGTAAATCATGCCGATGGTGGCGAAGAACAGCCCGGTCAAGAAACCGTGAGAGATCATCTGGAGACTCGCACCACGGAGTCCTACTGGTGTAAGGGCGGCAAGTCCGAGGAAAATCAGGCCCAGATGGCTGATGGAACTGTAGGCGGTAATGTACTTAAGGTCTTTGTGGCGTATGGCGATAAAGGGGCCGAGCACCACGTTAAAGATCAACAGTGCAACCACGTAGGGGAGCCAGATTTTGGCAGCTTCGGGCATCAGGAACATGGCAAAGCGCAGACACCCGTAGGCGCCCATCTTCATCATGACACCTGCCGCCAGCATGGATACGGCGGTTGGGGCTGCCGAGTGGCCGTCGGGGCTCCAGAAGTGGAAGGGGAACAGGGAAGAGCTCACGGCAAAACCCATGAACATCAGCGGGAATGCCCACATCTGGAAATCCATGGGCATGGTCACCTTGGAAATCTCCATAAGGCTCCAACTGCCCGTGCCGCTCTCAAAGTAGAGCCCGAACAGGGTGGCAAGAATCATGGAAGAGCCAAAGGCAAGGGTCAAGGTAAGCTTTTTACCGCCGTAGTCCCTGCGGCCACTGCCGTAGCAGGCAATCATTAAGTACATGCACAAGGCCTCCATCTCGTAGAACACGAAGAACAGCACCAGGTCAAAGCTCATGTACACCCCGTAGACGCTTGTGGCCAAAAGCTGGATCAGGGCGAAGAATACCTTCTGGTTTCCCTTGATCTTGTAGCTCACCAACACGCCCGCCCACACGATAAAGGCGGTCAATGCAAGCAGCAGCATGTTCAAGCCGTCGGCCCCTACGATGTAGTGGGCGTTGAAGGCGCTCATCCAGGGAATATCGGTAAAGAAACGTAGCGCGAAGGGTGCAGAAGCCGGGTCGGCTGGGGCAGCCCCGAGGGCATAGACGCGGTAGGTGAGGATGCAAACCACGAGAAGCACAAAGCTCACTGAGGCGGTGTGGATAACCCTCAGCAGCTTTTCGCTGGTTGCAGGAATCGGGATGCAGACTAGCACCGTCAAAAGCGGGATAACCCAAATCAAGTTAAAGAGAATCGTTTCCATAAGCACCTACAGGGGAAGCCCTCCGAAGAATCGCCAGAGGAGGAGCCCCACGATGAGGGTTCCCAGATAGAAGGGAAGGTAACCCGCCTGGGCCGTGCGGACCAGGTCGCCCAACTTGTGGGTGAACCAGACCGTAAAAGCGAGGATTCCTTCGATAATGTAGTCCTGGATGAACCGGGCAGTTGCCGCCACGCCTCCGAAAATGAATTGCCGAACTACGGCGTAGTAGATCTCGTCAAAGTAGAACTTGTGATAGACCACCTTGTAGAGGCGGCTACGGTTAGTCTCGTCTAGGGCTCGCTCCACCTTGGCTCTCGGGCTTGCGTACAGGTACCAGGCAAGGGCAAGTGCTAGCGCGGCTACGGCTACGGCCACTACGGGAATCCAGCCTGCATGGGAAAGCTTTACCAGCGTAGGAACGTGAAGCTTGCCAGGAGTGAAGAATGCCTCAAAAAGTCCCTTTCCAAGTAGACCGCTTAAGAGGGCGGGCACTGCAAGGATCACGATGGGAAGCGTCATGGCAAAGTCTTCGTGGACATGTCCCGCCTTGACGCCTTCGTGACGGGGGGTGCCGTGGAAGGCCAGGAAGAATAGCCTGAACATGTAGAAGGTGGTAAGCCCGCTAGTGAGCAGTGCAAGGCCGAATACCACGTAATGATGGCCCTGGAAAGCCGCCAAAATAATCTCGTCCTTGGAGAAGAATCCGGAGAAGGGAGGAATTCCCGAAATGGCGAGCACAGAAATCAGGCAACACCAGTAAGTCCAGGGCATCTTCTTGCGAAGCCCTCCCATGGCGTCCAGGTCGTTGGTATGGACCTGGTGGATAAGTGAACCTGCAATCAGGAACAGGCTGCACTTGAAGAAGGCGTGGGTGAAGATGTGGAAGGTAGAGGCGGTCCAGCCCGTGGTGATAACCACCTGGCCGATTTTACAAACGCCTAGGGCAAACATCATGTAGCCCAGTTGCGAAAGGGTAGAGTAGGCGAGTATTCGCTTGATATCTTTCTGGGTGCAGGCGATGACCGCCGCAAAGACCATGGTGAAGGCGCCCACCACCATGATCAGTTTCAAGGTGTCGTGACAGATGGCGAAGAAGGGGAAGAGTCTTGCTACCAGGTACACGCCTGCCACCACCATGGTGGCGCTGTGGATGATGGAGCTGACCGGGGTCGGACCTTCCATGGCGTTGGGCAGCCAGATGTGCATGGGGAACATGGCGGATTTTCCCCATCCACCGGTAAAAATCATTACGGAACCGAGAATAAGGGCGTCTGCCTTGCTGACGGTGCAAATCCCGAGATTGATTGTTTCGGCCTTGAAAGTGTACAGACTCAGGGCGTTGATGGTAGAAAAGTCGAAGCTCCCTACCACGTAGCTCACCAATACGATACCGAACAAGAAGAAACTGTCGGCAAAGCGGGTGAGGATAAAGGCCTGCTTGGAGGCGCTTACTGCCGAGGGCTTGTGGTACCAGAAACCGATAAGCAGGTAGCTGGAAACGCCCACCAGTTCCCAGAAGATGAACATCTGGAAAAGGTTGGTGGCGGCCACCAGGCCAAGCATGCTGAAGCTGAACAGGGAAAGCAGGCTGAAGAAGCGGCCCGCCGAAGGGTCTTCCCGCATGTAGCCCACGCTGTAGATGTTCACCATGAAACTGATGAAGGTCACCACCACGAGCATCATCAACGAAAGCGGGTCAATGAGCATACCGATGGTAGCGGCAAGGCTCCCTGCAAAGGTCAAGAAGTCGTGTTGGAAAAGAACCGCTTTTTGTGGCGCCAAGTCCGAGGTGAAATAATGCACCGCCAGGGTCGTGGCACAGACAAAGGCAAGACCGTTACAGGCGATGGCGAGCGCGGCCGCTGCCTTGGGGCATCTGTTGCCCAAGAATAGCCCGTTCACCACGAAGGTCACCAGGGGCAACACCAGAATCAAGTAACCGAGGGTCAAATCGTTAATCATGCAGGTCCCTCAACTGGTCGGCGTCAAGACTGTGGTGCCTGCGGTACATGGTAACGATAATGGCAAGGGCGATTGCCATTTCGCAGGCTGTCACGGCGATGACGAAAATGCTGAATAGGGCGCCCGCGGTAGAGTCCTGGGCGGTAAAGTAAGCAAAGGAGATAAAGTTGATGTTGGCGGCGTTAAGCATGAGCTCAATTGAAATGAGCATGCCAATCAAGTGGCGACGGCGCATCAGGCCCCACACACCGATGCCGAACAGCAAGAAGGCGAGAATCAGGCAGTTCATCAGGTTCATTGCTTGACCTCCTTCTCTTTTTCTACCTCGTCCTTTGTCTTGCGGGCAATGGTGATGGCGCAGATAAGGGTCATCAAAAGCAAGACGCTAACCACCTCGAAGGGGATGATGAAGCTGTCCTGGGTGTAACCCAGAAGGCGCATGGCAAAATTCTGCAGGCTGGAATAGTCCGGAGCCGAAGCCACCGCACCGCTAGAAAGCTCTTGCATGGGCAGCAGGCACTTGACCATCACGAACACGAAGGCGATAGACAGGGCGAAGGCGGCAAACACTCGCGGAATCTTGGTAGCGAAGGCGTCTTCGCCCAGGTGGCTAGTAAGCAATATGGTAAACACCACGAAAATCACCACGCCGCCGATGTACACCATCACCTGGGCGAGGGCGATAAATTCGGCGTGTAGGAGCATGTAGAGGATGGCGGTAGCCACGAAGGAGAAAATCAGGAACACGGCGCTCTGCAAGATGTTCTTGACCGCCACGGTAAATACCGCCGTCACCAGCATGACGATGGCCACGGCGTAAAAGGCAATGTCCATTCCCCCATGAGGGAACGACAGTGCTAGTTCTGGAAGTTGAAGACCTGGAAACATTATCCCTGTCCCTCCTTCTTGTTGAGAATCATTTCAAGGGTATTGGGGTCGGTGGTAGCCACCTCGAAATCCTGGTTCATACGGATGGCGCCGAAGGGGCAGGCCTCCACGCACAGGCCGCATTGGGTGCAGCTGGCAAAATGGTAGACATAGCGGCCCAAAACCTTTTTGCCTGCGATGTTTTTGGTAGAAAGAACGTTGATGCTCCCGTTAGGGCAGGCGCGTTCGCACATGCCGCAAGAGGTGCAGTGATTGTTGCCGTCGGCATCCTCGATCATCTCCAGACGGCCACGATAACGCTCGTGCATCTTGAGGGTCTTCTTGTTTTCGGGATACTGCTCGGTAACAATACGTCTTGGGTCTATAAAATACTTGAACGTCACGGAAAGTCCGCAGAGCAGGCTCCAGGGACCCGTGATGCAGCGCATAAAGTAGCGCTTGAAATATTGAGCTGTCGAAATCTTATCTTGCATACTAACCACAAACCACTATATACGCTGCTCCTGCTGTCAGTAGAACCAGGTTCACCGGCAACAGGAACTTCCATTCAAAATCCATAAGTTGGTCTACACGGGGGCGCACGAATGTCCAGCGGACCATCATGTAGCACCAGATCATAAAGAACACCTTCCCAAAGAACCACACAAGGCCGGGAACCATGTTAAGCACGTTGTCTACGGCAGCAAAGCCAATACAGGGGGCGTGGAAACCACCCAAGAAGCAGGTGGTGGCCAATGCCGAGTTGGTGACCAGGGCGATGTATTCTGCCAGGTAGAACATGGCAAAAGGCGTGCCGTTATATTCCGTGTGGTAGCCACCGGTGAGTTCCTGTTCCGCTTCGGCGATGTCGAAGGGGGCGCGGTTCATTTCGGCGGTACTGGAAATGAAGAACAGAATGAAGGCGATAAAGCCCAGCACGGGAATCTTGAAAATCCACCAGTCGAAAACCGTTCCCTGTTGGCTCATGGTAATGTCCATCAGGTTGGTAGATCCGGAAATCATCACCACGAACAGAAGGATCATGGCGAAGGAAATTTCGTAACTGATAATCTGGGCGCCGCTACGTAAAGCTCCAAGTAGGGAGTACTTGTTGTTGCTGCTCCAGCCGCCAAGCAAGATACCCAGCACGCCGAAACCGTTCACGGCGATAATCAGGGGAATGCCCATGGAAACGTCGGCTACTACCAAGTCCTTGCTGAAGGGAATCAGGGCGCAGACCATGAAGGGGGCGATCAGCACGATCAGGGGTGCCGTGTAGAACATCAGTTTGTCGGCACCGCTGGGGGCGTAGACTTCTTTGAAGAGCATCTTGATTACGTCGGCGATGGTCTGTAAGGTACCGTGCCAGCCAAGGCGCATGGGGCCAAGACGGCACTGCACGTGGGCGCAGACTTTTCGTTCCATGTAGATGAGGATAGGGGCCGAACCGATGTTCACGGCGCAAACGGCTATGATGCAGATGACGGCGTTAATCAAGAAGGCGACAACGCTGTCCAAAGTCTCGGACTGGAAAGCCTGGGGCAGGTAGGCGGTCACCTGGGGAACCAGGTTCCTGACGAAATCGCCGATAGGATTTGTAACGGAGGGAACAAACATAAACTACCTGTCAATCTCGGGAATCACGGGGTCCAAGGTGGCGAGGATGGTCACCAGGTCCGAAATCTTGTGGCCCTGGACCATCTTGTTGAGGGCCGCAATGTGGGGGAAGCTTGGACCGCGTGTGTGTATGCGGTAAGGCTTCTCGCCGGTAGTGGCGGCTACCACGTAGGTGGCGTATAGCCCCTTGGCGGTCTCGATTTCGCTGTAGTAGCGGCCCACCGGCAAGCGCACCGGCTTTTCCTTGGCGCGCCAGGGACCCTCTTTCGGGAAACGGTCAACGCATTGCCGCAAAATCTTCATGGATTCGTGAATCTCGGCGATGCGAACCGTGTAGCGGTCGTAGCAGTCCCCGTTGTAGGTCACGGGAACTTCGAAATCGAAGGAGTCGTAGATGCTGTAGGGGTTGGAACGGCGCACGTCGAAGTTCACGCCGCTGGCCCTGAGTACAGGACCAGAGCATCCGTAGGCGATGGCGTCTTCCTTGGAGAGGATGCCTATACCCTTGCTGCGTTCCAGAACAATGATGTTCTTGGAAAGGAACCGCTCGTAGTCCTTCATGGTATCTACCATGTGGTCAAGGAAAGCCTTGACTCTGGGAATAAACGTGTCGGGAACGTCGTAGCGTGATCCGCCCGGCCTAAAGAAGTTGGTGGTGAGTCTGGAACCCGTCACCTCTTCTAAAATGTCGTGGATCATCTCGCGTTCCTTGAAACCGTACAGCAGGCAGGTCTGTCCGCCCAGGTCGCCGCCGAAGCAGGCGAAGAACACCAGGTGGCTAGCGATACGGCCCAGTTCCTGCAGCATCACGCGGATATATTCTGCCTTTTCGGGAACGCCGATATTCATGCCCTTTTCAAGGGCGATGACCACTCCCAGGTTGTTCTGGATGGCGGTAAGGTAGTCCTGACGGTCGGAAAGGGCGATGTACTGCAGGTAACTCATGGATTCGGCCTGCTTTTCCATACCGCGATGGATATAGCCGAAGTGGGGTACCAGCTCAACGATGGTCTCGCCGTCCATACGGAGGGCCAAACGGAGGGCACCGTGGGTACTGGGGTGCTGAGGCCCCATGTTGATGAAAAATTCTTCGGTATTGGTTTCACGCTGGATGCGGAATCCCGGAGGAAGCATGCCTGTCATACGGGCCTCCTAATCATTTCCGGGTGGGTAAAGTCCTTGCGCAGCGGGAACCCTACAAAGTCATCGTCCAAGAAGATACGGCGCTGGTCGGGGTGACCCACAAAGTCGATACCGAACATATCATAGACCTCGCGCTCCTTGAACTCTGCCGCCGGATACAGATGGCTGATGCTGGGGGCGTGGGCCAGCAGGGCCGTCGCGCGATTCTCTTCGGGAATGGAAAAGTCTTTTTTCAGCTGCAGGCAGAGGAACACCTTGTGCCCGTGTTCCATGCTGCGGAACTGGGAGACCACGTCGAAATGGTCGTCGTAGTCGATGCCCACCATGTCGATGAAGTAGTCCATCTTGAGGGATTCATCGCTCTTGATGAATTCTACCATGGGCAGGTAATCTTCGGGAGTGACCATCACTTCTAGCGGGCGGTCCGCCGGCATGGCGGCCACAACAGCTTCCACAGGGTCTTCGCTATGGGTATGCACCGTCACCGCCGGGAATTTTTCTTTAAGCTTGGCGTAAATTTCGGACTGCTTCAGACCCGGACGCTTGAAGGGCACACGTTCCACTTCAGGGAAATCTTCTTTCTTGACGCGGATAGGCTTGAAGCTTGACTTGTAGTCAGGATTTTCTTCCTTGAACTTCGCGCGGGCTTCCGCCATCTCCTCGTCCTTCATCTCTTCCAGGGCGGCCCAGGTCTTTGCCGCTTCGCGGTAGCGGTCCATGGTGGATACGTCCTTGGGCTCACCCTCGTGCCAGGGCTCACGGCAGGTTTCGTGGAGGATTTTTTCCCGCAGGGTCAAAAGTCCGTGGAAAAGGGCTTCGGGCCTGGGCGGGCATCCGGGAACGAACACGTCTACGGGAATCAGGTTCTGAGCGCCACGCACAACGGAGTAGTTGTCGTAGATGAAAGGTCCGCCGCTAATAGTGCAGGCGCCCATGGCAATAGCGTACTTGGGTCCGGGAATCTGTTCCCACAGCATTTGGATGGCAGGTGCCATGCGGCGGGTAATGGTTCCCGCCAAAATAAAAAGGTCCGCTTGTCTGGGGGACGAGCGGAACACTTCACTTCCAAAACGTGCGATGTCGTAGCGGGCCATAGAACTACTCATCATCTCGATGGCACAGCAACTGGTGCCATAAGTCAAAGGCCAGATAGAGTTTGCACGGGCCCAGTTGACGACATAGTCTATCGCATTGACGGCATACTTGCCGAGAGGGATGGGGTCTAGAATCTTAGGTGCTAAATTGATTATTCCCATTTCAGGATTCCTTTTTTCCAGGCGTAGGCTAGGCCGGAAACGAGAATGGCCATAAATATCACAAGGTCAATGATAACGACCGCAGGGGCGAGGGGCGTGTTCCCGGCCATGATTTCCTTGAAATTCATGAGCACGGGATACAGGAACAAGGCTTCGATGTCAAAGACAAGGAACAAAAGCGCGAACAGGTAGTAGCCCACCTTGAACTGGATGCGGGCGTTTCCGATGGTCTGCATACCGCATTCGTAGGGAGCCATTTTGTTCTTGGTGTTCTTGGTGCGGTACCCCAGCAGCAAACCCGTGACGGTAGCTGCCGCGGCGATGAACGCGCCCAAGAATAAGAAAATAGAAAGGATGATATATTCAGACATAGTCATTAACCATTACACATCTCACATCACACACTAGTAGAAATTCTGTAACTCCTGTATCGTTCCAAATAATGTGTTGCCTATCTGGAAACGTTCAACAACGTGCTTTACCAGTTCCCGGAATTCCTTGATGGTGGCAATAGACATGGCCGAAAGCTTTTCCTGGATGGAGCTGACAAATCCCTTGTCCACCGGCTGGGCTTTCATCCCCTGCATGTTCATGCCCCAGTCGTGGAGCATCTTGTCGGTATCGATACGGGCAATGATGTAGTGGGTGGTCGAAAGCAGTTCCCGCAAGAAGTGAACCAAGAAGATTTCTTCTTGCAAAATACCCCAGCGCTTGTCCTTGGAATACAGGGTGGCCTCTTCGGCCTTGCCGTAAAAGATGGCGGCCTGGGCGTATTCCAGACAGGTGGTAATCAGGCGCTCGTAGTGCTTGATTTCTTGCTGCAGGTGGGCGAACCATTCTTCGTCGAACTTGCCGCCGGTGGTGCCGTTATAGTCGTTGGGCAACAGCGCCCTGAAGGCGTAATAGACCTCTTCGTAGTAGCGGTTTCGCATGCGGCAGTTGAAGGCCCTGTTCTTCAGGGTGTAGTCGCTATGGTGCAGGGGCGTCATCATGATTTTTTAACCTCCCGCACGCCGTTAATCTGCTGGATCTTGTAGGTGACGGAATCCACCTGCTCCTTGCGGAAGGCCTTGAATTCCATACGGATCCTGCCGGAGGACTGCTTGCTTACCACGCTCATCTGGTCCAGGAACAGGTTTTCGTCCTTGATGACCTTCAGCACGTCGAAGGTAATGTTCTTGCGGTTGTCCGTCTCCACGATCAGGTGGGTGGTAAAGGGGTCGGAAAGGTCGGGACTCCACTGTACGGGAATCTGTTGCTCTACAGGGAACTCCTTGAGGCACGGACACTTCTGGGTATGCACCTCGATTCCGACCTGCGGGCGCATGACGCCTACAATTTTGTCGCCGGGTACAGGTCCGCAGCAGCTGGCAAAATGGATAACCAGGTTGGTTTCCTGTCCGATCTGCAGTGGCATATCCTCTTGGTAGGGGCTCTTCTTGTCTTTGTTGAAGGTGGGGAAGAACCGGAGGGCGGAACTTTCCTTGGGGATGTCCGTACCGGCGTAGAGGAATCGGTGGACATCCTGTAGCGGAAGCTCGCCCTGGCCAAGCCTCTCGTAAAAATTCTCGATGCTAGAAGTACCGAAGTACTTGTTGATCTTCTCGTCACTGGGGAACTTGTCCCGTTCCAGCTTGGAAAGCCGAAGTTCCCGTGTCCAAATTTCGCGACCCAGGTCCATAGCCTGCTGGAGCATGCTGGATTTCATCCACTTGCGCAGTTCCTGCTTGGCTTTGGTGGTGGTCACCATCTCAAGCCATTCGGGGCTGGGTTCCTGGGTGGGGCTTTTTAAGACCTGGATGGTGGCGCCGTGGGGTACGGGCTTATCTAGGCTTACCACTTCGTCGTTAATGCGGGCGCCTATGCAGTGCAGTCCCAGTTCGGTATGCACGGCAAAGGCGAAGTCCAGCACGATAGCCCCGTCGGGCAATTCGATGGAGTTTCCCTTGGGGGTAAACACTACGATACCCTCGGGCTTCAGGTCCACCTTCAAAAAGTCCAGGTACTCGCGGCTGTCCGAAATTTCGGACTGGAGCTTGACCATGTGGTCCAGCCAGGCCAGTTCCTCGCCCTCGTGCTGGGTTTCCAGCTTGTAGGCCCAGTGGGCGGCAAAGCCTTTCTCTGCCGTCAGGTCCATGTCCTTGGTGCGGATCTGGACTTCCACCATCTTGTTCTCGGGGCCGATGACCGTAGTGTGAATACTCTGGTACAGGTTGGGCTTCGGGGTGGCGATGTAATCTTTGAATCGGCTCTGCAGGGGCGGCCACAGGTTGTGGACGTAGCCCAAGGCCAGGTAGCATTCAGGGATGCTGTCCACGATAATGCGGATGGCGAAAATGTCGAAGATATCCTCGAACCCGCAACCCCGGCTGAGCATCTTGTTGTAGATGCTGTAAATGTTCTTGGTGCGGCCCTGGATGGTGCAGTCGAAGTCTTCTAGGGCAAGCTTGATCTGTAACGGCCCGATGACGGACTGGATGTACTTTTCCCGAGCTTCCTTGTTTTCGATGAGGGCGTCTACCAGCTTCTGGTACTCTACCGGGTTCACGTACTTGAAACTCAGGTCCTCCAGTTCGGTTTTCAGCTTGTACAGACCGAACCGGTGGGTGAGGGGCACGTAAATGTCCAGGGTTTCTTGGGCGATGGCCTTGCGCTTCTCGGGCTTCATGTACTGCATGGTCCGCATGTTGTGGATGCGGTCTGCAATCTTGATCATGATAACCCGGGGGTCTTTCGCCATGGCGGTAATGAGCTTGCGGTAGGTTTCCGCCTTGCGGGCGGTCTTGCTCTCTTGCTGGGCGGCGGTAATCTTTGTGACGGCGTCCACCATGAAGGCGGTGTCGTCGCCGAACTTTTCGGAAATTTCGCTTAGGGTGTGGGGAGTGTCTTCCACCACGTCGTGGAGCAGCCCTGCAAGGACTGTGGCCTGGTCCTGTTTTAGGTCCGAAAGGATCTTGGCCACCTCGTAGGGGTGCTCGGTATAGGGCATGCCGCTCTTGCGGTACTGACCGCTGTGGGCCTCTGCAATAAAGACAATGGCTTTCTCCAGGATCTCGCGGTTCAGGGCGGGATTCTTTTTGAGAAGCACGTCTACGATGTGCTTCTGGTTAGATGTCAACTCTTGCACTGCCATTATCTACAATTTATTATAAAATTTGGCAGAAAAACGGCAATTTTGGGAATATAAGCCAAAAATAAGGTATTTGGTATTATACCACGGCCTTGGTTTTCCAGCGTCCGCTTTTCCAGCGCCAGAAGTTGGCGATAGAGCGGTAAAATTCGTCGCTGGCCATGCCGAGCCAGAGCCCCGCCAGGCCTAGTTTCAGCCCGAAGGCGAGGAGAAGGGCTGTACCCACCCCGAGGGTCCACATCATGGCACTCCCGACAATGGCCGGGAACTTGGAATCCCCGATGGCCCGGAGCGAAGAGGTGATGATGAAATTGACGGCCTTGAAGGGCTGCAGGGCGACATCGCACCAGAGGCAGATGCAACCCAGCCGAATCACTTCGGGGTCCTTGGAGAAAATGCCTATAAGATGCTCGCCACAAAGGGCTACCGCAATAGAGAAGATAAGCCCGCTGATGCTTCCGATAATGAAGGTTTTTTTGATCTGGTTGGAGGCCCTTTCGTATTCGTGGGCGCCCACCAAGTGGGCTACGAGAATCTGATTTCCGCTGCCGAGGCCGATCCCCAAAATGCAGGAGACTGCCGAGAAGTTGCCGGCAAATACGCGGGCCGTTATGGCAGTGGTTCCTACGTAGACCACCATGGCGGTAATGAACACCTGGAACAGTTGGAAGCTGATAGGTTCTGCGGCAGCCGGAAGCCCGATGCGGATCCAGTCGGGCAAGATAATCTTGGAACGGACCAGGTCACGCTTGTTTGTCTTATGGCGAATCTTGAAACGCAGCACCAGCCAGAGCATAAGGGAGGCAAGTAGCCAGGAGATGCCGGTGGCGATAGCCACACCGTATACGCCCATCTTGGGGAGCCCGAAAAGCCCTTCCAAGAAGATGTAGTTCAGCACCGCATTGCTCACGATGGTAAGCACGTTGCTGATCAGGTTCCAGATGGTAAGGCCATGGGTGGCAATGAGGGCGATAAGGGTCGCCTGCAGGGCACGGAACGCAAAGCCGAACGCCACTACGGAAAGGAACTGGTTTGCATACAGGGCCGTGTCTTCGGTAAGCCCCATGAGGGAAACGATGGTTCCCGAAAGGGGGAAGACCAGCAGCGTGATGGAGATGCCCAGTAAAAAGCTACCCACGAGAACCAGGGTCTGGGTTGTTCTGGCATGGCTGCCCTGCTTGGCGCCGATATACTGGGAGGTAATGCTTGCTCCCGCTTGGGAAAAGGCGTGTAGGGCGGTGAAGATGGTGGCGATGACAGGCATCAGGGCGCCCACGCCTGCCGCCGCCGTTTCCGAGGTGCGGGAAAGGAACCAGCTGTCCATCATGGGCTGGAAAATCCCGACGGCGAAGGTCAGGATAAGGGGCCAAGAAAGACTGATGAGGGAACGGTCTTTTACTTGCTTTCCTGTCATGACCCCAATGGTAGAAAAATGGGGGGCCGTTGGGCCCCCTTCTTTAACGAGTATTGTTTGCTATTGTATACAGGGAATTAGGGGCGCTTCCGCATTTCCCTACGGACAAGGGCGTCCTCGAAACGGCGCTTCTCGTCATCGGTTTCTGGGACGATGGGGGCCAGTGGGGTAGGCTTGCCGTTATCATCCAGGGCCACGAAGGTTAGGTAGGCGTGGCAGATGTCCATACATTCGGTCTGTTCCAGGGGTGTGCCTGTAACCTTAACGCCGATTTCCATGGAGGAGCTGAAGACCCTGTTGATAGAGGCCTTGATGTCCAGGATAAAACCCACTTTTGCGGGATTGAAAAAGCGGACTCCGTCGATTGCCACGGTGGTTACGCGGTTCGTACAGTGCCTACGGGCGACAATGCAGGCTGCCTTGTCCAAAAGGCCCATCAGGTAGCCCCCAAAGGCTATCCCGTAAGAGTTTGAATCGCCAGGGTGGACGATGTCATGAGTAACGGTGGCAGATTCTTTGACGGTTTTAGGAGTTTTTTCCATGGGCACAAATATAGTTTTTAGAATTTAGAATCTAGGGGCTTGGAACTTGGGACTTTCTGCTGTTCTGTAGTTTTTCGGCACAGGGCTTACTTTGTCTTAAAATTTTCACCAGGGCGCTGGGGCTAAGCCCAAAGGCCTTGGCCGCCTCTTTAGTGTCGCCGTTTTTGGCAGCCATGCGGTCAAAAACATGGGCTACGAAAAGGGGGAATAGGGGGTTGCTGGGTTGGATATGCCCGTTGCTCCCCGGGAACGGAATTTCGGGGTTTTGGGGCTCTTCGCGAACCCTGAGGGCAAGAGCCATCTGCATGCGGTGCAGGGCATGGACCTTATTTTCCTTGGCGGACCTTCCTTCGGAAGATTTGATTTCTAAATTGTACTCCCGTAAGGTCAGCTGCACTCCGGTGTTGGTCTTGTTCCGGTGTTGTCCGCCAGGACCCGACCCCTGGAAACCCTTCAAGGTACAGGCGCCAAGCAGCTGGTCTAAATCCATTCTTAGGTAGGTATCGCGATGCATATCTTGAAAGATAAAATTCTTGTGGCCCTCGCTGTGGCTTTGATGGTGCTGTTATCCGCTTGCGCAGGCACTCCGGACAAGCCTGCTTCCGACAGCCCCCTTCAAAACGCCCCACAAGACGCCCAGGCTAAAGATGCCCAGTACCAGGAGCGAATTCAGGACAAGCAAGCCCTTTTGGAAAACATGTTCCAGAATTTTCTGGATGGAATTCGGAACGGAGCCTCTGCCGAAGTCCTATACAGCTACTTGACCGATTCTTCGGAGTACTGGTTGGACACTTTGGAACTCCATGCCCGTCGTTACGATGCCGAGGCGCTGGATTCCTGCCAGTTCTACGAGGCCTATTCTATTATCCTTTACAGGCTTTATGAACGGGAACACCTGTGGCAAACCGACGATGACCGCATGCTCTTTATGCTTCTCAGCAAGAGTGGTATGCTAGACCGTTTCCTTAAGCTAGACCTTGGCCCCATGAAGGTGAAGAATGACCGGGGAAGCATTGGCCTTGCCAAGAGCCCCGACGTGCCCATTATGCTTTTTGTTTGGGACGACCAGACGTGGAAACTGGATTTGCCGGCAACGCTTCCTCTGATTACCAAGGGGATAGAATCCATCGCGGTCAAGAAAAACTGGACCAACCGCAAGCTCGCCTTGTACTGGATCGAGAAGGAATACCACATGACTTACTCCAGGCTTGACGATTCCTTGTTGGAACCCATCGGTTTTTAGGGTGTAGGTTGGATGCGTTGTTTGCTTAAAACCCTATTCATACTTCTGTGCCTTGGAACGGCCGCCCTGGCTGCGGGCCCTGCAAAGGTGACCTCTGTTCCGGCGAAGATTTCGGGAGCGGTGGAGTCCAAGACGCCTTTTAGCGGTGAGCGCCTTTTTGCGGTCCTGGATTCTGCCGGCGGGACCGGTACCTGGATGGAATGGGACAGTACAGGCGTGAAAGACCCCTCCATCATGTCGGTGGTAGGACCTTCTATGAAGACCGCCCAGAAGCCCCAGATGGTGTGGGTGATTTCGGAGCGTGAAAAGCCCTTGATGGCCATCCTTTTTTCAAAGGGGGCGGGGGAGGTTCTCGTGTTTTACGAGCTTTCCGCCCTGGATGCAAAGCCTGAATCTTTGAGGTTGAATCCGGAACCGGACCCGCGGGTGTTTCTCCGGGACTACCGGCAGGAATCTCCGACGGTCTTTGTGCACTTGGACAAACCGAACCTAAAAATTTCAGTGTCCGAAAAGATTATCCGCTTTACCTACGACAAGGCGGACAAGACACCCCTTCGCTATGATAAGGATTTTTCCAAGAAGACCTTCGTGGAAAAGCGTTCCGAAGTCCGCAGTTACATGGACTATTTCCGTTATGAATATGCCCTGATGCTCCGGGCCTTTGTGCAGTCTGTTCGGGGACTGTTCAACTGGCAGCCCTGGCACTGGTACATGGATTCCTGGAACTATTCCGCCTTTATCAAGCCCGATGAGCTGGAAGCTATACTTTCACGAGGGTTCCCGCCGGAATACGTCACGATTTTCAAGACGAAAGCCGCCACCGGAGAGACGGTGGAATTCCGGGTAAACGGTAATGGATTCTTTGAAATGGATATTTTGGCTCCATAACCACCTATTTTGTATTTTAGAGATATGCGCTTGAAATGGTTCACATGGTTGCTTGCCCTGGGCTGTATAGCTCAGGCCTATGCGTCGGTGACTTTCATTGCTCAGTTCGCGGTGGGCGACAAGAACGTGGCCACTTTTAGCGAAGATGGTCTCTATGCGGTGGATTTTGCAACCATCAGGAAGGCCCTGGCTCAGAACAAGAGACAGGGTGACCTGGACGGCATTCAGGTTGAAAAACTCTGCGTCTATGCGGCATCTCCCGATACTCTGAGTGACATGGTTCCCGAGAAGGCTTTGCTTACTCCGGACCAGACTTTTGAAATCCCCATCGAAGTCCGGGACAAGAATGGCAATGGCATTTTTGACGATGGAGATACGCTGCTTTTTGTGGGGTATGGCACCTCTCTCTGGAAACGAGCCGACCAGGATTATTACCATTCTCATTCGCCCTATTCTTTTTACCAGAATTTCCAATTAGGTTGGAAGTCCTCGGGCAAGGGGCTCCGCATGGGAGACTACCTGAAGGAACCTTCTGGCACAGGCAAGTCCGTTAAATGGATGCGCTATGTTCGTGCCGAAAAAGATGCCATTTTGAGGGATACTTACTACGGTCGTGAAGGCGACTGGGAAAGTTCTTCGGGTAAGGAATGGTTCTGGCTTTGGCACAGCCGTCTGGATTCCAACACCTTTTCCAATTCGGACCTGATTCAACCTCAGGTCAAGAACCTGCCAGGTCGTGTTGCTGGTGGCAGGGAATTTATAGGGATTTCCTATTTCCCGTATCGCTCCCTCTGGAAAGATGAAGTCGAGAAAGAGGGCGACCAGAAAGTGGATTTGGAAATGTCCGGCAAGTCATACCAGGAGCGAATGGAAAATATCAACTTTACCGTGACGGTGAACGGGAAAAAGCTTTCCCGCAGCACGGCGGTGCTGATGCAGGGGAACACCTTCCGGCTAGATAGCCCTGGATTCAAGGATTCGGACAACAGCTTTAGCCTGACCATGCTCCCTAACGATTACCAGTTTGACCGCTTTGATGGCTATACGGTGGCTTACCAGTGGAATCCTGTGGTGGATTCGGCGGAGTGGCTTCTGCCGGGATCTGTTTCTGGTGTTATCCAGATTCCCGTGGGCAGCGATAATAACCTGCAGGCCATGAAATTCCTGAATTTCAAGCAGGTAGGCCTCTTGCCGATAAAGAACGGTGTTGCCAAAGATAGCGTATCCTCCTCGGATGACGTGCGTTACTTGGTGTACAAGAAGGGTGTATACAGAAATTCCATCAGTGTTTCTGGTTTGCCGGTCAAGCCTTCGGGTGTACTTGAAGATATTTCTCGCATAGATTCTCGCACGGAATATCTGATTATATCGCCGTCGGAATTTTTGGACGGGGCTGTGTCTCTTGGAAAGTTCCGTTCCGACGGTTCTGCGGTAACGACCATCGTCACAACGGTTGTGTCGGTTGAGGACATTTATTCCCAATATACGGGTGGCGCCCTTTCTCCTGTGGCTATTCGTAACTACATCGCCTACGCAAAAACCAAATGCAGCAAGCTCAAGTATGTGCTGCTCCTCGGGGCCGGTCATTATGACTACCGTGGAATCAATACCCAATTAGGCAAGAACTTTATGCCTCCTTACGAATATGAATCTGTGGCTAGCGATGATTTCTTCGGGGCCCTAGATCCAGGCGAAAAAATCCTTTACGGGAATTATGATTTGGATGTGGCCGTGGGGCGTTTGCCGGTGTCGACTGTGCAGGAACTTTCCAACTACATTGAGAAGGCAAAGGCCTACGAGAAAGTGGGCACTTTTGACCATTCGGAATGGCGTTCTACCTTGCTCTTGGCTGCAGACGATGCCCTTAACAGCTACAACGTGGACTATACCGAACATACCAAGTTGCAAGAGGCCCTGGCCCGTTCCCTTGACAGCATGGCTACGGCCCAGAATCACCAGTGGAACCTAAAGAAGATTTATTTGTTAGACTATCCGGCTGATGCTGCAGGGCAGAAAAAGGATGCTGTTGATGACTTTATCAACATTATGAATCAGGGTGCTCTCATTACGGCCTATTTCGGCCATGGTTCCATGACGGACTGGGCTTCTGAGGGCTTGTTGAAGCCGAACTACGTTTCAAAGCTTTCCAACGAAAGCAGACTTACGATTCTCAATTCCTTCTCTTGTACGGTAGGCCGTTTTGATAAGGGTAACGCTAGGTCCCTTTCCGAAACATTTGTGTTGGCGGGTAAGGTAGGCTCTATTGCCTCTGTGGGTTCGACCCGCGAGACTTTTGCGGAGTACAATGAAGATTTTGGTCGCAAGTTCCTGATTCACTTGCTGAACAAAGAGGGAATGCTTATAGGCGATGCTTACCGCACAGCTAAGAATTCTGTGGGTGAGGGATTCAGCCGTCAACGCTACAACAACGAACTCTACGTACTGATTGGAGAGCCTGTCATCCAGATGCCCAAGGCATCCATGAAAATATTCTTTGATTCTGAAGTGGATACCCTTAAGGCTTTGGACAAGGTAAAGCTTTTTGGAAGTGTGTCCGGCATGAAGGACGGGCAGATTGCCATTTCTCTGCGCGAAGGCAAGCGGAACAAGAAACTTTTTAACGGACTTACCTCGTCGCCAGATTCTGTTGATGTGCTGTATGATGGGGCCCTGATTTATTCCCAGAAGATCCCGGTAAAGGGAGGCAAGTTCCAGACGGAATTCATTTCTCCGCGAAAGCTTTCTTTTGGTGATACGGCAGCTCAGATGGCCGCTTGGGCTTATTCTTCAAACGACAAAACGGTAGGGCGGTTCTTGAAGCAGAATATCCTTGTCTCAGGAGTTTCCGCTTATGCCGATTCCATTGACGATCAGGTCCCGCCATCTATCAAGATACAGACCTGTTACAGTGGCGGCGTTGCTACCTATTTTGCCGATGGGGAGACGGTTAAGATGCAGTTCCCCGCCTGCCTCCAGGTGACCATCGAAGATTCCACCGCCATAGATTTTAGGGAACAGCCCGACGAAGGCGTTTCCTTTGAGGTGGTGGGCGTAGAAAGTCCTTACCATCCTTCGATCTTCTTGGAGCAGAATTCCAAGAAGGTGGTGGTGCGTAAAACGTTCAATGCCGAAAATTATCCCGAAGGAAAGTACGTCTTCAAGGTTAGGGCGCAAGACGTTTTGGGCAATGTGGCCACCAAGACGCTGAATCTGGAACTGACCGAAGAAATGAAGTCCGGTCTGCAAGATGTGTTCAATGTACCTAACCCCATGGGCAAGAAGGGCACGACCTTCTATTTCAAGAACCTGGCTGTGAACCGTAATTCTACGGTGAATATCTTCATCTATAACCAGAACGGTCGCCTGGTGAAGGTCATCAAGAATGCCGTTTCGGGAGTGACCCATTGGAATGGCCGCGACAACCACGGAAGGCTTTTGGCTAACGGACTCTATCATTATGTGGTCCGTAGTGAGGTGGAAGCTCAGGATTCCTTCAAGAAAAAGACTTGGACAAAGAAACAAAAATTGCTTATATCGAGGTAAAGAATGGATTTGCGTGAAAAACCGGGGAAGATTCAGAAGTTGTTGGAACTGTTCTTGAGGTTTCGACTGATTTCTGTGGTGTTGCTCGTTATCTTGTCGGTGTCCTTTGTGGCCACCCGTTGGCAGGCCATGGTTTCTATGCCGGTAGCCTCTTCGGAATCGCTTGGAATGTGGCTTGCCGAACATGAAGGCTTTGCCGCCTTGTGGCAGGGCGGGCAGTATCTCACGGTCTCTGCGGTGGCTCTGGTGGTGCTGCTGTTTGTTTTTACTGGCGTTCGAGGTGGGATTGCGGGCTTGCTTGGCCTGTGCTCCATGACTTTTGCCTTGTATGCCCTTGGCGGTGCCGAAAGCATGGTCCTGATATTCTATGGCGTGTTTGCCGGCGTGGCCCTGCTGCTTCTGCTCTTTGCAAAACTGGGCGTTGCCAATGTCCTTTTCCCCTTTGCCTTTAGCTGGGTGCTCCTGACTGCCATTGTGGCGTTGGTGCCCGCCTTTGCTCCGGCCTACTTGGTATGGGCGGTTTTCTCCGCTGTGGGCTTTGCTTCGATCTTGGCTTTGTCTCTTTCTTCTGCGAAGCTTCTTGCCGAAGGTTCGCCCCAGGCAGGCGCCCTGATTCGTAGTGGTAAAAAGTTGTTGGTGCCGGTGGCTGTGTCATCGCTCTTGGCGGTGGCCGCCCTGTTGCTTGATATGGGCAAGTCGGGAATTTCCGGTGTGAAGGTTGCTGAAGCTGCCGGCATGTGGCTTGCCTTCAACTTGTGGTTCTATGCTTTCCTTTTCCCCATAGTTTCTTTTGCTCCATGGGAAAGGCTCCGTTCCAAGGAACGGAAGGTCAATCTGAAAGAAAAGAAGAAAAAATAGGCCGGCAAGTATTGCTGAGAGCTCGCTACGAGCAGCGCAGCACTTGGCCCGGACGGATCATGTTGCTCTTGAGGCCGTTCAGCTGCTTGAGTCTACGTATAGAAATTCCGTACTTGCGGGCGATTTTTCCGAGGCAGTCCCCACGGCGCACCTTGTAGTAGCGGTGTTTGGACAGTTCTTTCTGGTAAAAATCCTCGTTGGCCTGTAGGGCTACAGGGTCGATTTCTGTTTGTTCCCAGCGGAATTTGCCGTTCTCAAAGTCAAAGACGGTGGAGGGGTCAATATAGAGCCCGTTGTAGCGCATCTCGAAGTGCAGGTGAGCCCCGAAGGAGCGTCCTGTGTTGCCGCCTACGCCGATGGTGTCGCCGGCCTGCAGGGTGTCGCCGACTTTTACTTTCCAGCTGGCCAGGTGGGCGTACAGGGTGGTAAGCCCGTTCCCGTGGTCTAGGATTACGTACTTGCCGTAACCTCTGCGGCGGCCTTGGTTCCGGGTCTTGACCACCTTGCCTGCAAAGGCGGCTACGATGGTGCGGTCTTCGCCGTGGCAGAGCCCTAGGTCTACGCCACGATGCATGCGGTAGGTGCGAATTCCGTAGGGGCCAGAGATACGGCGGCTTTCAGAAGGCATGACCGAGGCGGTCATGTCTAGGAATAGGGACTTGACGGCAGAATCGCTTGCAGCAGAATCGGCAGCGGCCATGTCGGCGGCCAGTTCGGCGTCTGCTTCTTCGCTTTCGGCTCCGGCTTCGCCTTCAGAGCCTTCTTCGCCCTCTTCGGCAAGGGAGTCCGCTTCGGCGGTTTCAAGATTTTCGGCCTCGATTTCGGCCAGCTCCTGCTGGATAAGCTTTTCTGCTTCGGTGAGCTCTGCGGCCCCGGCAGGATCATCGGCCTCGGTCGCTTGGCTTGTTGGTGCTTCGGCGACAGTTTCGATACTAGCCTCTTTAGGCTGGTCCACCAGGGGCACGGCATTTTCGGCCATGCCGTCTTCCTTTGCCCAAAGGCAAAGGGGGAGGGTGAACAGGAGTATGGAAACGAGGCGTTTCATAGATGTGAGGGTAATATAGAATAATTTGGCGACTTGCGAGTTTGTGATTAAACTCACAACCCACATTTCACATTACGTATTGTGCTTTGAATCACGAATTATTCCATACATTCTTTTCTATATTTCGGTGCACATTTGGGATTGAAAAATCCAAAAAGGAGAAAATAATGAAAAAAATACTGTGGACATCGGCTATGGCACTTGCCGCCGTGGCATGCCTCACCGCCTGTGATGATACATCCAGCAGTTCCTACGAAATTCCCAGCTACAAGAGCGAAACCGCCCTCCCGGACACCTGCGAGATGGAAGTGGCAAAAGTAGACACCGCCTACTTCGCTTGCTTTGAGAACAACTGGGTGGAAGTCACCGACTCTGCTACATTGGAAAAGATCAAGGAAGGTCTTGATGAAGAAGATCTGAAAAAGCAGATTGAGAAATTGGAAGAAACCATTGAAGATGCAGAAGGCACAACCGATAAGCCTAAGGCCTCGGCCGACAAGGGCGGTTCGGATCCCGAATCTAGTGCCTCCGGAGAAGAATGCGCTGATCATCGTTGCAAGGAAAAATCCAGCAGCTCCAAGAAGGGGAGCGGCAAGGGTGGCTCTGGCAGCGTCGAAGAAGTCGTGAACAAGTGCGGAGACAAGACCTATAACATCAAGACCCAGTATTGCAAGGACGGCACCACTCCTACGGACATGCCCAAGTGCAGCGATGCCGAAGACGCTCTCCTGTACAACCCGGAAACTCAGTATTGCAAGGCCAGCACCACTCCTACGGACATGCCCAAGTGTGGTGAAGCCGAAGATTCTCCTCTGTACAACCCGGAAGCACGCTACTGCAACGAAGGTACGCTTATTTCTCTGACTGAGGCTGTCGTCGTTGCCGCCAAGGCTGGCAATGTGACTATGTTGGAAGAGTTGGATGCCGTAGGTGCCAAGTTTGAAGAACGCGACACGGGTACGGAAGGCTTTTTCCCGATTCATTGGGCTGTCAAAAGCGGTAAAGTGGAGGCCGTGCAGTTCTTTATCAACAAGGGTGTTGACGTGAACGCTAAGAGTAGCAACGGCTGGTCTGTGCTCGACTGGGCCACGAATGAAGGTTATACTCAGATAATCAAGGCGTTGAAGAAGGCTGGTGCTAAAAATACTGCCCAATACTTCAAGGATTCCAAAACCTAATTCCCATTGGGTCTTAAAAGAAGAGTCCCGCATCGATCTGCGGGACTTTTTTTTCTAAATTATTGCCCCGTCAGGGCCTATCATCCAGGTAGGTTCCTAGTCCGGCACGCCAAAGAGCCTGCCGATAAAGGATATAAAATGGCAAAGAAAGTTCAGGATGCCCTCAAGGACATCATCTCCC
>CAMHOW010000032.1 GCA_946186895.1 uncultured Fibrobacter sp.
GGGCAGCTTGCCGCATGGCGCGGGCAGCGGATCACGCGCACGTCGTGCACAAAGTACTTGCCGCCGAACTGGGCGCCAATACCCGTCTTCTGGCAGATGTGCAAAACCTTTTCTTCCATTTCCACGTCGCGGAACATACGACCGCCTTCGCTACCGGTGGTCGGAAGGTCGTCCAGGTAGCCGCAGCTGGCGAGCTTCACGGTGTGGGTATTCATTTCAGCAGAGGTCCCGCCAATCACGATGGCCAGGTGGTACGGGGGGCATGCCGCTGTACCGAGAGTCTTCACCTTGTCGCTGATGAACTTTTCAAGGGACTTCGGGTTGAGGAGCGCCTTGGTCATGGGCCAGTAGTAAGTCTTGTTGGCAGAGCCACCGCCCTTGGCCACGAACAGGAACTTGAGGTCGGCGCCCTCTTCGGCGTGGATGTCAATCTGGGCAGGGAGGTTGCAAGCCGTGTTCTTCTCTTCGTACATGGTGAGGGGAGCGATCTGGCTGTAGCGCAGGTTCTTGCCGGTGTAGGCGTTGTAGATACCTTCGGAAATCGCCTTCGCATCGTCGGCGCCGGTCCAGACCTGCTGGCCCTTGTGGCAAATACAAATGGCGGTACCAGTGTCCTGGCAGAACGGGAGAATACCCTTAGCGGCCACGCAGGCATTCTTGAGGAGCGTGAGGGCGACAAACTTGTCGTTATCGGAAGCTTCCGGGTCCTGAAGGATCTTGGCCACCTTCTGGGTGTGGGCCGGGCGAAGCCTGAAGCTCACTTCTTCGAATGCCGCCTGGGCAATCTTGGTGAGGGCTTCGGGGGCCACTTTCAGAATTTTCTTGCCTTCGAATTCGGCGATGGAGATGCCTTCTTTGCCGAGGTTCACGTATTCAGTCTTGTCTTCGCCGTGTTGCACGGTCGCTTCGTATTTGAATGCCATAGTAATTTGGGCGCCAAAGGCGCAGTTAATAGTTAGTAGTTCCTAGTTACTAGGAGTTTCGGTGAAAATCTAGTAACTAGAGCTTTGGAACTAGTAACTACCTTCTCGTTGCCCATCTGAAAAAACTGACCAAAAGGGCTTGTCCAAACCCAATGGAGTCCTTTTTCTTGTAAAAAACGCCGATAAAACGACAAAAAAACGACTTTTAAGGATTTTTTTCTTTTTTTATTAGCAAAACGTCTCTAGAAGTATTATTTTTGTCATGTATAAATTGAAATTAACCTTAAAAAGGAACGTGTTCTATGATGAAGAAGATTTTGATGGCAACCGTGTTTGCTACAGCGATCGCTTTCGCAGCCGATGCCGCCAAGGCTCCCGCAGCTGCTCCTGCAGCCGCACCCGCAAAGACCGAAGCTGCCGCTCCTGCCGCTGCTCCCGCTGCTGCACCTGCTGCCGAAGCTGCCGCTCCTGCTGAAGCTGCTGCCCCAGCCGAAGCCGCCGCTGCTGCCCCGGCTGACTCTGCTGCTCCTGCTGCTGAAGCTGCACCAGCCGCCGCCGCTGCCCCGGCTGATTCTGCTGCCGCTCCTGCTGAAGCTGCCGCAGCCGACTCCACAGCCGCCCCGGCTGACTCTGCCGCTGCTCCTGCCGAAGCCGTAGCTGCCGCCGACACCACCAAGGCCGACTCCGCCGAAGTGCTGGAAACCAAGGCCGAGGAAGCTCCTGTAGACAGCGCCGCTCTTGCGCAGTCCGAAGCTGACAAGAAGGCCGCCGAAGAAGCTGCCAAGGCTGAAGCCGCCGCTCCTTCCGAATCTACCGCTTCTGCCAAGTCCTCCATCATGGAAAATCCCTGGGAATTCCTGATCGTGTCCGCCGCCTTCGTGGCTTCTGTGCTGGTGATTATCTTCACCGGGGACTGATAAAAACTTGATTTAAGAATTTAAGAGCCCGACCTTAGGTCGGGCTTTTTTTTACAAGACGAAGGACTTTATACAACTAGGGAGGGCGCCCACAGGGCCCCTTGCGGTGCGTAAGCTTCTCGCTTTGTGAGCAACAAACGCCTCGTATTATAACGAGGCGTGGTTGCGAGAGTGAGGCGAGACCGTAGAGGCCGCTCTGTCTGGAGCCGAACGGTCTTATTTGGCCTTTGCACTCCTGCGGAGTGCAAGCTCAGGGCGGCTCGGATGCAGAATTGCAAGCAATTCTGTATCTCTCGCCTACTTCGCTTTGGCGCTACTGCGGAGCGCTAGGCCCGTAGATTTGCAAATGCCGGAGTGCAAGCACTCCGTCACTGTCAAATCTACTTGGCCTTTTTCATAATCTGCTTCAGCATGGAGTTCATCTTGCCAATCTGGACCTGCGGGGCGGGCTTCTTGGGAGCTGCACCCGGACGATCCTTACCGGCAATCTTGTTCTTCAGGTCGGCGATGGTCGCGTGGCCCTGGATGCCCCCCTGGGGGCGTCCGCCGCGGTTATCGCGGCCGCGGCCACCAAAACCGCCCTTGGGTCCACCAACGCGTTGGCCGCGCGGGCCACTAGCGCCTGCGCCTGCCACACCGTCGGTCTGTTCCTGCTTCATGGAAAGGCTGATGCGCTTCTGGTTTGCATCTACCGCCACCACACGGACCTTTACGATGTCGCCCACCGTCAGGGCTTCCTTAGCGTCGGCAATGAACTTGTCGCTAATTTCAGAAACGTGGACCAGGCCGTCCTGATGGACGCCTATATCCACAAAGGCACCGAAGTTGGCCACGTTGGTCACCACACCTTCCATCCAGCTGCCCGTCACCAGGTCGTTGATGGTCTTGATGCGGTCATCGAACTTGGCATAACGGAATTCCTTACGGGGGTCGCGGCTGGGCTTCTGGAGTTCCTTCAAAATATCGTCCAAGGTAGCCTTACCCACCTCGTCAGAGAGGAACTCGTCCACCTTGATAGCCTTCACCGCCTCGGCATTACCCACCATGTCCTTCACAGAAACGCCAGCCTTCTCGGCCATCTTTTCGACCAGGGCGTAGTTTTCGGGGTGCACGGCGGAATCATCCAGCGGGTTCTCGGCACCGGGGATACGCATAAAGCCGGCAGCCTGTTCAAAGGCCTTGGGGCCAAAGCCCTTCACGTTCTTCAAGGCTTCACGGCTAGCGTAGGCACCGTTCTCTTCGCGGTACTTCACAATGGCTTCAGAAAGGGTGCTGCTGAGGCCTGCCACATGGGCAAGAAGCGGAGCAGAGGCGCTGTTCACGTCTACGCCCACCATGTTCACGCAGCTTTCCACCACTTCGTCCAGGCGCTTCTTCAGTTCACGCTGGTTCACGTCGTGCTGGTACTGGCCCACACCAATAGACTGCGGGTCCACCTTCACGAGTTCCGCCAGCGGATCCTGCAGGCGGCGACCGATGGAAATGGCTCCACGGGTGGTCACGTCTTCCTTGGGGAATTCCTGGATGGCGATCATGCTTGCGCTATACACAGAAGCACCGGCTTCGCTCACGATGACGCGGGGCGGAACCTTGCCCTTGAACTTCAGGGCCATCTCGCCACAGAAGGCGTCGGTTTCACGACTTGCGGTACCGTTACCAATGGCAATCAGGTCAATCTTGTACTTGTCGATAAGCTGCATCAGGTACACGCAGGCACCAGCCTTGTCGTTCTTGGGCTCGTGGGGATAAATCACGCCATGATCCATGAACTTGCCGTTCTCATCCAGAACAGCCACCTTGCAACCTGTACGGAAACCCGGGTCCAAAGCGAGCACGGCCTTGTGGCCAGCCGGGGCGGCCAGCAGCACATCCTGCAGGTTCTTGCTGAACACCTTGAAAGCCTCCTCTTCGGCAGCGTCCTTCAGAAGCAGGCGCACTTCGCTTTCCATGCTGGGCTGCAACAGGCGCTCCCAAGCGTCCTGGCACATGTCTTCCAGGTAGGGTTTCCACACGGAATCCTTCTTGATGACCTGAGCCTTCAGGTAGCCCACCAGTTCCTCGGTAGGAACCTCGATAGAAAGGCGGAGCACTTTCTCCTTTTCGCCACGGCGAAGCGCCAGCATACGGTGGCTCGGGATCTTGGAAACGGGTTCGCTGAAGTCGTAGTAGTCCTTGAACTTGGTCTCTTGCTTTTCGAAATCCTTCTTGACCTTGGACACCATGACGCCCTTCTTTTCCATCTGGGCGCGGAGGTACTGACGGTATTCCGTATTGTCGGCCACTTCTTCGGCCAAAATGTCGGCGGCACCCTTGAGGGCAGCCTTCGGGTCGGCAAGGCCCTTTTCTTCGGAAAGGTAAATGCGGGCAATTTCTTCGGGAGTGTTGCCTGTGTTTTCCTGCTCCCACATAAGGCGTGCGAGAGGCTCCAATCCAAGTTCCTTTGCGATGGTGGCACGGGTGCGCTTCTTGGGTTTGTAGGGGGCGTAAATATCTTCAAGCAGGGTCTTGTCCTTACAGGCCTCGATCTGGGCCTTCAGTTCCGGAGTCAGCTTGCCTTGCTCCTCGATGCTCTTGAGGATGGTCTCTTTGCGGTCGGCAAGTTCCTGCAGGTAGTCGCGACGGTGGCTGATGTCGCGGAGTTCAATTTCGTTCAAAGTTCCCGTCTGGTCCTTGCGGTAACGGGCGATAAAGGGGATAGTGCCCCCCTGGTCCATAAGTTCGAGCGCCTTTGCGACTCGCCAGGTTTCAAGTTTCAGCTCTTCAGCAATAATGGCAGAAAAATCCATGATTCATTTTCCAATTGGAGGGTCCTGATCTTCCGAAGAGGCCCTAAGTTAAACGACCCGGCGGCGTCTGCCGCTGGGCACCCTCGCGGGTCTGTTGAATATAGTAATAAAAAAGAATGCGGGGCCCTAGAAACGTCCCGAAGACCTTGGTTTCGGGGAGGAGGAAGTCCTGGCCCTAGGTGCTGGCTGAGTACCCGAACCGCTCTGGCTTCTGGGCTCGTAACGCCGGTTGTCGTTACGTCTAGAATTATCGTCGTCGCTATCCACATAGCGGCTCGGGAGCCTTTCGGGTTCAATGCCGCCTGAAGCCGGGAGCGGGCGTCTAGCCGCAGGAGACGGGCTTGCCGAGGGATAGGTGTAGCTCTGTGCCGGAACAGTCATAACGCGCGGAGCAGGAGCCACACGAGCAGCAGGTGCCGGTGCTGCAGAACGGGGGGCGGGCGCCGGGCTCACACGAGCAGCAGGTGCCGGAGCCGTCGACATGCGGGCTGCAGGTGCGGGCGCCACACGGCTAGCGGGCGCCGGAGCGGGCCTTCTCGGAGGCGGACTGTTGAAATGGTGGGGCGGACGGTAACGCCTCGGGTGCCTAGGAATGGGCCTGTGGGCATACCAGCGGGTGTTGCGCACGTAAATCACCCTCGGGCCCCAATCGATCCAGCAAGAGCCCCAACCCCACTCGCCAAACCAGGTCCCGAGCCAAACACCCTGACCATAGTACACGCGGGTGTAACCGTCGTAACGCACATAGTAGACCACGCGGGGGTTGTAGACCGGCACATACACGTATTCCTTCTGTACCGGGTAGATGGTGATGTTGTCACCCGTCACCACCTTCACCTGTTCGTTTGTCTTCAAATGTCCATAGTCGTAGGCCTTCTGGCGCATCCGCTGCACAGCCTCCATCACCTCCTCTTTCTGGTTGGTAACGGCGTCGCCCAGCTGGTCTGTCCAAGTGCGGTACTTATCCATCATGGAAAGCACCGACGGGAAAGGCAAAAGCGCAAGGACGCTGGGGTCGTAAGGCAGGTTCGCCTCCTCAATGGCAGAGGCCAGGGTCTCCCCCTTCATATTCTTGTGAGACTCCGCCCAGATGGCGGCAGCGGGAATCTGGTTCCCGTAGGTGGAAGCGTCCAGCACCTGCACCAACAGCGGGTCCGGATACAGAGCAATGTTTGCCACCAGGGTATCCAACTCCGAGGTAGAGTAATTGGCCTGGGCAAAGCAAGAAAAATGAAGACACAGTATTAAAGATGCGACAAGGCCGAACCTTTTAAGAATCCTTGAACTATCCATAGCGACCTCCCGTCAACACCCCCAATTTACAAAAATTTCACAAGCAAGGCCAAAAGAATGTAAATTAGATAACGCCATGAACCAAGAATTGTCTCTAGAAGAACTGTTTGAAGCCCAGGGTAAAAAGCGCTGGGAAATTGCCAAGACCACTACAAAAGAGCGGATCGTAAAACTGCTGAAACTCCGCAAGGCACTGACTGCACGGCAGCAGGAATTTTACGACGCCGTGTGGGAAGACTTCCACAAGTCTAAAATGGAAGCCCAACTCTGCGAGGTGTACCCCGCACTCTCCGAAATAGACTACGCCGTTGCCCATCTAGAAGAATGGATGGAAGACAAAGATGGCAGCTGGAGCCCCCTATTCCCCACCAACAAAAGCGTCCGCCGTTTTGAGCCCAAGGGCCGCGTGCTAATCATGGCCCCGTGGAACTATCCCCTATTGCTGTTTGTCTCCCCCATTGTGGCCGCCGTTGCCGCCGGGAATACAGTCATCGCAAAGCCCAGCCACAAGACTCCAAAGGCAAGCCAGTTCCTGGAATCCCTGATGGCAGAAGTTTTTCCGAAAGACGAAGTGGCCGTAGTACTTGGCGACGGTGCGGTTCTGGGCGACAGGCTGCTTTCCCTCCCCTTCGACCACATGTTCTTTACCGGGAGCCCCAGGGTGGGCGCCCACGTGGCACAGTGTGCTGCCAAGGTTCATGCCGGCGTCACGCTAGAACTGGGCGGAAAATCACCCGTCATTACCCTTGATGACGTTCAAATCAAAGACGCCGCACAAAAGATAGCCTGGGGCAAGTGCCTGAATGCGGGTCAGACCTGTATCGCCCCCGACTACGTGCTTTGCCCAACAAAACTGGTACAACCCCTGGCCGAAGCAGTGGCAGAAAACATCCGAAAGATGTACGGCTCTACAGATGAAGAGCGTCGCAATAGCGAAAACTTTGTCCACATCATCGAAGCCCGTGCGGTAGAACGCCACAAGACGCTGGTAGAAGACGCCCTGGCAAAAGGCGCCAACGCAGTCATAGGCGGAACCTTTACGCCCGAAGATGCAGAAAACCGCTACACTCCCGCTACCGTGCTTACGGGAGTCACCGCCGACATGAGCATCATGGATAGCGAAATCTTTGGACCAATCCTCCCCATTGTGGCCTACGATTCGCTCGATGAGGCAATCCAGTTCGTACAATCACGCCCGAAACCGCTCGCACTATACATCTTCGGAAAATCGGAACGAAACATTCAACGGGTCCTAGGCGAAACCACCGCCGGTTCCACCTGCGTAAACCACTGCATTTTACAGATTGAAAACCTGTCGGTACCCTTTGGCGGAGTGGGCATGAGCGGGACCGGGAACTACCACGGAATTTACGGATTCAAGACCTTCAGCCACGAAAGGAACGTGATGTTCCAAGGTGTGCTGGATTCCATGAAGTTCTTCTATCCGCCCTACCACAAAAACGGGGACAAAGGCCTGCGGGCAAAAATCCAGAGGATTGCGAAAAAATTTCTCGGGCTCTAGCCCACGTACAGCTTTTTCATCTCGTCGGAAATGGCCATGGGGCGGCCGCGGTTCAGGTCCACCAGCACCCACTGGGTCTCGGATTCGAAAATCACCTTGCCGTCGGACACCCGCTCGAACTTGCACTTTCGAATGGTGGCCACCTTGCCATAAGCGGCGACCCAGGTAGTGCCCTTGATTTCGTCACCCAAAAACGCCTGGTTCTTGTATTCCACATGCTGCACGTGGATCATCCAGCCGGCGCCAAGGCTTTTCATGAGGGCGGTGCCGCCTACCGATTCAGAGTGGGCGATGGCGATGTCCTGAATCCACTGCACGGACCACACGTTGTTGAAATGGTGGTTGTCGTCAATCATTTCCGGCGTCACCTTGAACACCTGGTTAAACTGCATGGGATTCACCGTCTCTTCCATCGCAATAGCCATAAAGCCTCCATTTTTGGGTGTAAAGATAATTTCTTAATGTTATATTTATGACGTTCAAGAGGAGTATTTATGGATTGGAATGACTTTACCACGCTAACCCGTGACCAGATGTTGCCAATTTGGGACTTTTACTGCAGCGATCCGTTCTCGGTGCTGGGCATCCACCCGTTGGATACCGACAAGGGCATCAAGACGGTCATCCGCACCTACCAGCCCCAGGCCTCCTTCGTGCGGGGCGAATCCTGCGACGGCGAGGTGGAATTCGACTTTGTGAAGCTGGGCGACACCGGATTCTACGAAGCCATCCTGGACATGGATTTTGAGCCATTCTTCTACAACCTGATTATCAAGCAGGGCGACGGCATCGAGTACACCGTCACCGACCCTTACGCTTTCCAGCCTGTGCTTTCGGAATTTGACCGGCACCTGATTTCTAGCGGCACCCACTACGAGCTTTACCGCAAACTGGGCGCGAACCTGGTGGAACACCAGGGCTTCAAGGGCGTGCAGTTCGCCGTCTGGGCCCCCAATGCCAAGTCCGTCTCCGTGGTAGGCAACTTCAACAGCTGGGACGGCCGCCGTCACCAGATGCGCATGCTGGGCAGCTCCGGCATTTGGGAAATCTTTATCCCGAACATCGGCGAAGGCGAACTCTACCGTTTCGAGATCCACGGCGCCGACGGCAACCTCCACGTGAAGGTGGACCCGCTGGCCAAGCTTTCCGAAGTGCGCCCCGCCACCGCCTCCATCGTCACCCACCTGGACGGCTACGAATGGGGCGACGAGCTTTACATGAAGACCCACTGGGCCACCAAGGTCTTCGGATCTCCCATGAACATCTACGAAGTCCACGCCGGCTCCTGGAGGCGCGACCCCGCGAACCCCGACCGCTTCTTGGACTGGGACGAGCTTTCTGAAAGGCTGATCCCCTACCTGAAGGAAATGGGATACACCCACGTAGAATTCTTGCCGCTGGCCGAGCACCCCTTGGACGAATCTTGGGGCTACCAGGTGACGGGCTACTACTCCCCCACCAGCCGCTACGGTACCCCTGACCAGTTTAGGCATTTTGTAGACCTTTGCCACCAGAACGAAATCGGCGTAATTCTGGACTGGGTTCCCGCCCACTTCCCCAAAGACGCCCATGCGCTTGGCCGCTTCGACGGCACCGCCTGCTACGAGCATGCCGACCCACGCCAGGGCGAACACCCCCACTGGGGCACCTACATCTTTAACCTGGGCCGTAACGAAGTCAAGAACTTCCTTATCGCCAACGCCATGTACTGGCTCAAGGAATTCCACTGCGACGGTCTGCGCGTAGACGCCGTGGCCTCCATGCTCTACCTAGATTACGGTAAGGGCCCCGGCCAGTGGGTTCCTAACAAGGACGGCGGCAACATCAACTACGACACCATCGAGTTCTTAAAGCACCTGAACAGCATCATGGGCCGTCTCACGCCCCACGCTATTCTCATTGCCGAAGAATCCACCAGCTTCCCCAGCATCACCCGCCCGCCAGAGCAGGGAGGCTTGGGCTTCCACTACAAGTGGAACATGGGCTGGATGAACGACTTCCTCTCCTATATCGAGCACGAGCCCATCCACCGCAAGTACCACCACAACCAGCTCACCTTCAGTATGGTCTACGCCTACAGCGAGAACTTCATCCAGGTGTTCAGCCACGACGAGGTGGTCCACGGCAAGGGATCCATGCTTGGCAAGATGCCTGGCGACAACTGGCAGAAATTTGCGAACCTCCGACTCACCTATGCATTCCAGTACGCCCACCCGGGCAAGGTGCTGAACTTCATGGGCAACGAGTTCGGGCAGTTCCGGGAATGGAACGAGAAGCAGTCTCTGGACTGGCACCTGATCACCTGGGACAGCCACGGAAAGCTTTTGCAGATGGTGAAGGTTCTGAACTACATCTACAAGGAAAACGCTCCCTTCTGGGAAATCGACCACTACCACACCGGCTTTGAATGGATCTGGTGCGACGACGCCGACAATTCCATCGTTTCCTTTGTCCGCAAGGACGACCATGGCAACCAGATTCTGTGCGTGTTCAACTTCACGCCGGTGGTCCGTCACGACTACCGCCTGGGCGCCCCCACCCGCGGAGCCTGGAAAGAAATCTTCAACACCGACGCCGAAATGTTCGGCGGGTCCAACGTGGGTAACCTTGGCGAAGTCTGGACGCAGGACATCCCGTGGCAGAACCGCCAGTGGAGCCTGAATATCAAGCTTCCGCCGCTGGCCGCCGTGTTCTTCCAGCTGGAGAGGTAATTCGGAATTCGGAGTTCGGAATTTTTTTAGAATACAACTCTGAAATCCGAATTCATAAATCTGAAATAAAAAGGGGAAAGCCTTCCCCTGGTTCGCACTTCGTTGCTCTCCACCCCTTCGTTCGTCGGGGGCAGCCCATCTTTACCGATGTAGAATCGTATCCTGGATGGAGCCGTATTTCACCTGGACGCGGTCCCACAGGATAGCGTTCTTGATAGTGCAGTTCTTCAGCACGCAACCGTCACCTACGGCCACGTTGGGACCGATCTTGCAGTTCTCGATGACCACGTCCTTGCCGATATGGCAGGGGCCTTCGACCGTCGTTCCGGGGAAGGACGCATCGCCCGAGTTGTCGTTACGAGAAAGGACTTCGGCATTGGTAGCAAGCAGGGTCTCAATAAGGCCACAGTCCAGCCACTTCTTTACCGGGGCCGTATGGAACTTGCAGCCCTTCTGGAGCATCATTTCCAGGGCGTCGGTCAGCTGGAACTCGTCCTTGGTACGGACATTGTTGTCCATCAGGTACTTCAGGGATTCCTTCAAGACCTTCACGTCCTTGATGAAGTAAATACCCACGATAGCCTCGTCGGAAACAAACTCCTGGGGCTTTTCCACCAACTTCTGGATTGAGCCGGTGCTGTCGGTCACCGCCACGCCAAAGCGGGACGGGTCCTTCACCTTGAAGGTGTAGAGCACGTTTTCAGTTTCGTTCTTCAAGATGGACAGGTCGGCCTCGAAAAGCGTATCACCCAGAATGATCAGCATAGGCTCGTCGTCATCCACATACGGAAGCGCAAGGGATATGGCCTCGCCCAAACCCTGGGGATTCTCCTGGCGGACGGTCCGGGTCTTGCCCCAGCATTCCCGGTCCTTGAGGAAGGCGTCCATCTGGTCGGCCTTGTAGCCCGTAATGAAAATAGTCTCGCTGGGTTCAAGCGGGAGAGAATCTTCCACAATCCAGTCGATAATGGTCTTTCCAGCTACGGGCAGCAAGCACTTCGGGCGGTCCTCTGTGTATGGACGGAGCCTTACACCGCTTCCTGCAACCGGCAATACAATCTTCATAAAAATTCCTTGACAATACCTTACCACCGACGGTGGCAAAGATGCTTATTGGGGAAAAGATACATAAAAAAGAGGGGGCAGACCACACCCTCTGGATAAATATGACTTATAACAACTAGGGAGGGTTCCACCCTCCCTAAGACCTACCCTACACTTAATAATCCACTTCATTTAGGTAGCATTCTTATGGTAGAGTGGATTATTTGCGTGGGCACCTGGCGGTGCTTAAAAAATGCAAATAAAAATGCCGAAATCTTGCGAATTTCGGCATTTAGTGGATGATGCAGGGGTCGAACCTGCGACCCGCTGATTAAGAGTCAGCTGCTCTACCAACTGAGCTAATCATCCATTGTCGCTTGGACGGGGTCAATTATAGAAAAGGACAAGGACGCTGTCAAGGGGATTTTTGAAAAAAAATACATCTAAGCTCTAAGTACTATATTTAATTATATGAGCATGAACACGAACCGTATGGACGCCTACCTGGCCTTCTTGGGAGTGGAACGGAACCTTTCCCCCAAGACCATCCAGAGCTACCAGGAGGACTTGAGGCATTTCGTGGGCTGGCTCGACGACAACAAGATCGACCTGAAGGACCTAACTCCCCCAAAACTGGACGAATTTTTGACGTTCACTGCAGGGCAGGCGGAATACTCCCCCACGTCGGTAGCCCGGCATTTTTCCAGCCTGCGAGGGTTCCTCAAGTACATGGAACAGCAGAAGGAGTACGGCTATAGCACCGAATCCATGCTGGCGACCCCAAGACTGGGTCACTACCTGCCGGAATACCTAACCCGGGAAGAGGTAGACAGCGTCTTTGAAAGTGCCGCCAACGGCAAGAACCCCCTTAGGGATACAGCCCTGTTCGAGCTTATGTACAGCGCCGGACTCCGCATTTCAGAAGCTTTGGGCATAAAGCTTTCACAGCTTGACCTAGATAACGAATGGCTCATGCCTATCGGCAAGGGCAACAAACAACGACTGATTCCCCTAGGCAGCAAGGCCAAGGAAAATCTACGCGCTTGGATTGAGGATAAAGATTACGGACGTCCGCACACAAACCCAACCACGGACAACGTGATCTTAAACTCCCGAGGCAAGCCCATGAGTCGCATGGGGGCTTGGAAGATCGTGCAACAGCACACAACCCATCTGACCAAGCAGGTATCGCCCCATACCTTCCGTCACAGTTTTGCCACCCACTGTCTGGAAGCGGGCATGGATTTACGTGTACTACAAGAACTCCTCGGCCATGCCGACATCAGCACCACGCAAATCTACACCCACATTGACAAGGAATTTATCAAGCAGGAACATCGCGAGCATCACCCGCGAGAACTTTCCGCTCATTCAACCAAACAGGAGTCGTAATGACCATTCGTGCAAACATTACTCCCAATAATAAATCACGATCAGAAAGAGCCTTTGCCCGCATCGCCGGTCTTCTAGACGACGATTGGCTCGTCTGGATGAACCGCAAATGGAAACCTACGGAATTCTGCGATTCAACGCTCCGAGAAATAGACGCAATTCTTTACCACCGCGTACACGGCGTTTTACTGGTAGAATGTAAGTCAGGGAAAATATATACCAAGACTTCCCCCAAGGGCGAGGTCATTTGGATGCAAAACAAAGATCCCCTAGATAAAAGTCCCCGTGACCAAGTTTCTTCATTGATAAGCCCCTTGCACGACCTTCTGAAAGTCCTGTTACAGGCTCCTGAAGGCAAAGGGCCTTACAAAGTACGTGTTCAGTGGGCCGTATGCTTTAGCGATATGGACACCATGGCGGGAATTCCCCTAGTAGAAATATCCCGAAGACAAACGATTTTACGCACTGACATGCTGGACGTGAAGCGGTTTGAAAAGAAATTGATTGAAGCATTGGAAACCCCCGATTCAACGAATAAAGGATATCCCTTTATCAACGAATATCTAGATGAGAAAGCCTTCGGTACCCTGCTAGATATCTTTGACGGAAATGGCGGTATCCCTTCCGAAACGGACCTGCTACTTGACGATGGGTATTATTCCGATCAAGCTACAGAAATGCAGCAGATGTTGATGGAATCCATTTCCAGGAACCAGCGGATAAAAGTCGAAGGGGTTGCCGGGTCTGGAAAATCAAGAATTGTCGTGTGGGAAGCGCTCCGCCTTTCGAAACTAGGTAAACGAGTAGCCATCGCCTGCTACAACGACCTGCTCGCCAACGAGCTCCGCTCCGATATCAGGGCGATTCTAAAAAAAGAACACGAAAACAAAGACAACGCCGGCATAGAATACGGAGCTATCGAGGTAAACGCCTATTCCGACTGGTGCGAAAAGTACACCAAGGCCGCAGACAACCGGCCAGAAATGGGCGCCGACAAATCTCTTTATTACGACATAGAATTGCCAAAGGCCTTTGAAAAAGCTCAATCAAAGCTAAGCAAAGACAAGAAACAGAGGGAGAAATTTTTCTTTGACGCCATTCTCATTGACGAAGCTCAGGACTTCTCTTCTGTATGGATTGACACGTTAATATCGCTTCTGCAAGACGAAAACCGTGGCCTTGTACGTGTCTTTTACGACCCTGCCCAACGGCTATACGACAGCGGTCGAAATGGCATCGACAACGAGAAAGTACAGACCATGCCCATCATGGTGCTCAACAGGAGTTTCCGCAATACCAAGAAAATCCTAAAGTGGATCGAGGACAACACCAACATACACCTGCAATGCTACAACAACACGCCACCAGGAAAACCTGTCAAGAAAGTCACTTACAGCGACAAGTCAGAACAAGAGAAACTACTAATAAGCTGCTATGAAGAACTGATGAGCAAATACAAGTTCTCGCCAGAGGATATTCTCGTAGTTTCCATGCGCAGCGAAGCCTCTTCGGGAATCAAGGGAATCAAGGACGACCGTTTTGTCTGGAACAAGGTTGGAGGCAAGAAGCTTACTAAGGACAAGGTCAATATCGTTAGCGTCCGCCGAATCAAGGGGCTGGACGCTCTGGCCGTCATTCTGGTGGATGTAGAAGAACCTGAAGAAATCAGTAAGCGCGAAAATTGGAAGCGGCTCCTATTAGTGGGGGCAAGCCGTGCCAAAAAGCTGCTTACAGTCATCCGGAAAAAGCCGAACTAACGATTTTTTTCTAAATTACACCGCGTTCAAATTCAACAAGGATTAACAATGAGCAAGAATTACAAGATTGCAGTGCTTCCGGGCGACGGTATCGGCCCCGAAGTCATGAAAGAAGCTGTCCGCGTGCTGGACGTCGTTTCCAAGAAGTTCGGTTTCGACGTGAACGCCGAATGGGCAAACGTCGGTGGCGCCGCCTACGACGAAAGCGGTTCTCCGCTGCCGGAAAGCACCCTCAAGCTGGGCGAAGCTTCTGACTGTATTCTTTTCGGTTCCGTGGGCGGCCCGAAGTGGGAACACCTTCCGCCGAACCTGCAGCCGGAACGCGGCGCACTGCTCCCGCTCCGTAAGCACTTCAAGCTTTTCTGCAACCTCCGCCCGGCCCGCGTCTACAAGGAACTCGCTGGTGCATGCCCGCTCCGCGCTGACATCGTTGGCGACGGTTTCAACATCCTCACCGTCCGCGAACTGACGGGTGACGTTTACTTTGGCCAGCCGAAGGGCCGCGAAGGCGTTCCGGGCTCCAAGGAAGAAATCGGCTTCGACACCATGAAGTACAGCCGCTACGAAGTCGAACGCATTGCCCGCTTCGCTTTCGACGCCGCTATGCTCCGCAACAAGAAGGTTGCCTCTATCGACAAGGCCAACGTGCTCACCACGAGCGTGCTCTGGCGCGAAGTCGTGAACGAAGTCATCAAGGACTATCCGGAACTGACTCTCGAACACCTCTACGTGGACAACGCTGCCATGCAGCTCCTGAAGCGCCCGCGTGAATTCGACGTGCTCCTTTGCCCGAACCTCTTCGGCGACATCCTCACCGACGAATGCGCAATGCTCACCGGTTCCATGGGCCTCCTCCCGTCCGCTTCTATCGCCGAAGGTTCCTTCGGTCTGTACGAACCGGCCGGTGGTTCCGCTCCGGACATCGCAGGCAAGGGTATCGCAAACCCGCTCGCCCAGATCCTCTCCGTGGCCCTCATGCTCCGCTACACCTTCAAGGAAGAAGAAGCGGCCAAGGCTATCGAAGCTGCCTGCGAAAAGGTCATTGCCCAGGGCTTCCGCACTGGCGACATCTACCAGGAAGGCTGCACCAAGGTCGGTACAGTTGGAATGGGCGACGCGATTATCATGGCTTTGGCTTAAAAGGCGATTCCCGGTCAAGCCGGGAATGACATTATAAGAGAAAAGGCTTCCCGGAATCGGGAAGCCTTCTTTCTTCAAGGAGAATCTGTAGAAGAAACTTACGCTTCGACGGTCTTGCCCTTTTCGACAGCGTCGGCCAGGGTCATGCCCGTAAATTCCTGGGCGCTGAACCAGCGACCGCTCTTCTTGTCGTCCAAGAGCACAGACACCATAGAGCCTGGAATCACTGTCTCGGGAGCGTTAGGAGCGTTAGGGCCACCCAGGTCCGTACGTAGCCAACCCGGATCCATCACGTTCATCATCACGTCGGTACCGTTCAGCTTGCAGGCGAAATCCTTCACGAACTTGGTGAGGGCAGCCTTGGCGCAAGCATAACCCATCAGTTCCGGCTCATTGGCGATACCGCTGGTGGTGAGTTGCATGCGGCCAAAACCACGCTTGATCATGCCCGGCAAAAAGTGGTAGGCTATCTTGATAGGAGCATAAAAATTCACCGCCATGGCATGGTGGAAATCGTCCATGGTGTTGGTCAGATAGTCGGTAAAATAATGGCTCATAAGGCCCGCGTTATTGAACACCAGGTCCACCTGCACGCCCCAGCTGTCGATTTCGGCAAGAGCGGCATCGATTTCGGCTTCGCTTTCCAGATTGCAACCTACGGCACGACCTTCAACGCCAAGTTTCTTGATTTCGGCCAGCACCGGCTCGGCATGGGCCTTGTCGCGGCCCTGCAAGATAATGTTTGCACCTAGTTTAGCCATTTCGATGGCAGTCAGGCGACCTACACCACGGCATCCACCGGTAACGAGGCACCATTTTCCCTTTACATCAATCATGTTTTATCCTTTGCGGTGTAAACCACCGGCTTTTCACGAAGATAAGATACACTTTTTAATGCCCCAGGAACATGGTACCAGGCTGAAAAAGTGTTTACGGGTGTAAAGGAGAGCGTAATGAACGCCTAAAAATCAGGCGCTTACCGACAGGGACTGTACCGCCAACGCAGGGACCTTGGTGCTGGAAAAGTCATCATAATAAGCGTTTCCGCAGGCCACCACTTCTTGGATAATGTCGAAGTAGTTCCCGCTTAAGGTTACGCTATCTACCGGATGGACAATCTGGCCATTTTCGCACCAGAAACCATGAGCCCCAATGCTCAGCTCCCCACTCACCGGATTGCATCCGGAATTACCTTCTAGACGAGCCACCAGCAGGCACTTGGGGAACAATTTCAGCAGTTCCTCCGTAGATTTTTCTCCGCAAGGCACCAGCATATTGAAGAAAGCTGTGGACATCTTGGTTCCCATATCCCGGACACCGTTTCCCGTGGACTTGCAACCCGCCTTGGCGGCGGTTTCCAGGTTATAGAGGCCCTGGCTGAAAACACCACCGTCAATAACTTTCACCAACTGGGTGGGCACTCCTTCGGAATCGTAAGGGAAATGGTGGCAGAACATGTCACCAGAGCCTACACTCCACAGGGAAACGCAGTCTGAGGCAATCTTCGAGCCTTCCTTGCCCGAAAGCCTAGAAAGGCCCTTCTGCATGGAGTCGGCCAGGTAGGGCTGGGAATACATCCGCATAAACCTGCCCGACACGCGCTCCGACAAAACCACGGGAATCTTGCCGCCCTGGATTTTCTTTGCACCGAAAAGCTCCGTGGAATAGCCTGCGGCCCGCATGGCGATTTCTTCCACATTGATTTCGTTCCAGTTCCGGCTGGACTTGGTAAAGCTCCCCAGCTTCTTGATGCCGTCACGGCAAGCGACAGCGCCAACCCCTACAGAAACGGAGTTGGAGCGGGTCTTATAGAAGACGCCCTTGTGGTTTGCCACAAAGTCTTCGCTACACGAAAGGTCCGCACCCAAGTAGGGGATGTTCTCAATCTCTTTAGACTTAGCGAAGGTGGACTTTTCCAACTCAACACAGACATCCTTCATCTCCGCCAGGCCAATCTTTTCCAAGGCTGGATTATAATCCTCGTCTGGTTGCGGCAAGGTTCCCGGTTCAGGCAAGTCTACATTAATTTCTTCGGTCCACTGGGTATGACAAAGGGCATCCTTCAAGGTCTGCTCTAAAGCCTCTGCCGTAAGGCGTTCCGTATGGGCATAACCCGGACGGCCGTTTTTGATAACGCGAATTCCCACACCCACAGAATCAGAAATTTCCGTATTTTGAACCTGTCCCTGAAAAACAGAGAGCCCTTCGGAATGGGACTTGGAGGCGATCACGTCGAACTGCTCCGCCTGTCCCTTGGCCTTGTCGTTGATGTAAGAAATTGCGTCTTCAATATTCATAAAAAACCTAAGTCCTCTGGGATTTCCGTTCCAGCATTTTCCAGTAGGCGGCAGGGCTACCGGTCACCGACTCCAGAGAAGCAGCCAGTTCCGTCGTAATGCCAGCTTCCCCCGCAATCAATTTTTCCAGCAGGTCTTCTGAAATGCCAAGCCTACGGGCAAATTCCGCCTTGTCCATCTTGAGCCATTCCATGCCCTCGATAATCGCCTGACCCGGCGTAGGGACTCCGTGTCTTGCCATACCTACTCCATCACCTCATCTAGAACGGTGCGCATCTTTGCAGCCATGGCATCCCAGCTCATGGAAAGGGCTCGTTCCTTGGCGTTCTTTTCTAGCGTAGCGAGACGTTCCTTATCTTGGATTACGGCGGCCACCTTCTGGCAGAAGCCTTCCGGATCATCGTTCTCGTAAAGAATTCCTGTTACGCCATCTACTACGGAATCTTTGAGGCCTGCCACGTTATTGGAAACCGAAATGGTTCCGCACAGGTTCGCCTCGATATTATTGATACCCCAGCCTTCCTTGAAAGACGGGTTGATAAACAAGGTGGAACGGCTGAGCAAGTCCCGCTTCTCGTCTTCGGAGACTCGGCCCAAGAACCGGACAGAATCGGAAACCCCGAGGGTCTTCACCAACGATTCCAACTCTCCACGATAATCGCCACCACCAGCCACTTCCAGAACAATTCCCGGAACAAGTTCCTTTAGGCGGGGCATGGCGTTGATTACAAACTGGGCGTTCTTGTACTTCATGAGACGGCCCACATAAGAAATCACGGGCGGATTTGCCTTGGCACAGGTGGGCTTAAAATACTCCGTATCGATTCCCGGTTCCACTACGGCAATATCCTTCGCCTTGATTCCCATGTCCCGAATTTCATCGGCAGTACTCTGGGAAATGGCCAGGAAATGTTCCTTCTTGTAGAAAAGAGCAACTGAGCGTTCCATCAGATATACGTAAAGGGCCAACGGGAAAAACGTCTCGCGGAAAATGGACTTGCGGAAAAAATGCATGACCATATGGAGGCGCTTGATCTTGGTGCAGAGCGGCGTGAAGAAGGGAATCTTGTTCAGGTCCTCTACAATCAGGTCGTATTCCTTCTGGTGCTTGCGGGCGTAAAAAAAGGCGGAGTAGTTGAACAGGAACTTGGAGCCAATTCGCAGGGTGCGCATGCCGTCTACCACTTCTTCGTCAGGAAGCCCCGGCACCTTATGGGCAAGCACCGTTATATCGTAACCATTGCCGTTGATACGCTTGAAAAGTTCATGAAAATACAACTCTGCGCCACCCGCTTCCGGGTTCTTGATGTCACGCCAATTAATGAGTAAAACTTTCTTATTCGCCACGATGCTACGTTCACCTATATCGTTTAATTTCTTTCATTCTGAATTTAGAAAAGCTAGGAACAAATCCGCCGGAGTCCTTCCGCAAAAAATGCCGGTTCCTGCAGCAGGCTTATCACAATCCAGCCGTCCTCCTCGAAATCGAAGAAGAATCCCGGCTGTACAAGCACATGCTTTTCCCGCAAAAGACGGAGCGTCAGCTCTTCGTCGTTGTCGCCCAAGCGGACAACCGCATACCAGCCTCCCGAAACCTCGGGACAATACTTAGAGGGGAACTTTTCCCGCAAGGCTGCCAAATTCTGCTGCAGGCGTTCCTGAATCCGTTTTTCGTAGTTCGCCGATTCAGCAAGCAAAGGGGTTGCCAAAGCCTGGGCCATAGAGGACACGCTCAGATAAGCGTCCGCCACATATTCCAGAGTCTCGTGGATGGATTCACGCATATCTTCGGGAGCGTACACCGCCATCCAGCCTAACTTAACCTGGGGGCTTCCGCAGACCTTGCTGAGGCCATTCAGCCAGACGATGGGGCAGCGGGGCTTTTCACTCCCCTGCTCAAGGAACTGCCAAGAACGTCTGACATTCGCATCATAGGAATAATCCCCGAAAACTTCGTCCACCACAAGGACCAAGTTCCGCTCTTCGCAGAAACGGACCGTCTCTTTCCATTCGGACAAACTGACGGAATGGCCCGTAGGATTGTGAGGGCAAACCAGCAGAAGGATTCTTGCATTGGCAGGGGCACTCAGAAGGCTGTCCGTATCCAACGCGAAATGAAATTCACCGCGCCGTTCCTTTCCTGCACCACTACGGGAGAGCTTCAAGAAATACGGGTAGCACTCCAAGTTTTCAAGCTCTGCCAACGTATCTAGCAGAGGATATCCCGGAACCGGCGTCAAAATAGCGTCTCCGGGATTGCAGAAAGCCTTGAACAGAATAGAGTAGGCCTCGCTGGTACTGGCCGTGAGGAGAATCTGATCTGCTGAAATGTTGCCTCCCCGCTCCTGGTAATACTTCGCCACGGCTTCACGCGCCTTCAAAGCCCCCGCCGGATTTGTGTCCCACAGGTTGAACTCAGCCTTGACCGCATCTACTGCAGGCTCCAAGTCAAAAGGGAGCCCTACACGTAAGGGACTGCTCACCGTCATGTCGATGAGAGGCAGGCCTCCCGCGGCGGCATCTTTTTGAACATCGGACTTCGCCCTTTCCAGTTCGGCAAAGAAGGGCGTGGGGGTCAGGTCCTTCTGTTTCATTTTTGACGGCTCTTGATAAGGCCCGCCACAAAGACGGCGATGATGATACCGGCAGGCAGGCACACGGCGATGGTCAAGAGCATCAGCTTCTGGAAAGGCGACAGGCCCTTGATCTTTTTGCGAAAGCCGTTCAACTTGGCACGGACGCCTTCGCTGCGGATACCCTTTTCGGAGAGCTTTTTCATGCCCTCGTCCTTGAGCTTTTCGGTGGAACGGACCACGGACTGGACACGCTCCGATTTCCAGAGCTTGTTCACCGATTCCTTGGAATCGTCCACGAACTTTTCAAGGCGTTCCCGCTTGATCTTGAAGGGTCGAGCCACGTCGGACAGAGCTTTCCACATAACAGCCTACTTGTACAAAAGGTTCACGCCGCTGAACAGGGCCCGCATGTTGGCCTTCAGGGTATCGCTGGAGACTCCACGGCCCTCTTCTTCCTTGCCGTTGGCACGCAAGAGAATCCGGCTCAGGCCGCGACCCGCCCACAACTTGTCCTTTTCGGGAACCACCACCTGGCGGTACTTCACCAGTTCCACCGGCATGTTGATTTCACGCATCAAGATAAGCCCGGCCTCGATGGGGCCTTCGGCGGTCACGGACCGGCGAATGGCTTCGCCGTCCTTCTTGAAATGGAATATAAAGCGGTTCTCGTCGGGAATCACTTCCACGTTGTTGAACACCAGGCGGGCGTTCACGTTCACACGCTCTTCGCGGAACACGTCCAACACCCGCTCGGCGCTGAGTTCCCCTTCCTTTTCGCTCAGTTCCTTGAGCACGGGCTGCAGTTCTGCCGCCTCGGCCAATGAAAGCCTGTAGCCAAACTTGGTGATAATCTCGTAAACCGCGGTGCGGCCACTCTGGCTGGTGAAGGAGATGGAATCGTTCTGGTGGCGACCGATGATGGAGTAGTCGATGGGGCGGTAGGCGCCCTTCTTCATGTCCTTGGTCTTGGAGGCACCATCCTGGTGGATACCGCTACGGTGCACAATGGCTTCGGCACCGATCAGCGGGGCACGGCTGTAAATGCTCACGCCGGACCACTGGGAAATCAGGATAGCCGTCTCGTAGATGCGTTCCAGGTGCAGGCCGGTATTCACGCCGGAGTTGTGGAGCGCCACGGCCACCTCGTAAAAATTGGTGTTGCCGCAGCGTTCGCCCAGGCCGTTCAGGGCCACTTCCAGCTGGGTGGCGCCCACAAAGAAGCTCTCCACCGTAGCGGCCGTAGCCATGCCCAAGTCGTTGTGGCAATGGACCGAGATGGCAATGTCCTTGGGCAAGGCTTCATAAACCTGCTTAATCTGGTTCACGTACAAGAAGGGCCTATACCGCTCCACCGTATTGGGCAGGTTTATGGTGGTGGCTCCCGCCTCCACCACGGCCTTCAGCACGTCAATCACAAAATCCATGTTGTCCAGGCAGTCCCCAAAGTGTTCGGCGCTGAACTCCACATCGCCCTTGTCCCCTACCAGGGACTTGGCCAGCTTCACGCACTTGACGGCCTTTTCCTTCACCTGTTCCGGAGTCAGGTGCAGCACATGCTCCATGGAGAGCTTGCTGGTGGCGAGGAAGGTGTGGATACGGGGGTGGGGGGCGTACTGCACCGCCTCCCAGCAGCGCTGGATATCGCTTTCCACGCAGCGGGCAAGACCAGAGACCACCACCTTCTGGGCAACCTCATCCCCTTCTTCCGCCATCTTGGCGGTGAGCTGGGCAAGTTCCTTGCAAGACTCAAAATCCATCTCGCTAGAGGCGGGGAACCCCACCTCGGCGCCGTGCACGCCCAGTTTCAAAAGCTGCAGGTACACGTCCTTTTTCTGGGCGTTGTTCCAGGGCTTGGGCAGCGCCTGGTTTCCGTCACGGAGCGTGACATCATAAAAGAACGGTTGTCTCTTTGCCATTTCGGCAGCATTCATTTCACTCATCTTATCTCCTCGCCCACGCAACATGGCCGCAAGATTCATTTTTCGGTTTCAAAGATAGAAATTGACCCAAAAAAGAGAAACCCGCTGCCATATTGGAGCGGGCTCATTTAGGTTAATTCTGTTCAAAATCCTTGAAAACGGCCTAAAACCTCGCTCCACAAGCAAGTCGCAATAGAAGTAGCAGGTTCAAGGTCTTTTTCATGTCAGTGAATATACAAAAAAACAGGCGGTTGGGCAAGAGATGCCCCCAAAACTTATTTCACGCAACGCACAGACACGGCGTCATTTTTCATATAGCTGCCGCCACCCGAAAAATGGAACCTGGCATCCAGGGAATACAGCATGGCATTTCCCCCGTCGCCACTGAACTCCGTATGGTCCTCGTCCGCCGCCCAGAAGATGGTTTCTTCGCCCAAGCCATCGAATTTCGACAACCAACGCTTCCCAGCGGGCAGCGCCCCAAACCCAGTGGTATCGGTGGCAGGGTAATCCCGTTCCGTCCAACCGGTCTTGCTCCTAAGCGACGGCGACACATAATGGTATTCCGCCTCCACCAAGGAATCCAGTAAATTCCATTCATCGTAGTTGGGAATATGGAATCCTTCCGGGCATGCACCCTGGGTAGGCCCATTCAAATCAGCAAATTTTTTCTGGAAAGACTTGTCCAGCCCCATAGCGGCAGTCCAGCTATAAAGACGACCGTACTTCTCGCAATTTTCCTGTTTGTTGTCATAACACCAGGTCGTCTTGTCCATATTGCAGTCGTAATACCTCAGATTTTCGGCAAGCCAGGTCATATCGCCCACCTTTGCAACCTTGTAAACAGTGCCGTCGCGAGAATCGCAAATGGTCCCTTCCGCGAGGCTTTCAGGGCAAGCCTTTGGCTCTACGGTGCAGGAACCACTTCCCGAGCCATTTCCGTTCTCGTTTCCTTCCGAAGCAGAAGTTCCCGAGTCGCTATCGCAGGCCACCAGAATACAACTGATTGCCGTCACCAACAAATACATCAACTTTTTCATAGTACTCCTTTTACACTCCAATCCACGCTAAATATAAATTAAAACCGCACCTTGTAAATCCAGGGCCAATTCTTGCCCGTAATCCAGAAATCACGACCGTCAAAAGCGACGCCGTTCAGCACGTCCGCCTTGGGGAAGCGGCGGTTGATTTCCATCGCCTTTTCGGTAAAGTCCAGGTATTTCAGCACGCGGCCACTGGGCAGTTCGATTACGGCAATCAGGCCCGTAGTCCAGATGTTGGCATAAAGGGTGTCCCGGACCACTTCCAGTTCGTTCAGCTGCGGCACTTCGCGCCCGTTATCGCGCACGGGGATCGCCCCCACCACGCTAAAGCCGCCCAGCCCTATCTGCAAGAGTTCGCTGGAGCCGTTGCTCATCAAGAGCGCGTCGCGCCAGTAGGCAAGCCCCCAGCCTTCTGTAGGTATGCGGAACTCGCCCTTCATGGCGAAGGGTTTGCGATTTAGAATAAACGCCTTCCTGGATTTCCAGGTCAGGTAAAAGATGTCGTCGCCAACGGCCACAGAACCTTCACCGAAATAACGTTCCGCAAGCCGCAGGGAATCCAGAATCTTGCCGTCCAGAGTGCGGCGGTAAATGCCCGACTCGCCGTAATGCCCGGTGGATTCTATCAAGTCCTTGCCATCAAAAAACAGCCCCTGGGTAAAGTGGTTCTGCTCGTGAGGAATGGAATCCACGATGGTCGGCACCACACGGGGGGTATCGGCATAGACGAGGGCCGCAACCGCAACCATACAAAACAGGGCTCTGTGCAAAAGCGAAATCATAGGGGAATATGTAGAAAAATTATATTTGGGTCACCATGGGCGTTGTAAAAGAACCGGCCAAAGTCAAAATTATCGTTGGGATCCTGGCAAAGGACGCCGCCTCGGTAGAGTCCGTCCGCAGCACCCTCCGCGAGCGTTTTGGCGAAGAGGACCTGAACCTGGAACCCTTCCCCTTTACCTTTACCAACTACTACAAAGAAGAAATCGGCGACGCTCCCGTGCGGGCCTTTTTCAGTTACGAGCCCTTGGTGGAGCGGGAAACCATCGTAGATATCAAACTCTGGACCAACGACCTGGAACTTGAAATTGCAGAACGCGCGGGAACACCGGGACTCCGCCCCGTGAACCTGGACCCGGGCTACATGACCCTGGGTCAGTTCTTCTTGGCCACTACCAAGGACCAGCGGCAACGGGTCTATATCAGTCGCGGGATTTTCGTGGAGCCCACCCTGTACTTTCAGGACGGTCATTTCCACCATTTCGACTGGACCTACCGTGACTACCAGAGCGAAAAGTACATCGCCTACCTGGAGCAGGTCCGCGCCCGCCTCGCCTACCAGATGAGCACCGGAAAGCCCTATAGATTAAGAGGAATAAAATGAAAGCCGGAATAATTACCATCGTCCTCCTCATCATCAGCAACTTCTTTATGACCCTTGCCTGGTACGGCAACCTCAAACTGAAGGAGATGCACATCAGCACCGACTGGCCGCTGATCCTCGTGATTCTCGCCAGCTGGGGTATCGCCCTCATCGAATACTTCTTCATGATTCCCGCCAACAACATCGGGAGCCGCATCAACGGCGGGCCCTTCAGCCTCATGCAGCTGAAGATTATCCAGGAGGCCATTTCCATCACGGTGTTCACCACCCTGGCTGTCACCCTGTTCCGCACCGAAACCCTCCAGTGGAATCACGTCGTGGCCTTTGTGCTGATTATCGGCGCAGTGTTCTTCGCGTTCTTGAAGTAACATTTATTTTGAAAGGGGGAAGCCTCCCCCTCGTCAAAGCCTTGCCCAACCATTGTCATGCCCGCCTTGAGCGGGCACCTCCGACCCTAACCAGCATCACCATTAAGCAATAGGGCAAGTCTTTGCCTACCCCCTCGCCTAGGGGCATAGCCCCTAATACCCCCCTAAATAATCCGAGTCTCAAGGGCACAGTCGCCTGCAAAAAAGACCGTCGGTCGCAACTTCACTTTGTTCGTCGCTACCTCCCGGACGTCATCCTGGAGCGAAGCGATAGGATCCATGCAGTTCGTTTTACTGACGCCTCATTAAGGTATGCCCTCTCGCCTCGAAAATGAGTTTCGCGACGCAGGAGGTTGCTCGGTCACGGTGTTCCCTCGCAACCATAATCATCTACGTGTGTTTTAAGCAATTACCTATACAAGAAGAACTAAAACCCATGCTCTTTCCACCATTTATCTGTTTCCTTTAAGACTAATTCCCACTTTGTGCCTATGTAATAAGCTTTTGGGTCACCTGTATATTTTACTTTTTCACCTTTTCTTTCTTGTGGTGAAATTTTAATACATCTTACACTTTGCAACATTGCATCTTGAACAAGATCATTTGTGTACTCCCTATAAATACTCATTCCTAAATTCTCATTACTACTGAGTGAAATATAAGCTGTCAGATAATCATATGTTTCTTTTATAGAATAGTTTGGTTTTTTTACATAAATTTGCGAACTAGTCCAAAAATAGGCAAGTTCATGCTCTTTTTCACCCTTCCAGCCTTTCGAATAGCTGAAAGAGCCCGAATGTAACTTCAGATCAAAAGCCAAAGAGTTATAATTTGGAGAATTTTTACACTGTTTCTCTATCAAGTCATGTTGTTGTTTCTCTAAAACCGTGCATATTGGCGGATATCGTTTCATCATACTTTCATACGAGACTTCTTTTGCCTTACCCATAAGAACCATATAATCTTCCACAGTTGGAAGTCTCCATCCATCAGGACAGGATTCTAAAGCCGCCTTTAGAGAATATAATCTTCCATATTCACGACATTTTTCAGGCTTTTCTTCATAGCAGAAACTTTCTTCCATCTCGTAATTCAAGTTTTCCGCCATCCAAGTTTGTTTTCCGATTTTAACGGTCTTGTACTTTTTACCGTCTCTTGAATCAGTAAAAGTTCCTTTTTCTTGTGCAAAAGAAAAAGACCCCATCAACAAGACAACTGCGATTAAGTTAATGCTTTTCATTTGGCAACCTCCCTTTTTTAGTTCCAACCAAAATATTTCTTTACCATTTTGGCAAGTTTATCAATAGGCGTTTTACGATCGTTCACAATAGTTTTACTTTGTTCGTATGGGAAACTTTTCCCTTCTTTCAAAGACATAAAAGCAATCTTCTCAATATTCCACCCTTTATTCTTAAAATATTCAAGATAAGTTATGGCATTTGGAAGTTTATGTTTTTTGATGGTTGTTCCTTTTCTGCGAAGACAAACAAGAATGTTTTGCGGAGGGACTTTCTTCTTCGAAATCAATTCATAAAATTCTTCAGGAGTTATAAGAAGTTCTTGTAAACTATCGTAAGTTTGCAGTAAAACGCTTCTCTTTTCCCCTGACAAAATCGTAACATTGAAGCGTAAATCATTTAACTTATGCTCTTCAAGAGTCTCAAATTTTTCATAAAAACCGGACAGTTTTCGCACAACAGAAGTTTTCCCCATATTCGCATCGCCAATGATGAGATACACATTCATATCAAACCTCTCTTAGATTAATGTATGGAAACAAAAAATTTTCATTTGTTTTCCCCGTTGTTTAACCAACTCATATCCTTTGGTCTCGCTCCTGTTCAACAGTGCCCGACAAAACCAAATTTGTATGGATACAAAAAAGGCGTAGATCGTCGCATTTACCTAAGTGAGGCTCAGCAAAGCCTAAGAACGATAAACGCAAACGACCCACGCCCCAAACGGGCGACAACACGCACACTGAAATTGCTTCCCCTGAAACAAGTTCAGGGTTGCAATGACAATGCATATTGTCGAAATACGCCCAAAAGGACCGCCCAAGGCGGTTATTCAAACGCATTTACGTGAGTGTTCGCCTTGTCCCCGTTCTTTTGAAATTTGCTGATTTCACTTAGAGAACAAGAGCAAAACTCTCTAATATGTCACCATAAATATTCTTTCTAATAAACGAAATAGAATATTTTTCACTAGAAAATCCGCATAAAACGCTAAAAAACGTATTTTTACCATTTTTCACGATAGTCCAAATTAGAGTAACTTGTCATTTTTTTCAAGCCATATTTGCTATTTTCTATCCATCGGCTGTTCATTCGGCTTTGTTGTCGGCAATTCCGACCTTTCCCATATCCCCCGACAGGGGCCCGCAAGGGGCTTGCATTCCATAGGTTTGGCTATGGATATACTGAAATTGTTGGAAACTATCGCAGTTTTTGCGGTAGTTTGTAAGAACACGCATTTTTTACATCTTATACACTTATATTTGACATTATGTGTATCAGATGTTATATTTAGGAGTATGGAAACCATGCAAAACATACGAAATTTTGCAAAAAGGGGGTATTTTTCCCTTAAACAGTGTTTGGAGCACGGTGTTTCGAGGTATGACCTTAAAAAACTGGAGAAATCAGGAGAAATAAAGAAGGCCGACTATGGTCTATACGCCTTCGCCAATGTCCTCGAAGACGAATTTTTCATTCCGCAGTTAGTAAGTGACAAGATTGTGTATTCCAACGAGACGGCACTTTTCTTGACGGGGTATAGCGACCTGCTTCCTGAAAAGTTCACGGTAACCGTTCCGAAAGGCTACCACTCAAAAAAGTTATGGCGAGACTTTCTTGTGCGTCAGACTCCCGCCGAAATATTAAACGAGGGCGTCCAGGAAATCCGTTCGTTCTACAGCAATCCTATCAAGGTGTATTGCATTGAACGGACTTTATGCGAATTGCTCCATGGTCGTATAGATTTCAACAAGGAAAGGTATATTCCCGCAATACAAAGGTACATGAGGTCGAAAGACAGAAACATTTGGAAATTATCAGACTTTGCAAGAATGTTTCATGTTGAAGACAAAATCGGGCCATATCTGGAGGTGCTGATATGAAGACTCGAAATGCAATGCAACTGAAGGCTCTCATCAAGAGTCGTTCCATAGAAATAGGTCTTACTCCACAACAAGCACTACACGCCTATTACATGGAATGTTTTGTCAATCGTTTGGCCCATTCGGATTATTTGGACAATTTTGTGCTGAAGGGTGGATACCTGATTTCAAATCTCATTGGTTTTGAATCAAGGACGACAATGGATGTGGATTCCACGATCAAGAATCTTCCGATAGAAGAGACTGTAATGGCAAAGGCTTTTACGCATATTTGCGGAGTGCAAGTTGAGGATGATTTTACATTTACCCTAGACCACTTGGAGTTTATTCGTGAAGACGATGAATATCATGGGATTCGCGCTTTCTTGAATGTGGATTATGAAGAGATGCATGGCATTCTGACAGTGGATGTTACCGCAGGGGATAGCATCTATCCCGGTGTCCAACAAATGTTCTTTAAAAGGAACTTTGACAAATCCCTTATTAGGGCATGGTCTTATCCTGTTGAGACAGTCTTGGCGGAAAAACTTGAGACTATTATAACGAGAAGTATTCTTAATAAACGTCCCCGTGATTACTATGACATCCATATGCTCACGAAGTCGGTCCAATTCGACATTCCGACTTTGAACCATGCGCTACTTGCGACTGCCGCTCATAGGAAAACAAAGGACAAGGTGTTAAAATACGCTTATCGCATAGAAGAAATCGAACATAGCGACGACATACGCCGCCAATGGGAAAAATACAGCAAGACCTTCAGTTACGCGAAAGGTATCCCGTTTGAAACAGTTGTTGGATCAGTACGAAATCTGCTAGAAAAGGTTCTTGCCTAGCCTTCTCAACAGAAAATCCCTCGGCTAAGCCGAGGGACAAACTTTATTGGAGATCCCCGCCTTCGCGGGGATGACATTCTACAAATTACCCGTGAGCGAAAAACGACCGGTATTAACCGGTCGTGTTCGCGAGAGAATCGGCTTTCCGGAGTGGTCTATCCTAACTCCAGCCGATTCGGTCTACGTATGAGCATCTACCCATTCGGCGTTCTTCTTGCAAGCCTCAACAGACTTCGCGAAGGCAGCCTTTTCTTCGTCGCTCATCTTGACTTCGAGAATCTTCTCGACACCGTTTGCAC
>CAMHOW010000033.1 GCA_946186895.1 uncultured Fibrobacter sp.
ACGTGGACGACAAGGTGATGCTGCGTACGCATACCTCCGGCACGCAGATCCACTATATGGAAACCCACAAGCCGCCGTTCCGCATGATTGCTCCGGGCCATGTGTTCCGCGTCGATAACGATGCGACCCACGCCCCGATGTTCCAGCAGTGCGAAGGCCTGGTAGTCGATGAAAACATCAGCTTTGCAGACCTCAAGGGCGTGCTCCAGGTGTTCATGAACAAGCTGTTCGGCGAAGGCGTCAAGACGCGTTTCCGCCCGAGCTTCTTCCCGTTCACGGAGCCCAGCGCCGAAATGGACGTGAGCTGCGTGTTCTGCGGTGGCAAGGGTTGCCGTCGCTGCAAGGGAACCGGCTGGATGGAAATCGGCGGTTGCGGTTCTGTGGACCCGAACGTGTTCAAGAACTGCGGCATTGATTCCGAAAAGTACACGGGCTTTGCATTCGGCTTCGGTCTCGACCGTATCGCTATGCTGCGCCACGCGATTCCGGAAATTGGCCTCCTGACCAGCAACGACCAGAGATTCCTGAGCCAGTTTTAAGAGATATTAGGGATGGCGAAGCCATCCCCACGAAAATAAACCGCTTCGCTCCAAAACTCGTGGCCAGAGTATAGCGGTTTATTGAGTGTCAGGTAGGTCTTAGGGAGGGCGTAAGCCTTCCCTAGTCGTTTATTGCACCGTTAGGTGCCCACGAAAATAACTCGCCGACCTGAATGTTTCGGCTTGAATGAAGCGAGTTATTGAGTGTCAGGTAGGTCTTAGGGAGGGCGTAAGCCTTCCCTAGTCGCTATACCCCTCCCTAGATGTTTAAAAAGCGGACCTTATGGCCCGCTTTTTTAGATGTAGATTGTTTTGGCTTATTTGTAATTGAACCAGTAGCCAATGCCAAAACTAATGCGGGAATTGGTCATGTCAATGTCCTCGTACATATCAGTCAAACCGTAGGTGTATTTGAGCGAGAGTTCCAGGCCGAACCATAAGGTGAATCCAATTCCGCCACCGACCTCAACGTTCAAAAGTTTTTGGTCGTCTCTGTTGTCCCATTCATCGGTGTCACCTGTATAATAGGCTTCGAAAAGGTTAAAGTCAAATGTGGCTCCGGCTTCAAGGAAAAGAGCGTTGGTTGCATAGAACCGGGCCATTGCGGGGATTGTAATGGCCATGCCACAAGATTTGTCATCTTTTGGGTCGGTAGATGTATAATGAACTCCAGTGATGTCGCTGTCGGAATCTCCCATGACATAGGTGCCGTAACTAATCAAAAGACCCGCTCCCGTGTGGAGGCCGATGCGGTTGCCAAAACCGATAATGGCATCGAAGGAAATGTTCGTATAGGAGAGGCTATAGTCTACAAAATCGGGGGCCGCATCACCCATGAGAATCGCACCACTTTCGGTAACGCTGATGCCGAAAATGTTTGCTTTGTTGATGTCTGCGAATGCGCTTGAGGTGATCATCAGAAAAAATGCGATTGTGAGTATTTTTTTCATTTTGTTCCTCGTTGGGGATTATAGAATGCAAACTAGTTGCAACGGTGGAAGTCGTCTTCCACGCGGATAATGTCGTCTTCACCGGTGTATTCGCCCACCTGCACTTCCACGATGACCAGCGGGAGCTTGCCCTCGTTCTGCAGGCGGTGTACCGTTCCGGCGGGGATGTAGGTAGATTCGTTGGGCCGCACCAGGAATACCTTGTCGCCAACGGTGCAGGTTGCAGTTCCGCTCACCACCACCCAGTGTTCCGAGCGGTGCAGGTGCTTCTGCAGGCTGAGACGCTTGCCGGGCTTCACCACGATGCGCTTCATCTTGTAGCTTTCGGAGGATTCCAGCACGGAGTATGTTCCCCACGGGCGGTTCACCGTCTGGGGCACGCTCACCAGATCGCTGCCCTTTTCCTTCAGTTTCTCTACCACCTGTTTTACTTTCTGGCTACTTGCGCGAGGCGCCACCAACAGGGCGTCGGGGGTGTCCACGATAAGCATGTCGTTCAGGTCAATGGTGGCGATGGTCCGCTGGCTTCCCATGACCAGGGAATCCTTGGTACCTACGGCGATATGGCGGGGGTTCACGTTGTTGCCGTTCTCGTCGTGAGGGTATTCACCATAGAGGCTATCAAAGCTGCCCAGGTCGCTCCAGCCGATGTCGCTGGGAACCACCTTCACCTTGGAAGACTTTTCCATCACGGCGTAGTCGATGGAATTGCTGGGGATGGCCATCATGTCTTCCAGGGCGATGCGGATGGGTTCGCCCTTTTCCTTGTTGGAACGGTCCAGGGCAATCTTTGCCGCGTTCAGGATGTCGGGAGAATACTTCTTCAGTTCGTCCAGGAACGTCTTCACCTTGAAGCAGAAAATGCCGCTGTTCCAGTAGAAGTTGCCTGCCAGCAGGTACTTCTCGGCGGTAGCCAGGTCCGGCTTCTCAACGAAACGTTTCACGTCTTCGCCGTCGGCCTCGATATAGCCGTAGCCCGTTTCGGGGCTAGTGGGCGTGATGCCGAAGGTCACCAGGTTCCCGGCCTGGGCCAGTTCCTCGGCCCGGAGCAGAACCTTCTTGTACTCGTCTTTCTTGCGGATCACGTGGTCGGAAGGGGAGACCAGCACGATTTCGTTGGCGTCGAGAGTCAGGCAGGCCAGTGCAATGGCGGGAGCCGTGTTGCGGCCTACGGGTTCCAGAAGGAACTTGCTGCCCTTCATCTTTTCGGCTTCCAACTGGTCCTTGGCCAAGAAGAACTGGTCGGCGTTGCTTACGATAAACTGGGCTGAGCAGACGGCGGAATTGGTCTTCACAGTCTTCCTGAAAAGGGACTGTCCATCAAAAAGGGGCGCGAACTGCTTGGGCATCAGGGAGCGGCTCACGGGCCAAAGGCGCGTTCCGCTACCACCGCAAAGAATAAGGTTAATCATATTCGGTCATTTCCTACTTGGAGATGTCATCCTTGACGACATAGGTGTTATGCGTAGCTAGCAGACCGTAGTAGACAGTCTGGACCGACGGGAGGATCAAGCTGATGAGGCGGTTCCAGGTGGCAAGACCAGACGCATCCACATAAACGATATCATGGGCGTCCAGGTCAAAACGCTCTGCCATCGCAAGGGCCATAGCGTTTTTGGCATTTAGGTTGAATACGTCTATACGCTTGTCTGAAGTGTTACGGATAACGTAGATGGAACGGGAAGAGGCGTTCAGCGCTTGGAGTCCGCCTGCGGCAGACAGTGCTTCTACAAGGTTCACCTTTCCATTTACCAGATCCACAAGGCCGACCTTCTGGACTTCGCCCATTACATAGGCGCGATTTTTACGCTGGGTTTGACTCAAAGCAGGTACGTACAATTGGTCGTCCGGCTTTAGCAGAATCTTGTCCAGGGGAAGATCTTTCTGGAAGGCTTCCAGGTAGTTGATGTTGTAGACCTTGTTGCCACGGCGGAGCTGTATGCCGGCAGGGTCTGCATACGTACTAAACCCGCCTGCTTCGGCGATGGCCATGGGAATGGTCATGGGGGCTTCTGTAAAGAAGGCGTAACCCGGCTTCTTCACCTCGCCAGAGACTACTGCCTTGAGACTGTTGTATTCCGATACGCGAACGTCTACCTGGGGGTCGTTCAGAATCTTGTCGGACAGCCGCTTGGTGATTTCTTGTCTGAGTTCCTGGGCCGTAAGACCTGCCGCTTGGAGTTCTCCGGCGTAGGGGTAGAAAAGCTTACCGTCGGTAGTCACCTTCTGGCCGGCCGGCTGGTATTGGCCCATAGGGGAGGTGAGCTCCGGATGTTCCCAAACAACCACCTGGACCATGTCCAGGGGACCGATGCGGTATTCCAGCTTGGGCAGCGAATCTACGACCAGTTCGGCAAGGTCTCCAAAGGCGGCTGTCGTGTCTCCGCCGGGAGCGGCCTTGATGTCTGTGCCAAAATCACCCTCGTCAATGGAGTGAAAATACACGGAAATACCGTTGTATTCCGAAGAATCACTGGGTTCGGACATCCTCATCTGCGGTGCAAAGAAGCAACCGTTCAGCATGAGAGTCGCAGAAGCCAACAACAAATACTTCATCTTTTTCATATTCTTTTCAGGCTTATGCCTGCCCTTCACTTTCCTTGATTTTCTTGACCCAGTAGGGGGTCAACTTTGAAATAAAATTCCAAGCCAGCACAAAGGCGCTTTCTGGCCTACGGTAGGGGTCCGGAATATCTACCTGGACGCTATCTCCATAGCGGAAGACCTTGCCTTCTGTCCAGGGATACTTGCGGATAATCTCCTGCTTGTGACCGTTTTCCATGACCAGAATAAGGTCTGCCCACTTGAGAAGATCCATGTTGATTTGCCTTGCATGGTGGGCGCTCATGTCCACTCCGTGTTCAAGGGCAATCTTTTGGCTGAGTTCATGGGCCGGATGGTCCACCAGGGCACCAAGCCCTGCGCTCATCACGTTAAAGCCTTCACCCAGCTCCTTTTTCAGGAGGTATTCTCCTGTAGGACTACGGCAGATATTTCCGGTGCAAACTACTAGAATATTCTTCATCGGCAACTAAGATAGAAAATGTTAAGGGATCAGGATTTAGGATCTAGGGACTAGAGCAAATAATCCCTACAACTCAAACGCGAAACCCAAATCCTTGAGCGCCGGGTTCTTGGTGTCCTTTTCGGAAAGGAGAGGCTCAAAACCATTGCCTACCGGCCACTTGATGCCGATTTCAGGGTCATTCCACATGAGACCGCCTTCGTCCTTGGGGTCGTAGAGGCGGGTGCACTTGTAAACGAAAGTCGCCGTTTCACTGAGTACCACGAAACCGTGGGCGAAACCCTCGGGAATGTAGAACTGCTTTTTGTTTTCGGCAGAAAGCGTCACCCCTTCCCACTTGCCGAACGTGGGGCTACCCTTGCGCAGGTCTACTGCCACATCAAAGACTTCACCATCAATTACGCGCACAAGTTTGCCCTGCGGGTTCTTCTTCTGAAAGTGAAGGCCACGGAGCACGCCCTTCTTGCTCTTGGACTCGTTGTCCTGCACAAAGACCATGTTGAGGCCGGCGGCATCGAACTCGCCCTTGTTGTAGGTTTCCATAAAATAGCCACGCTGGTCGCCAAAGACCGTCGGCTCGATAATCGTCACGCCCTCAATGGACGTCTTGATAAAGTTGAACTTTCCCATTTTTCAATTACCTGTTCTTGTACATCGTCTCGTAATACTTTTCATAATCGCCACTGGTAATGTTGTCCAGCCACTCCTGGTTGTCCAGGTACCAGCGCACCGTCTTCTCGATGCCTTCTTCAAATTGGAGCGAAGGTTCCCAGCCCAATTCCTTCTGGAGCTTGGTGGAATCGATGGCGTAGCGGGCGTCGTGGCCCAGACGGTCTGTGACGTAGGTGATGAGGTTCATGTCCTCGTCTTCGGCGCGACCGAGGAGCCTGTCAACGGTCTTGATGACGACCTTGATGATGTCGATGTTCTTCCATTCGTTGAATCCGCCGATGTTGTACGTCTCGGCAATCTTCCCGTTATGGAAAATCACGTCGATAGCGCGGGCGTGGTCTTCTACAAAGAGCCAGTCGCGAACGTTTTCGCCCTTGCCGTAAACCGGGAGCGGTTTCTTGTGGCGGATGTTATTGATGAACAGCGGAATCAGCTTTTCGGGGAACTGGTAGGGCCCGTAGTTGTTGGAGCAGTTCGTCACGATGGTCGGCATGCCGTAGGTGTCGTGGAATGCGCGAACGAAGTGGTCGGAACCGGCCTTGGATGCAGAATACGGAGAGTGCGGCGTGTACTTCGTGGTTTCGTAGAAGAAGTCGTCGCCGTAGGCCAGGTGATGTTCAGAGCTGGAGGCCGTCGTGGTAAACGGGGGCGTGATGCCTTCCGGATGGTTCATCTTGAGGGCGCCATAAACTTCGTCGGTCGAAATATGATAGAATCGCTTGCCCTCGTATTTTTCCGGCAAGGATTCCCAGTAGAGTTTCGCGGCCTGCAACAGGCTTAAAGTACCCATGACGTTGGTCTTCGCGAAGGTGAACGGATCCTTGATGGAGCGGTCCACATGGCTTTCGGCGGCCAAGTGAATGATGCCGTCGACTTTTTCATCTTGCATGAGCTTGTAAAACGCATCGAAGTCGCAGATATCCATTTTCACGAACTTGTAGTTCGGCTTGCTTTCGATGTCCTTGAGGTTCGCAAGGTTGCCCGCGTAGGTAAGCTTATCGAGGTTGATAATCCTGTATTCCGGGTACTTGTTCACGAACAGGCGCACCACATGGCTGCCAATAAATCCAGCACCGCCGGTAATGACGATAGAACGCTTCATAGTTAGTACTTAATCTTTCCTTCCGCAACTTTGCGCAGATGTTGACCATAGGGGGACTTGCCATACTTTTCAGCTGATTGCAGGAGCTTTTCCTTAGAAATCCAGCCGTTTCTATAGGCGATTTCCTCAATGGCGCTAATCTGGATACCTTGGCGGTTTTCCACCATTTTCACGAATTCGCCAGCTTCAATCAAGCTATCCATGGTACCTGTGTCAAGCCATGCGAACCCGCGTCCCAACAACTTGACATCCAATTCACCCTTTTCAAGATAGGTGCGGTTCAGGTCCGTAATTTCCAATTCGCCACGGGCACTGGGCTTCTGGACTTTCGCAAATCCCGAGACTCGATTGTCATAAAAGTAAAGACCTGTAATGGCATAGTTGCTCTTGGGTTCTTTCGGCTTTTCTTCTACCGAAATCACCTTGCCAGAATCGTCGAACTCCACCACACCAAAACGTTCGGGGTCTTCAACATAGTAGCCGAACACGCTGGCACGGCCGTTCTGTTCGGCGTTCTTCACGGCCTCTTTCAAAAGACGGCTAAAACCATTGCCGTAGAAGATGTTGTCGCCCAGCACCATGGCGCAGCAGTCATTTCCGATAAATTCCTCGCCCAAAATAAAAGCCTGAGCAAGTCCGTCAGGGCTGGGTTGCACCTTATAGCTCAGGTTCAATCCCATAGCGGAACCGTCACCAAGCAAGCGCTCAAAATTTGGCAAGTCCGTTGGAGTGGAAATGATGAGAATATCCCGGATACCCGCCAGCATCAATGTAGAAAGCGGATAATAAACCATGGGCTTGTCGTAAACAGGCAAAAGCTGCTTACTAGTGACCATGGTAAGCGGGTAAAGTCTAGTGCCGGAGCCTCCAGCGAGAACGATTCCTTTCATAAGGGATAAAATAGCTATCTTTTGGCCCCATGACCGAGCCAAACAAGCCCATTCTCAAGGATTTCATTGCAAAACTCGCTGCAAATGCGACGAAAAACAATGGTGCGCCCGCTTCCGAAGACATTTTAGAAGCTTTTATGGAGTGGTCGGAGTCCCGTGGGACGGTTCTCTACCCGGCCCAGGAAGAGGCGATTCTCGAACTTTTGGACGGCAAGAATGTCATCTTGAATACGCCCACGGGTTCTGGAAAATCCATGGTAGCCTTGGCTCTCCATTTCAATAGTATTGTGCATGGACGCAAGAGCGTCTACACGTGCCCCATTAAGGCCTTGGTAAATGAAAAATGGATGGCCCTCTGCAAGGAATTCGGTCCCGAGAATGTTGGGCTTTCTACAGGGGATGCTACCGTCAACCACGACGCTCCCATTCTGTGTTGCACGGCAGAAATTCTCGCCAACATGGCCCTTTGTGAAGGCGAAAAGCTTGCCATTATCGACGTGGTGATGGACGAGTTCCATTATTACTCCGACAGGGAACGTGGTGTAGCTTGGCAAATTCCGCTCCTAACCCTTCCACAGAGCAGATTCCTGCTGATGAGCGCCACTATAGGCGCTACGGAATTCTTCGAGCGCGAAATGACAAAACGTACGGGAAGGGAGTCGGTGACGGTGCGTTCCGCCCAGAGGCCCGTTCCCTTGGATTTCAGCTACAGTACCACCGAAATTTCCACCGAAGTGCAGAAGTTGGTGAACGAGGGCAAGGCTCCCGTTTATGTGGTCCATTTTACACAGTCCGCTGCCGCGACCAACGCCCAGAATTTCATGAGCCTGGATCTTTGCACCAAAGAAGAAAAGCAGGCCATAAACGAGGCCATCAAGGAGGTCCGTTTCAGCAGCCCCTACGGCCCCGAAGTCAAGCGCTGGCTCAAGCAGGGCATCGGAATTCACCATGCAGGGCTTTTGCCCAAGTACCGAATCCTCTGCGAGAAACTGGCCCAGAAAGGCCTGCTGAAGGTAATCTGCGGAACCGATACTCTTGGCGTCGGCGTGAACGTCCCCATCCGCACGGTACTCTTTACGCAGCTCTGCAAGTACAGCGGCGACAAGACCGCCATTTTAACCGCTCGCGACTTTCACCAGATTGCAGGCCGCGCCGGCCGAAAGGGCTTCGACAACATCGGTTACGTGGTGGCCCAGGCTCCCGAGCATGTCATCGAGAACCTAAAACTAGAAGCCAAGAGCCGCCAGACCGGCAAGAAATTCCAGAAGCGCAAACCTCCCGAACACGGCTACGTTCCCTTCGATGAAAGCACCTACAAGCGCCTAATTGCTGCTGCTCCCGAGCCTCTCACCTCAAGCTTCCGCGTAGATCACGGGATGCTCCTGAACATCTTGAGCCGAGAAACTGACGGCTGTCGCGCTATGCGGAACCTGCTCAAGGACTGCCACGAAAGTGCCGCCAACAAGAAGCTGTTACAACATCGGTCTTTTCAGCTGTTCCGAAGCCTTGTGGAAAAGAAAATCGTGGAGTTTGTAAAGCCTGTGGCACCCGGCTATAGCCACCTGCGGGTCAACTTGGATCTGCAAGATGACTTTGCCATGAACCAGCCACTTTCTCTTTATCTGGTGGATACCCTACCGAAACTGGACAGGGAAAGTCCTGAATATGCTCTGGACGTAATAACTCTGTGTGAATCCATCGTGGAAAACCCCGATGCCATTCTCCGCATCCAACAGAACAAGGCCCGGAATGCCCGCCTAGACGAGCTCAAGGCCCAGGGCATGGAATTCAACCAGCGCATGGAAGAAATCGAGAAGGTGGAATACCCCAAGCCTCTCCGGGATTTTATCTACGATACCTATAACGCCTTTGCTGAAGTCCACCCGTGGGTAGACGTAAATGTAGAGCCCAAATCTATTGTCCGCGAGATGTTCGAAAACTTCAGCACCTTCAGCGGTTACGTGAAGCAGTACGGCCTGCAGCGTATGGAAGCGATTTTGCTTCGCCATCTGAACTACGTGTACAAGGTCTTGAGCCAGACCGTTCCCGATGGCTACAAGAACGACGAACTCCGGGAAATGGAAGACTACCTGGGCGACATGATTCGTCGCACAGACTCCAGCCTTTTGGAAGAATGGGAAAAGATGGCCCACCCCGAAGATTACCAGAAGCGTCTGGAAGCGGGCCTCACTGAAGACGAGGCCGAAAAGGCCTTCGGTGCCGACAAGGCCGCCGCCGACATCACCTACGACAAGAAACGCTTCTTGGGCATGGTACGCCAGCGTATCTTCCAGATTATGGGAAACCTTGCCAAGCAGGATTTTGCCGCCGTTCTCGACAGCTTGGCCGACGACCTGGCCGAAGGGGAGATGCTCACAGACGGTACGGGAAAGCCCTGGACCGAAAATTCCCTGATGGAAATCATGGCCGCCTATACCGCCGAACACCACAGGTTCCGCCTAGACGTGGAGGGTCGCTCGCTACGCCACACCATCGTCACCTACGAGGGAAACATCATGCATGTGCAGCAGATGCTCCAGGACGAAGAGGATTTTAACGACTGGAGTATTGATTTTGAACTGAATTTAGCTGATTGTGGTGAAGCTGGCGTGCCTCTCCTAAAGATGACCCGAATCGGGGAAGCGTAGCCACACTTTGTCATGGCGGACTTGATCCGCCATCGCCTTTTTTTTCTAACGTTCACAAAGAAAATGATTTAGGAGTGGATAAATGCGTCTGTTTGCCTTTTTGATTGCCTTTGCCGTTGCCATGCCCTTTGCCTACGATGGCGACATGGATACCTACCACGAAGTCAAGGAAGAACTATCCCTTGTTCGGGACGGTTATCTCAGTTGCATCAACCTAGCCATGGAAGACGCCCAGGCCCACGATCCCGAAGGGTGGTTCAAGGTTCGCGACCAGGGGGAGTATGTGGAATGGGATGATTTTGACTACGTGGCTCCTGAACTGGAGCATTTCAAGCTCACCGAGATCCCCTACGGGTTCCAGTTCAAGGGCCGGCATGGCGCCTATGTCTTGGATGTGAAAATCAAGGTGGTTACCCGTGATTCCGACATCTTTTACGACATCCAGTACCAGAAGGGCACAAACGCCCCGGCCAAGGAAGTTGTTGAAGAGGTTTTCCAGAATGACCGCAAGGTCTTCTACAAGGCGAATTCTCCTTGCCCTCGTGAAGCAGTCACCTGCGTAGGCGAGTACAGCAAGGGCACTCTCGGGGCCCTGAAAAAGAAAAAGTCCAAGTAGGCCTTTATGAAACGATCGCCTGCCAAGGGGACTTCGGTAGAAAGCCGAATTCAGGAGGCCCTGTTCCGTGCTCAGGACCTGAAGTTCAAGGCCTTTCACAGCAGGCTGATCCCTACGATTCCTGCGGGTACGGTTATCGGCGTGCGAACTCCGGAGTTGCGCCGTATCGCGAAGGAATTTGGTTCTGACCCAAACATCAAAAAATTTCTGGAAAAACTCCCACACAAGTATTACGACGAGAACCAGGTCCATTCCTTTATCCTGTCGGGCATCAAGGACTTTGACGAATGCCTTCGCCAGGTGGAAAACTTCTTGCCCTTCGTAGACAACTGGGCCACCTGCGATCAGCTGAGGCCCAAGGTCTTGGGGAATACAGCGGAACACCGTGAGTGCTTGCTGAAATCGGTAAAGCTCTGGATTCAGGGCAAACTTGCCTCTGGTATGCGTGTCCAGGACGACACCTACGTGGTGCGCTTTGGAATCGAGATGCTGATGACCTACTTTCTGGACCAGGATTTCGATCCGGCCTACCTAAAGAAGGTGGCCGCCATCTGCCGCGAAGATTACTATGTGAAGATGATGGTGGCCTGGTATTTTGCCACTGCGCTTGCTAAGCAGTATGATGCCACCTTGCCCTTTATTCAAGGCAGAAAGCTTGAACCCTGGACCCACAACAAGGCTATCCAGAAGGCCATCGAAAGCTACAGGATTACCCTTGAGCAAAAAGCCTACCTGCGAACACTGAAAGTGTAAGCGTTAATGTCATTGCGCAGAGCGCATGACTGCATCGGCTCGGCAATAGAACACGCAAGCGGTTCTGCTGCTCTCGCCTCGCGTGTCATTGCGAGGGTTCGTAGAACCCGTGGCAATCTCAATCCCACTTTTGTCATGCCGGGCTTGACCCGGCATCACCTTTTCATACGTCATTCCCGCGAAGGCGGGAATCTCCTTTTCATATGTCATTCCGGGCTTGACCCGGAATCTAGCACTTCTTTTTATATATATTTCTTATTGACATAGCCCCGTACCGAATGGTTCGGAGCGATCGGTTTTTGAGTTTTCGACTCTTGTTCTTGGAAAGGAAAATCTGGTAAATTTTCAAGTTACACAAGGACAAGTCGGACGCTCACGCACCCTGTGCGTGGGCCGTTCGGTCTTGTTGTGTAACAGGTTTACCAGAGCCTCCTTTCCTGCAAGCCATCGGTCCCACGCTTTTTTATTTGGCTGGATTGATGTACAGCGGCACAGGTCGAAACTCCTTTAGGAGTTTGTATGGCGAATGAGCAGTTCAGTGAAGCGTTTGTCCTCAAAGAGATGAGGTGCAATCTTGGCGAGAATGAATTTGGAAGGGTCTATCCGCAGGGTGATGTACCCGAGGTCTCGGCAATTGAAAAACTCCTGAAAAAAGCAGGAGGCAAGCCCAAGGAATGTGATATAGATGATTACACTCAAGGCGGTAGCGGAAAGGCAAAACCGGAGTTTGTCCTAACATTCAAAAAAGACTCTAGCACAATCATTGTCGTTGAATGTAAGCGTAGTATCAAGAATCACGAAAGTGAAAAACGAAACAAGCCTAAAGATTTTGCTGTCGATGGAGCTTTGTATTACGCAAAGTTTCTTAAAGATCGTTATAACGTTGTTGCTATTGGCGTAAGCGGAAGTAAAAAAGATGAAAGTAAAGTATCCACTTTTTATTGGCAAAAAGGGCACGATGAGTTTAAGGAACTTACCAAATTAAACATTCTGCTTGAACCGAATAATTATCTGCAATATCTAAAAGGTGAAAAGATATCACGCCAGTTTTCGCTAGAAGAAATTCGGCAAACAGCCATAAACATGAGCAATAGTTTAAGGGTTGCCAAAGTGACGGCTAATGACAAACCGATTTTTATTGCCGGTATTCTGATTGCTCTTCAAAACGAAGATTTTGAAAATCTCTATCCGCAGGCAACAACATTAAAAGGACTGATGTGGAATATCACAACCGCCATCGGAGATGTTTTAGGGGAAGCAGAAGTAAAGCAAGATCGCATAAATAACATCTTGAACACCTTTGAGAATGTGGCAAGCCTTCACCACTTCAAGACTACGCCGATGAATGAAGATTATTCTCTGCGCTGGTACATCCAAGAATTGGATATGAAAATCAAGCCAATGATGAACAACTCTGATTCGTCTATTGATGCACTTGGAGAATTTTATCATGAATTTATCAAGTTTTCCAATGGCGATGATGGTAAGGCTCTAGGAATTGTCTTGACTCCGCAACATTTGACGGAATTTATGTGTGATGTGAGCGGATTGAATAAGAAAAGTAAGGTCGTAGATATTTGCGCTGGTTCTGGAGGTTTCCTTGTAACGGCAATGAGCAAGATGTTCAAAAAAGCCAATCCAAGCGAGATACAAAAAATAAGAGAAGACGGTCTCTACGGAGTCGAAGCAGACCCTCATATCTATACATTATGCATTGCAAATATGATTGTTAGACGAGACGGGAAAAGTAATATCCATTATGGTAGTTGCTTTGATACCAAGATTGCAAATGAATTAAGAAAAAAGAATATTGATGTTGGACTTATAAATCCGCCTTATTCTCAAGATGATTATAATGAACTGGAATTTGTAGAACAGTTACTTTCAATACTGACAACTCGTGGTATCGCTGTTGCCGTTGTTCCTATTAATTGTGCTTTAGGAACAACTTGCAAAGATGTTCGAGAAAGGCTTTTCAAAAAACATACATTAGAAGCAGTTTTTAGCATGCCAACAGAAATTTTTAATCCTGCAGCATCTGCTCCGCCATGTGTGATGGTTTGGACTGCGAATGTTCCTCATCCAGAAGATAAGAAAACTTTCTTCGGATACTTCCGTGATGATGGTTTCGTAAAACGAAAGAAATTAGGGCGTATTGATGCTTATGGCAAATGGGAAGAAACAAAGAAAAAGTGGCTGAATCTTTATCGTAATAAAATTGAAGAGCCTGGTTATTCTGTTCTGCATTGTGTAACGCATGAGGATGAATGGTGTGCCGAAGCTTATATGGAAACGGACTATAGCACCCTTTGTGATGAAGATTTTGAAAAGAAAATCAAAGAGTATGTGGCTTTCAAATTTTTGAATAGTTGAAAAGTATGAAACGACTAGATGAAATTTTTAGCATTTGTTACGGTTCACAACTCGATTTGAATAAATGCGAGATCTGTGGATTTGGGGAAGGATATAATTTCGTGAACCGGAGTAATTCAAACTGCGGCGTCTCTTCCCGGATATTAAGAGTAGAAAAGAAGGAGCCTTTTAAGGCGGGAAGCATTACAGTTGCTATGGGAGGAAGCGTCCTTTCGTCTTTTGTTCAGCAAGAGGATTTTTATACTGGACAGAATGTCAAAGTTCTTGTACCTCTAGAGGAAATGTCTCTTTCTGAAAAACTTTTCTACTGTCAATGTATAGAAGCAAATCGTTTCCGTTTTTCAACCTTTGGCAGAGAAGCAAATTATTCCTTTGATTCATTACTTGTTCCGTCTAGAGAAGATGTCCCCCAGAAGATAAAACAAGCAAATGTTGATTTATCGTTTGATTCTAAACCGCTTTGCCAAAAGAAATTGTCTTTAGAAACAGATAAATGGAAATGTTTTCGATATGATGAAATATTTGAAATTACTACATATCGAGAAGGAAACAACCTTCTAAATAGTGAAAAGGGAAGCATTCCTTATGTTGGAGCGTCTTGTTTTAACAATGGAGTCACAAATTATATTAGGACTGAAAATTTTCTAAAGGGAAATAAGATAACCGTTGCAAGAAACGGATCTGTATGTAGTGCTTTTTATCAACCAAGTGCTTTTGTCGTGTCTCCGGATGATATTCGAATTTTCGAATTGAAAAATTTCAAACTGAATAAGTATATCGCTTTTTTTCTTTGTTGTTTAATTGAGAAAGAGAAGTATAGATATGCTTATGGACGAAAGTTCGGGTCACGGAGAATGAGTGCTCAAAAAATCAAACTTCCGGTAATGAAAGTTACACCCAACAAATATGAACCCGATTGGCAATTTATGGAAGACTACATCAAGTCGCTTCCGTACTCGTCATGCCTTTAAGCAACTAGAATTACGGTTACGAAGGAACACCGTGACCGAGCAACCTCCTGCGTAGCGAAACCAATTTTTCGAGGCGAGAGGGCATAGTTGCTAGGCAAAAAATCCGGAGGGTAGCGACGAACAAAGTGAAGTTGCGACCGACGTTTTTTTTTGCAGGCGACTGTGCCCTTGAGACTCGGATTATTTAAGGGGTATTAGGGGCGGAGCCCCTAGGAGAGGGGGTAGCGAAAGACACGGCTAGATGGCGGGTCGTGGCCCGCCATGACGACGGGGCTGGAGCGAGGGGGAGGCTTCCCCCTAAGTCCTATCATAGTACCCTTGGTGTTTTGTAAACTTTTTTCTATATTTGGGCGCGAAAAAAATGCATTTCCAAAAGGAAAAAGTATGAGCAAGGATTTGAAGGAACAGGCGCTTGAATATCACGCCATGGGCAAACCCGGCAAGATCGAAATCGTGCCTACCAAGCCCCACAGCACCCAGACGGACCTGGGTCTCGCATACACTCCGGGCGTGGCCGCTCCCTGCCTTGAAATCGAGAAGGACAACAACCTGGCCTACGAATACACCGGCAAGGGCAACTTGGTGGCGGTGATCAGTAACGGTACGGCCGTGCTTGGCCTCGGCGATATTGGCGCCCTGGCAGGCAAGCCCGTGATGGAAGGTAAGGCCCTCCTCTTCAAGATCTACGCCGGCATCGACGTGTTTGACATCGAAATCAACGAGAAGGACCCCAAGAAGTTCATCGAGATCGTGAAGGGAATTGCCCCCACGTTCGGCGGCATCAACCTGGAAGACATCAAGGCCCCGGGATGCTTTGAAATCGAGGATACTCTCAAGGAACAGCTGGACATCCCCGTGATGCACGACGACCAGCATGGAACGGCCATCATTTCTTCGGCAGGCCTGCTGAACGCCATCGAAGTGGCTGGCAAGAACATCCGCGAAGTCAAGATGGTGGTGAATGGCGCCGGTGCCGCCGCCTGTGCCTGTACCCGCCTGTACCTTTCCTTGGGCCTCAAGAAAGAAAATTTGGTCATGTGCGACAGCAAGGGCGTTATCCGCAAAGACCGCAAGGGCCTTACCGAAGCCAAGGCCTTCTTCGCCACCGACCGCACCGATATCGAGACTTTGGCCGATGCCATGAAGGGCGCCGACGTGTTCGTGGGCCTTTCCAAGGGCAACATCCTCAGCCGCGAAATGATCCGCAGCATGGCGGACCAGCCCATCGTTTTCGCCTTGGCAAACCCCACTCCCGAAATCAGCTACGAAGAAGCCATGGCCAGCCGTGGCGACCTGATTTTTGCGACGGGCCGTAGCGACTACCCCAACCAGGTGAACAACGTTATCGGCTTCCCCTACATTTTCCGTGGTGCTCTGGATGTGCGTGCCACCTGCATTAACGAACACATGAAGCATGCCGCCGTGCGTGCTATTGCAGCACTTGCCCATCAGCCGGTGCCCGACGTGGTGAACATTGCCTACAACGCACAGCGCTTTACCTTTGGTAAGGAATACCTGATCCCGAAGCCCCTGGATCCCCGTCTGTTGACAGACGTTTCTATCGCGGTGGCCAAGGCTGCCATTGAGAGCGGCGTGGCCCGCAAGCCCATTACCGATTGGGATGCCTACTATGACCGTCTCCGTGACATGATGGGCTACGACAACAAGCTCATCCGTCAGTTCAGCGATACCGCCCGCAGCAACCCCAAGCGCGTGGTGTTTGCCGAGGGCGACAACCTCAACATGCTCAAGGCTGCCGTACAGGCGAAGCTCGAAGGTGTCGCGCACCCGATTCTGCTGGGCAACGCCGAACGCATCCAGATGATGGCGAACAAGGAACAGCTGGATCTTACGGGCATCAAGATTGTGAACCCTCGCTCTCCCGAAGAATTCGAACGCCGCCGCAAGTATGCGGGCATTTACGCCGAAGAGAACGGCCGTAACGGCGTGACTTTCGACGAGGCCCGCGACGATATGTTCGAGCCCAACCACTTCGGCATGATGATGGTGAAGGTAGGCGATGCCGATGCGTTCATTACGGGCGGCTACTCCAAGTACAGCGAGACCATCGAGCTTGCCAAGGAAATCATTGGCATCCGCGAAGAATACAAACACTTCGGTGCTATGCATATCCTCAGCACTCGTAAGGGTACGTTCTTCTTGGCAGATACCCTGGTGAACCGCGACCCCGATGCCGAAACGCTGGTAGATATCGTGAAACTCACTCATGACGCTGTGAAGTTCTTTGCCCACGAACCGGTGATGGCCATGCTTAGCTACGCCAACTTCGGCTCCGACAAGGGTGCCTCCCGCGGAACTTCCAATACGGCCCGCGAAGCAGTGAAAATCCTCCACGAAAAGTATCCTGAATACGCTATTGACGGCGAGATGCAGGTAAACGTGGCCCTAGACAAGGAACTGCGCGACACCAAGTACCCCTTCAACAAGCTGAAGGGGCAGACCGTCAACACGCTTATCTTCCCGTGCCTCTCTTCTGCAAATACCACCTGCAAGATGCTTCTGGAAATGGGCGTTGGCGAATCCATCGGTCCTGTACAGATGGGCCTAAACAAGCCGGTACACTTCACCGACTCCGACGCCTCCGTGCACGACATCTTCAACCTGACAGTTGCCGCCGTCATCGACGCCATCGTTCAAGAGAAGAAGGACGAAGAGAAGGATCGGAGAAAGTTCGACCGTATCTGGTAAAGAAAAGCCCGCGACAGCGGGCGTTTCTTTTTTAGTAGCTCAGTTTTTCCGTTGAGCCTTCCTTGAAGCTGCCCAAGCGGTACACGAAATCGCAGTAGCTCTGTAACTCTTTTAACGCCTCTACCACCAGCGGGTCTTTGGGGCTCCCCTCAAAGGACAGGTGGAAAATGTATTCCCAGGGGCGATCCGGGTGGGGCCTGCTTTCGATGCGGGTCAGGTTCAGGTTGCGCTTGGCAAAGCAGCCCAAGGCCGCATGGAGCGCCCCGGACTTTCCGGAATCGTTCAGCATGAACAGGAGCGTTGTCTTGATGGTTGTGTCGGCATTGGCTGCAGGCAGGTCCACCGCCATTTTCTGGATAGCGTAGAAGCGTGTGAAGTTCACGCCTTTTAGGTTCTCGATACCTTCGGCCAGAATGTCCAGGCCGTAGAACTTGGCGGCATAGGCACTGGCGATGGCGCCAAGGGTCTTGTCTCCACGCTTGGCTACCTCTTCGGCACTGCCGGCGGTATCGTAGAAGGCCACACTTTCAATACCGGGATTGCGTCCGAAGAACCGGCTGCATTGGGCAAGACCTTGGGGGTGGCTCAGCACCTTCTTTAGGTCTCCGAGTTTCACTCCGGGTAGCGCGCACAGGGTATGGGAAATTTGGAGCTTCACCTCTGCAACGATAGGCAGGCGCCACTTGTAAAGCAGGTCATAGTTCTCGTAGATAGAGCCTGCCGTAGAGTTCTCGATAGGAATTGCACCCCCGTCTACCACGCCGGTCTCGATGCTCTGGAAAATCTCGCCGAAGGTGTCCATGGGCACCACCTCGATATCGTTTCCGAACAAATGATAAGCGGCACTTTCGCTATAGGCCCCGCGGCGGCCCTGGAATGCAATTTTTTTCATGTACATAAAAATAGAAATTAGAACCTGAGGCCTAGATGGCGGATCAGGTCCGCCATGACGTCATTCCGGCCTCCGAGCCGGAATCTATGAACAAATTCTGCCAACTGCGGAGTATTTGTACTGGTTCTTTCTATCTAAACCGCCGCGCCCCTTGGTACTTTGGGCGCCAGTAGTTGTCGCTCATGGGGGAGATGATGACTCCTTTACTGGAGCTGGCGTGGGTAAAGCGGTCGCCTTTCAGATAAATTCCCACGTGGTCGATTTTCCAGAAGCTTCCGAAGAACACAAGGTCACCTTCTTGCAAGCTTCCGCGACTTACGGAACTTCCGCGGCTGTCGTCGTACATCTGGCCGGCGTTATGGGGCAGGCTTATGCCATAATGGGCTTTATAGAGCTGCATCACGTAACCGGAGCAGTCCGTACCGGACCTAGAGCTGCCTCCGTAAACGTAGGGGGTGCCAATCCAGGATTTAGCGAGCTGCTCCAGCGATGAACTGGATGTCTGTTTCGGGGCGTTTTCCTGGGCCATCTTGGTAGAGGCGGCCTGCTTGGTAGCCCCTGCGGAGGTATGTTTGTTCGTAGGCGCTCTGCTAGGAGATTTCGTCGTAGATGCTCCATCCTTGGTACCCGATTCCGCCTTTGCTGTGGATGTCGGCTCGCTGGGAGCGGATTTGTAACCGCCGATACTTCTGTCGTACCCCGTGCGCACAGGGAAAGTGCAGCTGCACAAAGCTAGACATAGGCAGATTAGCGCGAATCCGACAAAACATTTGGCGAAGGGAAGCATCAGTTGAAAGGTAGTTAATGTGATTGTACTAACAAAAAACCTCCCCCTGCGGGGAGGCCTTTTAATTGTCTTTATACTTGCCTAGACTAGAAGGCGAACCAAGTCAGGTAAACCTTGTAAGCGATACCAAAGTCCATACGGCTGTAATCAGCTCCACCACCGGCGGCATCGCCGAAGGCATAGACAAATCCCAAACCTGCCTTGCCAGAAAGAACCAGGTTGGGAATAATCTCGCCATGAACACCGGCCATGACACCAAAGTCAATTTCGCTATTGCTTTCGGTATTGTCCTCGTCAGGCAGGCTGTTGTAAACGAATTCGCCACCAATGGAGAACGGGAGGAAGTTTCTTACGACAATAAAGTCAAAAGCGGCACCAACAGACAGTGTTGTTGCGTCGTCTTCCATGCCTGTTTCGGTTCCGTTGGCATTAACGGTTGTTTCGCCTCTGTGCTGCAGACCGAAGATGGCGGACAAGATCATGTTGTCGTTCAAACGGAAGGCGAAATTGATTGCTGGGTCGTTGGAGAATGCACCGGTCAGGTCAAGACCGATACCGAAGAATCCCTGATTACCGGAAGATTTCTTTTCTTTCTTCTTTTCCTTCTTGGGAGCGGGAGCGGCTTCTTCTTCCTCTTCCTCTTCTTCGTAGGCGGGGGCCTTCGTCACCTGGGCCGGGGCTTCTTCTTCTTCGTATTCTTCTTCGTCCTGGGCATAGCCGTAGCTGCAGAGAGCCATAGCAATGACGGCAGAAAGGAATATCTTCTTCATTGGGTTTCTCCTTAAGTGAGAGTTTTTGATGTTAATTCATATCTAATTATAAAAATTGTTCACAAAAGTGTCAATAATCCACCATTCTATGCAATTAATTCCGAAATCTGAACTCCGAATTCCGAATAAGTTACCATTCCATCGTCATTTTCGCCACCAGAAACCTCCTGGAGACCTCGTCCAGCTTGGCTGGATCGATAGAAATCCCCAGAATTCCTGCAAAAATCACGAAAGGACTGGCTGTGGTACCCTGGTCGTTGCATTTTACCTTGATGTACAAAGTTCCTTCCCGGTTCTCGATAGACAAGACGTGCTGGTTCAGGTCGATTTCTTGGCCCCGGTGGTTCGTGACGGTGGGGAAGGTCTTGCTGCTGAACCGTTCCATCAGGTCTGCGGGGATAGCCTCCGGTGTGTAGCGGTACACCATGGCCTTGGGGAAATGCTTGCTGAGCTTTTCTTTCAGGGGCTCGATGTTCACGATTTCCATGCCCCGGGGGAAAGGCCTGCTCAGTTCCTTCATCAGGTTCGGCAGGTTCTCCGGAGCGAGGTCCAGGGGTTTCAAAAGTTCCACGCTAATCAGCTCGCAGTAGGTCTCCATGCCGAGAGGGAGCGCCCCCATGTTCACGATTTTCGGCTTGGGGCTGAACCCTTCGCTGAACTTCACAGGAATCCCCGCGCAAAGGAAGGTCCGCTCGAAGAAACTGAGCATGTTGTGGTGGGGCAGAAACCTGCTGAGTCCGGTTTTCTTGAAGGTAATCTTGTAGCTGTAGCTAACCTTCTGGCTGGGCCTGCGGTCGGCCACCAGCTTCTTGATTTCTTCGGGAGTGCGGCTAGGCGCCTTGTGGCGCACGGGATTGTCGGCCAGCCTGATTTCGTCGCCGAAGCCGGGAATGCCGCACTTCTGGCAGTCGCCCCACTTGCAGTTGGGCACGGGCTCGCTGTTCGGGTCAAAGGCCTTTTCCCATTCGCGACGCAGGTACTGCTTGGTGGTGCCGGCGTGGATAAAGTCCCAGGGGAACACTTCGTCTTTCTCGCGTTCACGGTACACCCAGCTGGTGTCGTAGCCCGTCTTTTGCCACACGGATTCCCACTTGGCAAAGTCGAAGCGGTAGCTATCGCTTTCGAAGATAATTCCCTGCTTGTAGGCCTCGTAGATGACGGGGCCGAGGCTACGGTCGCCACGGCTGTAGATAGCTTCCAAGAAACTGGTTTCCCAGGCGGCCCAGTTGATTTTCACGTTGGGGTGTTTGAAGAATTTTTCACGCACAAAGCGGATATGCCCAAGGGCTGTTTCCTTGTCCATAAAGGGGGCCCATTGGAGTCCTGTAAACGACTTAGGAATGAGAATTCCGATGCTGACCGCTATCTGGATTCCTCTGTTGTATTTGCGCCCTATCTTAACGAGATTAAAGATGAGGTCACAGAAGGCCTGCATGTCCTCTTCGTTTTCGGTAGGGAACCCGATCATGGTGTAGAGCTTGATCTTGTTGAACCCGCTACTGAAGGCGTGTTCGGCCGCATCGTACATGTCCTGGTCGCTGATGGTCTTGTTAATCATCTTACGGATGCGTTCGGAGCCCGTTTCCGGGGCGAAGGTGGCGCTGCGGCCTCCCTTGAGTGCGGCAATTTTACCGGCAAGGGTTTGTCCGAAACTGTTCACGCGGATGCTAGGGAGGCTTACGTCTACGGTGTCGAAGAACGGGTCGTCGATGATAGAGTCGGTGAGGGCCTCCACCGGTTTGTAGTCGGCGGTAGAAAGGGAGAGTAGCCCTAGTTCCCGCTCGCCGGTGGCCTGGATTCCGGCCTTTGCAATGTCCAGAACGTCGTCGGGGTTCAGCTCACGGCAAGGGCGGTACCAGATGCCCGCCTGGCAAAAGCGGCACCCTTGGGCACAACCACGCATGACCTCTACGCTAAAGCGGTTATGCACCAGCTGCATGTTGGCGATCAGGTTCTTGACAGGGTAGTCCTTGGGGTCCATGACCGGAATGAACAGACGGCGAACCCCGTTGGTGGTGGCGTAGGCGCCGGCGGCAGGTTCCGCCGGCACAATCACGCCGAATTCATTTTTGACAACCGGGCGTAAGCTCGGCACATACACGCCGTCAATCTTGGAAAGGTTTTCGAGAATTTCGGCGCGACTCAGGCCCGCTTTGCGGCCCTCGCCTACGCACCGCAAAAAGTCAATCATGACTTTTTCCCCGTCGCCTATCATGAAGGCGTCAAAGAAATCGGCGACGGGCTCGGGGTTCGCCATAGAAGGTCCACCAGCCACAACGATAGGGTCGTTTTCTTGCCGGTCCTTCTGCCACGCCGGAATGCGTGCCAGTTCCAGCACGTAGGGCACGTTGGTAAAGTTCAGCTCCGTCTGGAGCGTCATGCCCACCACCTCGAAATCCCGCACTGGCGTGTAGGTCGCATAGCTGTACAGCGGAATGTCGTACTTCTTCATCTCGGCGGCCATGTCGTCCCAAGGCGCAAAGGAGACTTCGCACAGCAAATCCGGCTCACGGTTGATCACGTGGTACAGAATGCGGATGCCGTTGTTGCTCATGCCGATTTCGTAGGTGTCCGGAAAAACGAACGCCATGCGGCAGAGCATTTGGCTATGGTCCTTCACCACACTGTTTGCTTCGCCGCCCATGTAACGTGCGGGGGATTCTACGGCTGGTAAAGCTAATGCTATTTTCTCTAAAATTGTCATCGCCAAAAATTTAGCAAATCCCCCGCTCGTTACGCCGTGAGCCACAAAGCCCCTCGCGTACAGCGAGGGGTGGTGGCGAGAGCATGGTTCTTTAGAAGAATTCCAAGCTTGCTTTCAGAGCCGTGCGGTCGTATAACCTAGCGGGGCTTTCAACAGCAGGCAGAGCCAAGGCGATTTTTTCGAGGATGGTCATATAGCCGAAATCTAGAAAATAACGCCCCTCGCGTTCCGCATCCTCAATTGTCGCGTTAGGGCCAGCGAGCTTGCGAAGCTCGTTTTTTTTGTGTTTTTTTGCTTTTTTTGGGGGTGCTTGTTGCTTTAACCCGTAGACTTTTCATAAATTAATGAATATGAGTATCCTTTATTATCTCGTGTGGCTTCTCGCCTTTGTGGCGGGCGTCGTCCTTTCGTTTTACGCTCCCGAAACCACCCTCTCGATAGGGGTGAAGTTCATCTTTGTGGGCGTCTGGGGCTCAGTCCTTGGGTTCATCCTCTATATCGTCGCCAGGCGTGCGATTCAGGATAACGAAAACGAAGAGGAACCTGCTCCTAATCTGCGCCCCATTACGGAACTTGTTCCGGTTGTTGCATCGGAACTTGCGAAATCTGCATCTGAAGAATCTCCGAGTGAAACTCCCGCTCCAGAACCGGCCGAGGTCAAGGCCCCAACACGGGCTACGGCTGCCTTGAAAACGGTTCCCGAGCCCAGGGAACTTTTCCCTCTTTCGGATTGGGACGATTTCTGCAAGCAGATTCTTAGGAATAGGCCTTTTTCTGAAGTGGTTGGGGTCTTGGAGAATGTTTTGCCTAAGCTGTTCCCGGGTGCTGCCGGTGTGCTTTACATGTATGGCGATGCCCAGTCCGAGATGCACAAGATTTTCTCCTTTGGCGATTATGTGATTAGCGGTGATACCATGATGCCGGCGGAATGCGCAAGCTTCAACTTGGGCGGAATCGTGGTGAACGACTACACGGCAGACAAGGTGACGGCAGGCTGTACGCACCTGCATTACCATAGCCAAGGTGTTGCTTTCTGTGCTCCCATCGAGGGCCTGGAAGAACATTTCGGCACGCTCTGCATTCAGGTAGACAAGCTCCCGGAAGGGGAGGACATCGATTTCTGGAAGGCGAAGGTCAGTATCGTGTCGGCCACCTTCGGCCTGTACGTGGCCAACCAGAATCTGAACATCCGGTTCCAGCAGCACAGCATCCGTGACAACCTGACAGGGCTTTTCAACAAGCGTTACATGGAAGAATCCCTCCGCAGGGAAATTTTCTCCGCCACCCGTCACAAGACTCCTATCGGAATCATCATGCTCTACCCCGACGAAATCCCCCAGCTTCAAGAAAAGCGGGGTCGCCATGCGGTGGAGCAGATGCTCTGGGAAATTGGCCAGCGTTTGCCGGGCTACATCCGCAACGAGGATATCCCCTGCCGCTACAAGGGTGACGTGTTCTGCGTGATTCTGCCCGGTGCAGATTACAAGATTACCAAGGATAGGGCCGAAAAGATCCGCCACGAAATTTCACAGCTCCAGGTGGCCTATGGCGACGGAATCCTCAAGACTTCTCTGAGTCTCGGCGTGTCGGTGATGCCTATTCATGCCATAGATGTCCAGACCTTGATCGCTACTGCCGAGGCGTCTATGCAGGTGGCCTCGAAGAGTGGCGGAAACCGCGTAGTTCCAGCCGAGGCCTTGAATAAGCAACTTTGATTTTTTGTAAATTTGTCGCATGAAAAAATTTGTCGTCCCCATAGTCCTTCTGTTCCTGTGTGCCGGAGTGCTACTGTACCTGCTTTCGGACTTCTCTTCTGGGCGTGCTTCTTTTGATGCCGATGCCTACCTGCAGGCCCGCAGCAAGATTGATTCCCTGGAAGTGGCCTTGTGGGATGCCCGTGACAATGCCGATGCGCAGCTCTCTATCCGTAACGACCTGGAAATTGCCTGGCAAGACCTGAACGCCCTGCGGGTGAAGATTCCCGAGGGTGAATCCCAGGAATCTGACAAGGCTATAGCTGGTATATCCAAGTCCGCCCTTGTTTGGGTGGTGGGTGGCGTCCTTGCGGTGCTGGTTTGCATTATCCTACTCGCGGCGTTAAGCCACCGCAAAAAGGTCCTTACCCAGAGGATGGAGGCCCTGAAGGCCGAGAACCGCTTCCGGGAACCCAAGAATGGTTTCGAGAACGACCCGACTATCGCTCCACGCCCCCGTGCTCCCAAGCATTCCATCATAGATGAAGCCGACGAGTTTGCCGAAGCCAAAGAGACCAAGGTTTCCTTTGAAGACGAGAATGGCAATCCTGAGAACAAGGTTCTGATTTCGGACTTGGGCAAGCGTCCTCAGCTTAGGCCTACCGCCAAGGAACGTATCACGTCAGCCATCCAGTCCCTTTCCGATGTCTTGCGGGCTCCCCGTGGTCTTTCTAGGGATAGAACCATGAAGCTTCGTGCCCAGAGCCACAACGTGACGGGCAATCCGAACCTCCAGGGCAGCAACCCCTTGGAGACAAGCCGTTTCGATAAAGAACTTACCGAAAAGAGCAAGATCCTGCAGATGTCTCGCCGTGGATTCCCCGCTTCCGCCATTGCTACTCAGCTGAAGATTCCCCAGGAACAGGTGGAAGCTGTCATCAAGAGCGCCATGGAATAAGGGGTTTTTCGCCCATGCGCTACCGCTTCCGTTGCGAATACCTGGGCAGTGCCTTCTATGGTTGGCAGGTTCAGAACGAGGCGGGCAAGCAGAAATTCGTTACCGTACAGTCCGCTCTAGAAGAGGCGCTATCCGTAGCGCTCCGTGCACCTATCCACATTGTGGGTTCGGGTCGTACCGATACAGGGGTCCACGCCCGTGGGCAGTGTGTCCACTTTGATTACGATGGCGAACTGGATTTACGCAAGACAGAACGTTCGGTAAACGGACTCACCAAGAGGCTTATTAGGGTCCGCGACCTGCAACCGTGTAGCGACGAATTCAACGCCCGTTACGACGCCCTATACCGGTATTACCAGTACACGATTTTCACGAGGCCGGTGGCGCTGATGCGGGAATACGGCTGGGAATGCGGTTCCCTGAATCTGGACCTAGACTTAATGGAGCGGGAGGCTAAAGCCTTCTTGGGAGAACACGACTTTATAGACTTCTGCATCCCCCGAAATGACGGCAAGTCCACGCTTTGTACGCTGACGGAATTCAGGCTGGAACGTGTGAACGACTGGACCGTAATCTTCCACATCAAGGGGAACCGTTTCTTGCACCGGCAGGTCCGCGCTATGGTGGGAACCTTGTTCGATATTGGTCGGGGCCGTTACCCTGCTGGTACGGTCCAAGCCATCTTCGAGAAAAATTTCAAGGGCGAACGCACCTGGGCCCCACCTCAGGGTCTAGTGCTCCACGATGTAAAGTATAAAGACTACTAAGCCCGCCTACTACTTAAGCAGTTCGAGCATTTCCTTCACGGCCTTCTCGATGCCCACATAGACGCTGCGGGCCACAATGCTGTGCCCGATGTTCAGCTCTTCGATTCCTTCGATAGCGGCGATAGAGGCTACGTTGCGGTAGTTCAGTCCGTGTCCGGCCAAGACTCGTAACCCGTACTTGCGTGCCAGCATGGTCATGTCTTCGATAGCCGAAATTTCGCGGTCCACTTCTTGCATGCTTCCAAGCTCGCAGGCGGTGGCGTACTTGCCGGTATTGAATTCCACAAAGTCGGCGCCGATTTTCTTGGCGGCCTTCACCTGGTCCGTTTCCGGATCAATAAACACGCTTACCGCAATGTCGTTGTTTTTCAGGGTCATCACGAACTTGGAAAGCTCGTCTACCTTGGCGGCCACGTTGAGGCCTCCTTCGATGGTGATTTCTTGATGGTTCTCTTGGACCAGGGTCACCATGTCCGGCTGGACGTTGGTGGCAAACTGCAACATTTCTGCCGTGGGGGAGATCTTCAGGTTCAGCTTGGTGGTGACCATGCCGCGCAACAGGCGGATATCGCGGTCCTGAACATGACGCTTGTCTTCGCGCAGGTGGGCGGTAATGCCCATGCAGCCGGCAAGTTCAGCCATCAGTGCTGCCGTAACGGGGTCCGGTTCCCTAATCTTACGGGCTTCGCGGATGGTGGCGATATGGTCGATGTTCACACCCAGTTTTACGGTCATGATGGTCTCCTTGCTAGTACTTCATAAAGGTAGATAAATTTACGATAGAGGTGCCCTGTGCGGCCGCTTTTTCGTCGATTGACTTTAGCTTTGCGATATTCGCTGCATTGAGCGGGATAATGATGGTAGACATTCCACTCTTGGCGGCGGCCTTTAGCTTTCGTTTGATGTAATCGTCCAGGGCGCTATTGGAGGGATTATAGGGGGTTGCCGTTTTGCAGGCAATGGACAGGTCCTTGCAGGTCTCCCGTACCTTGGACTTGGCGTTCATGGACAGGTCCAGGAACCAGAGGCTGTTCTCCTTGGCCGGCTCCAGGGTGGCCTGCAGCAGTTGCTTGTGCTCCACCGCCTGTTCCGCAAAGCGGGTGGCAATTCCCTTGGCGTTAGGTACCAAAGTCTTTGCTTCTTGAATGACCGATTCAATCTGCTGTTCGGTATGGTGGATTCTCACCGGGCGGTAGCGGTTGTGCCTAGAATCCAGGCTGGTAGATTCCATCAAGAGCCAAATAACCAGTTCCTTGTTTTTTACACGGTCCAAGTCCGGGAAAAACGTCTGTGACATACCGAAGGGCGTTACCAGCAGGTCGTAGGGGAAGGTGAGCTCGTTCAGGGCTACGATCAGTTCCGGATTCAGTTCCGTCACCTGGAACGCTACAGAAAGGTATGAGGCGTTATTCTTGAAGATGTTGTCCGAAACGTTCAGCACCAGCCGGAGTGTATCGCCTTCCGGAGTCAGGGCGTCTAGGGCGGCCGACTGGAAAACCGTGGGGTCGCCGTGCAACTCTTCCATGTACAGAACTTCACCGCCATTCTTCCTTAGGAATCGCTGGGCCTGCAGCAGGTAGTGGGTGATGGTTCGTCCATTACCCAAAACCCAGATTTCCTTCTTCTTCCTGGATTTCTGGGTCTGGACCACTTCCAGGTGCTTCTTCAGTTTTTCTACGAAAGGCGTGGTGTCCTGGACTGCGGTTGTGTCTGTGGCCGTTGCCGCAGCGGATTCACGATTGAAAAGTTTTTCGCCAATGCTGGTTTCTTGCAACAAGAAAACCACCCCGGAAATAATCCCGAGAACGATAAAGATGGCAATAACGTGCTTGAATTTTTTCATCGCTTTGGAAAGATAGCTAAATTAAAAACGTATGCCTATTCTCTTTGCCCTCTGTGGCCCTACTGGAGTCGGAAAGTCTAGCCTGTGTCTTGAACTTGCCGAACGATACCATGCCGAAATTATCGGCGTGGATTCTCGCCAGATATACAGGGGCTTTGCCATAGGCACGGCGCAGCCTGCAGTCTCTGAGATGCAGAGGGTGGCGCACCACCTGATAAACTTCTGCGACCCCACCAGGGCATATTCTGCCGGTGATTTCTGTTCCGGTGTCCGTGGGCTCCTTGAAGCAAAATCGCAGAAGAATTTTATTCTGGTTGGCGGTACGGGACTTTACCTGCAGGCACTGATGCTTGGGCTTCCGAAAATCCCGGAGATAGACAAGTCGGTGCGACAGTCCCTAGAGTCGGATTGCGACAAGCACGGGCTTCCCTGGCTGTGCGATGAGGCCCGCAAGGTAGACCCGGAGGCCATGCAAGATGCCGACGAGAACAACCGTCACCGCATCCTTCGTATTCTCGAAGTCTATCAGGGCACGGGCCGCAAGCTTTCGGAGTGGAAACTGGAACGCTCCGGCGGCATTGGAGAAATTCCGGTTTACTTTCTCAACCGCAGTCGTGAGAATCTCTACTTACGGATAAACGAACGCGTCGATCAGATGATTCGCGATGGCTGGCTAGACGAAATCCAAGCGCTTTCAAAGAGTGTTCCCCTTGATGCTCCGGCGTGGCAAAGCCTAGGCTACCGCGAGCTGCTGAACGCACATGGTCAATCCGAGATAAGTGCGATTCTAGACAAAGTAAAACAGCAGACACGAAACTACGCCAAGCGTCAAATCACCTGGTTTTCCAGACAAGTTAATTCTACACAAATTAACCTTGACTCGGAAGATGCTCTGCGTGTTGTCTCTTCACGCTGATTTCTCGTTAACGTCATGGCGGACCTGATCACAATAGCCACTTGCAGTTTTACTGCTTAGTGGCTATGATCCTCGGCAACGGGGACGCCATCTAGTATTATCTTTCTTTCCTTGGCCCCTATCTTAACGCCATGCAGACTTGTTTTCGAAAGAAAAATGTTGATAACATGTTGAAATACATGGAGTTAGGCTGTTTATGACCCGTTTTTTGAGGTTTACGAGGAAAAAAGCAAAAAAAACAGAAAATTTTTCGCCTTGCCCCCTTGCAAAGCGCAGTCGAAAGTTCTATAATTGGCCTCACCTCCGAAAGGGAAGGCTGAAAGGCCGGAACGGACGGGAGGACGGAGGCCCGAGAGGCCACCGGGAAGATTGAAGGAATCGGAGATGTGCTTAGTGACGGGTCCAAGAAACATTC
>CAMHOW010000034.1 GCA_946186895.1 uncultured Fibrobacter sp.
ACGTGCAGCTCACCGACGACGAACTCGCCGAACGCCGCAAGGAAATGGAAGCCCGTGGCGCCAAGGCTTGGCAGCCGGAACACCGCGATCGCGTTGTTTCGAAGGCACTGCAGGCATACGCCGCCATGGCATCGTCTGCTGACAAGGGTGCCGTGCGCGATTTGAGCCTCATCGGTGTGAAGTAATTCAAATCTAGATCCTTCGACTCCGCTGCGCTCCGCTCAGGATGACACGCCGGAGTTTACCCCGCACTTGATGCGGGGCGGGGATGACAGCGCTGGACACGACTCCGCAAGACAGCGCCCGTCCATCGCAAGCCGGGGCGGCGCCGAAGCATCCAGGGTTGTTTAAACCAGAGAAAAACAGGGCTATTAACCGCAAAAGCCACCCCATCGGAGTGGCTTTTGTTATAATTCCCGTAGTCGGAGGTCCATCTCATGGATAGTAAAAAACTGGCTAGTGTAATGCGCGTAGCCATCATCGGTACCTTTCTTGCGGCAATCATCCTGGTTGCAGGCACCTTCTGGAATGGCCGGAGTGCCAGTGCCGATACCGAAAAGGCCGTCCGGAGCGTAAGCCTTTTGTACCTGAACGAACTGGCCGAACGCCGCGAGCAGGTAGTGGCCGCAAGGCTTGCCAACTACATAAGCGACATGGACATCGCCGTAGGCCTAATCGAGAAAGAAGACCTCAATAGCATCGAAAGGCTCCAGAAGTACCAGGCCCGCATGAAACAGCTCTATGGCCTCGAAAAGTTTGCCTTCGTCGATACCACGGGACTAATCTACACCTCCCGCGGAACCCGGACCGACATCGAACTTTACAATATTGACTACAACCACCTGACCAAGCCCGAAATATCAATCAAGAACGTGGATGCGGAGAACAAGACCGTCATTATAGCCATCCCCGTGGACAGGCTCCCTCTCGAAAACCGGATTCTCGTGGTGTGCTTTATGGAAATAAGCGTTCCCAGCCTGATTGACGGGCTTTCCTTGCAGGGCGAAAAGAACAACGCCACATTCTGCAACATCTATACCCAGGACGGCAATTCCCTCACCAACATGGTGCTGGGAGGCCTTGCCAGCGAAGACAACCTGCTGAACGCCGTCCAGCGGGCAAATTACGATACCGGATACTCCTTTGAAAAAGTGAAAGAAGATTTCGCCCAGCATAAGGAGGGCGTAGTGTCATTCACCTATAACAATATCCGGGAAACGCTGTACTATGTACCCGTGCACAACACGGACTGGATGCTCACCTACCTTATCCGTGAAAGTATCATCAGCGAACAAATCGAGTCCATATCTTCGGGAATCATCTTCCGTGGTCAGTGCCTTTCTGGGCTTACCGCACTTGTGCTGGTCGGCATGTTCGCCTTTGTCATCGTCCAAATCCGGCGAAACACAAGAATCCGGTTGGAACACGAAATCCAGGAAGCCAAGGACCGCATCAAGCAGGAATCCCTATCCGAAGCACTGAAGGTGGCAGAAGAATCCAACAAGGCGAAGACCATATTCCTTTCCAACATGAGCCACGAAATCCGCACTCCCATGAACGCCATCATCGGCCTCGACAACCTGGCCCTTCACGAGCCGGACATTTCGGACAAAGTGCGGGACTACCTCACGAAAATTGGGGGTTCGGCAGAACACCTGTTAAAACTCATCAACGAAATACTGGACATGTCCCGCATCGAGGCGGGAAAATTCACCCTGAAGAACGAGGAATTCCCCTTCTCCAAGCTTATGGAGCAGGTGAACACCATGTTCAGCGTGCAGTGTCAAGAAAAGGGAATCCAGTACAACTGCCACTTTATCGGAAACATCGACGAATACTTCGTAGGCGACGACATGAAGCTCCGACAGGTGCTCATCAACATCCTCGGAAACGCCGTCAAGTTCACCAACAAGGGCGGAAGCATCGATTTCAGCGTCCAGAAGACAGCCTCGTTCAACAGCAAATCCACCCTCCGGTTTACCATCAAGGACACGGGCATCGGCATGAGCAAGGAATTCTTGCCAAAGATTTTCGACTCCTTCGCCCAGGAAAACACAGGAAATTCCAGCAATTACGGCGGTTCGGGCCTTGGCCTTGCCATTTCCAAGAGCATCGTGGAACTGATGAACGGAAACATCGAGGTGGAAAGCGAAAAGGGCAGGGGCACCACCTTTACCATCACGGTTACCCTGCAAGATTCCCACAGGAGCCATTCATCCGATGGGGATATCAATGTTCGGCTAAATGAACTGCATGTACTTGTAGTCGATGACGACCCCGTGGCCCTGGAGCATGCCCGGCTTGTGCTTGAACTGGCGGGCATCACTACCGAGACGGCAAAGTCTGGCAAGGAAGCCGTTGAAATGGTCAAACTGCGCCACGGACGAAGGGAGCCCTTCAACCTGATTATCATAGACTGGAAAATGCCCGAAATGGACGGAGTGGAAACGACAAGGCAAATCCGCGCCACCACCGGCGACGAGTCGGCAATCATCATCCTTACCGCCTACAACTGGGACGATGTCCTGGACGAAGCCATTCGGGCAGGCGTCGACAGCTTTGTTGCAAAGCCGATCTTCACGGGGGCGTTGCTGGATGAATTCAAGAAAGTCCTCAAGAAAAAACAGAACGCCCTCCTGGGCAGCCCCAAGAAGGCCGACCTGCGGGGCAAGCGCATATTGCTTGCCGAAGACGTCGACGTGAATGCGCAAATCATGGAAAACGTGCTGGCCATGCGGGAAATACAAACCGACATAGCCACCAACGGGAAAATCGCCCTGGAAAAATTCAGCGAACGCCCCGCAGGCTATTACGACGCCATTCTCATGGACATCCGCATGCCCGAAATGGACGGCCTGGAGGCAACCGCCGCCATCCGCAAACTGGACCGCGAAGACGCCCAGAAAATTCCTATAATAGCACTTACGGCAAATGCCTTCGACGAAGACGTGCAGCGAAGTTTGCAGGCGGGCATGAACGCCCACCTTTCAAAACCGATCCAACCAGAAGCCCTTTTCGAGACCCTGGAAACGATACTTTCATAACGGAGAAACCCGATGAAGAAATTTCGACAGAACAGGACCATCAAGAGAAACGTACTCATTGTAGACGACGAGATAGTCAACCGAGAAATCCTCGGAAACATCCTCTCTACGGAGTACTCGGTAAGTTACGCCGACAATGCGGAGCATGCCCTGAAAATCCTTGCAGGGGCCGATTCGGACTTTTCGCTGGTGCTTCTGGACTTGCTCATGCCCGTCATGGACGGTTTCGCTTTCCTGCAAAGGCGTTCCGAAGATGAAACGCTCAAGCGCATTCCCGTCATCGTGATGACCTCGGAAAAGGAATCCGAGGTACGGAGCCTGAAACTGGGAGCCGCCGACTTTATCAAGAAGCCCTTCGACCTGCCCGAGGTGGTACTTGCCCGCTGTGAACGAATCATCGAACTCTTCGAGGATAAGAACCTCATCAAGCAGACCGAAAGGGATGCCGTGACAGGACTCTACACCCAGGACTACTTCTTCGAATACATCCGCCAGATTGAGCACTGGGACAGCGACACCTGCCGGGACGCCCTGGTCATCGACATCGAGCGGTTCCATCTGGTCAACGAATTCTGCGGAAGGCCCTTTGGAGACCTGTTGCTTTCCAAGATTGCTGAAGCCCTGGAAAAGGAACTTCCGTCCATGAGAGCCATTGCCTGCCGGTCAAACGCAGACACGTTCTACATTTACGCCGCCCACCAGGAGGGCTACAGGAACGTTTACGACGCTATCCAGAGCGTGCTCGCCGACTTCAAGATGAACAACATACGCATACGCTGCGGGCTCTGGGAAAATGTGGCCAAGGACGTAGAGGTGGAAGCATGGTTCGACCGGGCAAAGATTGCCTGCGACCAGATTCGCGGGGATTACACCCGTTCCATTGCTCGCTACGACAGCGAAATCCACGCAAGGCAGGTTTTCGAGGAAACCCTCATCCGCGACCTGCCCGAAGCCATAGCCAACAAGAACCTGGTGGTGTATTACCAGCCCAAGTACAATATCGAAGGGGACTCCCCAAGGCTTTCCAGTGCCGAGGCGCTCATCCGCTGGATTCACCCGAAGCTCGGGTTTATCAACCCTGGAGACTTTATCCCGCTTTTCGAATCCAATGGGCTCATCCAGAAGGTAGACAATTTTGTCTGGAACGAGGCCGCCATCCAGATTCGCAAATGGAAAGAACAGTATGGAATCACCGTGCCCGTTTCGGTAAACGTATCCCGCATCGACATCCTGGACCCGGCTCTCGAAGCCAAGCTGGACGGAATTCTCAAGGAAAACGGGCTCTCTTCCGAGGAATACCTGCTGGAAATCACCGAAAGTGCCTATTCCGAAAACGCCAAGAGGCTAATCGAAATGGTGGAGAGCCTGCGCAGGAAGGGCTTCCGCATCGAAATGGACGATTTCGGTTCCGGGTATTCCTCGCTCAACATGATAACGAGCCTCCCCATCGATATATTGAAAATCGACATGTCGTTTATCCGCAATATGGAAAAGGACGAACGGAACATGAAGCTTGTAGAACTGGTCACCGACATCGCCAGGTTCCTGAACGTGCCCACCGTGGCCGAAGGCGTAGAAACGGAATCCCAGCTAAACACACTGAAAAAGATGGGCTGCCAGATTATCCAAGGGTACTACTTCTCGAAGCCCGTGGCTCCACAAGAATTCGCGCAGTTCATCGAGAAGGAACTTGAACGCAGGAAGGACGCATGATTTCTATAGGATCCCTGAAAGCCTTTGGGGCAAATACCGAAGAAGGGCTTGGCCGCTGTATGGGAAACGAGGCGCTGTACTTGCGGCTGGTAGCCACAATCCCTGCCGAAAAGAACTTTGATCGACTTAAGTCGTCTATCGAAAACAACAACTTGGACGAAGCATTCGAAGCGGCCCACGCCCTGAAAGGTGCCCTCGGGAACCTCGCCCTCACGCCACTGTACAAAAAGGCAGCCTCCTTGACGGAACTCTTACGGAACCGAGCCGAAGCGGACTACGGGGGGCTGGTTTCGGACCTGCTAACTCTCCGTGATAAATTGTCGGAGCTGTGCGCATAATAACTTAGCCTAAAGGTGTCGCCATGTTCAACCATTTCAAGCTGAACGACAAGAACATGTCCATCGTGGAAGACATCGGGCGCTACATGCCCGGTGGATTCTTCATCTACAAGGCTCAGGGTGATGGAGAACTGCTCTACGCAAACCACACGGTGTTCGATATTTTCGGGTGCCGTGACCTGGACGAATTCAAGTCACTGACCGGTTTCACCTTCAAGGGCATGGTTTACACCGAGGATTACGAAAAAATCCAGTCCTCTATCGACAAGCAAATCCTCAAGTCCAGTGAAAAACTGGACTATGTCGAGTACCGCATCAAGCGCAAAGACGGAAAGCTCCGTTGGGTAGACGATTACGGACACTACGCCGACAGCGAAAACTACGGCGGGCTCTACTACGTTTTTATTTCGGACATTACCGAAAAGCACGAACAGATTGAACAGAAGCTGTTGGAAGGCCAAAAACAGCGGGCGCAGCTGGACAGCATGATTACCGCCATGGCCTCGGACTACCGAAGCGTCTATCACGTGGACCTCGACAAGGATGACGCCGTCTGTTACCGCGGCGACCCCGAAGACCACCACCAGCATGCCGAAGGAGTGCATTTCCCCTACCTGGAACGGTTCCGGGACTACGGCAACAACTGCGTTACGGAAAAATACCGCGAAGGTTTCTTGAACTTCATCGAGCCCGCGAACATCCGCGAGGCGCTCCAGAACGAACAACTGATTGCCTACCGCTACCTGGCCCGCCGGGACGGCAAGGAATACTACGAGATGATCCGCATGGCAGGGGTGCATCACCCCGAAGACCGCAAGGATCACATGGTACATGCGGTAGGAATGGGGCTTACCATCATCGATGCCGAAATGCGGGATTCCATGGCCAAGAACCAGGCCCTGGGCGAAGCGCTGGATGCGGCGGAAGAGGCCAGCAAGGCAAAGACGGCCTTCCTTTCGAACATGAGCCACGAAATCCGCACGCCCATGAACGCCATCATCGGCCTCAACAGCCTAGCCCTGAGAGACCCGGCTATTTCGGAGCGGACCCGGGAATACCTGGAAAAGATTGGCGGGAGTGCACGGCACCTGCTGGGGCTCATCAACGACATTCTAGACATGAGCCGAATCGAATCCGGCAGGCTGGTGATGCGCAAGGAGGAGTTCTCCTTTGCCGGAATGCTGGAACAGATCAACACCATGGTCATGTCCCAGTGCTCGGACAAGGGCCTCAAATTCGAATGCCATATCGAGGGCCACGTTGACGACTACTTTATCGGCGACGATATGAAGCTCAAGCAGGTGTTCATCAACATCTTGAGCAACGCCATCAAGTTTACCGAAGCCCCCGGGAGCATCGCCCTTACCATTTCCAAGGTGGCCCAGTTCGAAGACCAGAGTACCCTGAAATTCGAGGTGAAGGACACGGGTATCGGCATGGACGAATCGTTTATCCCGAAGGTGTTCGATTCCTTTACCCAAGAAGATTCTAGCCGCAAGAACAAGTTCGGTTCCACAGGGCTTGGCATGGCGATTACCAAGAACATCGTGGAAATGATGAACGGTTCTATCTCGGTAAAGTCAAAGAAAGGCGAAGGTTCCGTATTCACGGTGGTGGTGACCCTCAAGAACTGCGACCACGAGGTAGTGTCGATAGACCACGTGAACCTGCGCGACATCAGCGTGCTGGTCGTCGATGACGACGCAATCGCCTGCGAACACGCGCGGTTCGTACTGGACGAGGCGGGCATCAAGGCGGACACCAGCACCAGCGGCGAAGAAGCCCTGCAGATGCTGGAGGTAAAGCACGCCAAGCACGAGCCCTACAACCTGGTGCTTCTGGACTGGAAAATGCCCAACATGGACGGCCTGGAAGTGGCGAAAAAGATCCGTGAACGTTACGACAACGAGACTACGGTGATTATCCTTACCGCCTACAACTGGGACGAAATCATGGACGAGGCGCTGCATATCGGGGTGGACAGTTTCCTTACGAAACCGCTCTTTGCAAGCAACGTCATCGATGAGTTCGAACGTATCGCCCGTCGAAACAACATGAACCTTTTCAAGAAAAAGTGCCGTGCAAGCCTCGCCGGGCGGCATATCCTGCTGGCCGAAGACATCCTCATCAATGCCGAAATCATGAAGGAGCTGTTGACGGTAAAAGACGCCATTGTCGATCACGCCGTAAACGGCCAGATTGCACTGGACATGTTCGCCAAGAGCGACGAAAATTTCTACGACGCCATCTTGATGGACATCCGCATGCCCGAAATGGACGGTCTGGAAGCGACCAGGGCCATACGGGCCCTGGACCGGGAAGACGCGAAAAGCATCCCCATCATCGCCCTCACCGCAAACGCCTTCGACGAAGACGTGCAGAACAGCCTGCAAGCAGGCCTCAACGCCCATCTGAGCAAGCCCATAGAGGCAGAAACCCTGTACCAGACCCTGGAAGAACTCATCTGGACCGCCGAGAATAGGAAATAGATATGCTGCAAGACAAGAATTCTGCTATTTCTAAGTATCTGTCGCGCCTAGACGTCTGGGGCATGGCTTTCGGTGTCATGGTTGGATGGGGAATATTTGTGATGCCGGGGACCACGTTCCTTCCGGTGGCGGGCCCGTTGGGAACCCTCATCGCCATGCTGGCGGGTATGGCTATTATGCTGGTGATCGGCTACAATTTCTCTTACCTGATGGGGCGAAACGGCCAGCCCGGCGGTGTGTACGCCTACGCCAAGGAAGCCTTCGGACGTGACCACGCCTTTCTCTGTTCCTGGTTCCTGTGCCTTTCTTACCTGACCGTCGTTTTCCTGAACGCGACTGCACTGTTTATCGTGGCGAGGCTCCTGCTGGGCGATGCCCTGCAAATCGGGTACAGCTATACGGTAGCGGGGCACCAGGTTTTCCTTACCGAGGCCATGGTATCTGTGATAAGCCTCGCCATGGTCGGAACCCTGTTCTTGTTCCTAAAGGGAATCTTGCACAAGCTGCAGACCATCTTCGCGCTGATTCTGTTCATAGGAATAGTCATTATCGGAATTATCTGCCTGCCCAAGGCTCTCGCTACCGGCGCACTCACCAACGGCCCCGTTTTCGGTACGGCAGGGCTGAACCCATTTTACGGCATTTTCAGCCTGGTGATTCTTGCCCCGTGGGCCTTTGTGGGCTTTGACGTAGCCTGCTTCGAGACCTACCGCTTCAAGTTTGCGCCCTCAAAATCCAAATGGATTATCGCCACCGCCATTATCCTGGCCGCTATTTCGTACATATCGATTGCACTGGTAGGAGTGGCCGTTGTTCCAGAAGGATTCAGTTCCTGGAGCGACTATGTCTCCAAAATCGGCACGCTGCAAGGGGTCGTTTCCGTGCCCGTTTTCTACGGGGTAAAAGAGATTATGGGGCCCTTTGGCCTTGCGGTCCTGGGAATCACTGCCGTTGCCGCCATCTTGACCGGGCTTATAGGCGGTTACCGCGCCATCGTGCGCATCCTTTCCACCATGGCCGAAGACCGTATCCTTTCTGACGGATTCTCGAAGACCACCAACAGCATCCTGTTCATCATGGTCATTTCCATTGTGCTTGCGCTTTTGGGCCGAAACACGCTGAACTGGTTCGTGGACCTGACATCCTTCGGGGCCATTGTGGGGTTCGGCTACGTGTCGGCTGCGGCCTGGAAAATCGCAAAGACCGAAAACAACTCCAAAGTTCGTGTGGCCGGCGGTATCGGCACTATCATATCCATTATCCTCGTGGTGGTGCAGCTTGTGCCCAGGCTTGCCGCCATGGAGGCCATGAGTTCCGCCGCCTTCTTGCTCCTGTCGCTGTGGTGCCTGCTGGGCTTTGTCTTTTACTGGAGCACCATTCGCCGGAGTTCCCTCGCCGAATACAGCGGCATGTCCATCTCGGGCGTGGTGCTGTTTGCCCTGCTCCTGTATTCCGCCATCATGTGGGTGGCAAAGCTCCTGTATGCAAAAGCCCCCGACGAAGTTTTCCGCGACATGCTGGTATTTACCGGCGTCGTGCTCCTTGCCATTGTCTTTATCGGGCTGGTGGTTATGTTGTATGTGCAGAACCAGGTCCGCAAAAAGAACGAATTGGTGGAACGCGAAAAAATCCGTGCCGTAGAAGGGAGCCTTGCCAAGAGCCAGTTCTTGTTCAACATGAGCCACGATATCCGCACGCCCATGAACGCCATTATCGGATATACCAACCTGGCCATGAAGGAGCCTGCTTCCGAAAACCTGCACAGCTACCTGAAAAAGATTGACATGTCGAGCCAGCACCTGCTGACCCTCATCAACGACATTCTGGAAATGAGCCGTATCGAAAGCGGCAAGGTAGAGCTGGAATTTTCTCCCGAAGACCTGTGCAAGATTTTCGAGAGCATCCGGGACCTGTTCGCCGAACAGATGAAGCAGAAAAAAATCAATTTCCAGCTGCACCTATCGCAGGTCAAGAACAACTTGGTCTGGTGCGACAAGAAAAACCTGAACCGAGTGCTGTTGAACGTGCTTTCCAACGCCTTCAAGTTCACTCCCGAAAAGGGGAGCGTCAACGTGTCCCTATGGGAAGTTGGAGCAGGCGAAGAAGGCTACGGTTTCTACGAAATCCGAATCCAGGACACGGGCATCGGCATGTCCAAGGACTTTGTAGGCAAGATTTTCACCGCCTTCGAGCGTGAAAGGAGTTCCACCAACAGTCGCACCGAAGGAACCGGGCTCGGCCTTGCCATCACCAAGAGCATCGTCGATATGATGGGCGGTACCATCGAGGTGCTCACCTCCCTCGGGAACGGTACCGAAATCATTATCCGGGTCAAGTTCAAGCTCGCCACCGAAGAAGACCTGCTCAAGTTCGGTGGCGACAAGCCCGAAGAATCCGACGAAGGCGCATCCAGCGAAGTTTCCTTTGCAGGCAAGCGCGCGCTTCTGGTAGAAGACAACCTGGTGAACCTAGAAATTGCAAAGATGATCCTTTTGCAGACAGGCTTTGCCGTAGAAACCGCCGAAAACGGAAAGGCCGCCGTGAAGATGGTGGAAAAGTCCGCTCCCGGCTACTACGACCTGATTCTCATGGACATCCAGATGCCCGTCATGGACGGCTATACCGCCACCAAGAACATCCGGCTCCTTGAAAACAAGGCTCTGGCACAAATTCCCATCGTGGCCATGACCGCAAACGCCTTTGCCGAAGACGTAAAAGCCGCCGAAGACGCAGGCATGCAGGCCCACATCGCAAAACCCGTAGATGTGAAGCTGATGATCAAAACGCTTGCACGGGTACTGAACGGGAGAAAAGCATGACATACTCCATCATAGGCATTTTGGCAACAATCCTGCTGCTTATCGGTAACCGCGACGTGTTGCGCCCGCAGGACGGAGCGGAAAACGCCCCTACCAAAAAGTATTACCGACGATTCCTTTTTGGCGTACTTGTGTATTACGTGACCGACATGCTCTGGGGCGTCTTAGATGAAAACCACCTGACTAAGCTCCTGTTCGCAGACACCACCGTATATTTTTTGGCCATGGTCGCAACGGTTGTCCTGTGGACCCGCTACGTGGTATCTTACCTCAACCGCAAGAACTTCTTTGAACGTTGGCTTTTGCGCGTCGGACAGATTATCTTTTGGGCGGTTCTCGTCTTTATCATCCTCAACTTTTTCTATCCTCTTTTCTTCTGGTTTGACGACAAGGGTACCTATTATGCCGGCGAATTGCGATATGTGGCGTTGGCACTGCAAATCCTAATGTTCATCGGCACTTCGACCTACACTCTGTACACGGCTCTCAAGACAGAGGGTGTTACTAGGCAGCGCCACTTGACCATCGGGCTATTCGGCCTTGCCATGGCGGTGTTCCTCCTATTCCAGGTTTTCTTTCCGCTGTGGCCCTTCTACGCCATGGGATACATGCTTGGCATCAGTTTCTTGCACAGCTACGTGCTAGAAGACGAAAAAGAGGAATACCGTCACAAGCTTGAAATCAGCCGCGAAGCCTTGAAAGAAGCCTTGGAAACTGCAGAAAAAGCGAACAAGGCAAAGACCATATTCCTCTCCAAGATGAGCCACGAGATCCGCACCCCCATGAACGCCATCATCGGGCTCAACAGCATCGCCCTGAACGACACGAGCATTCCGCAATCTACAAGGACTCATCTTGAAAAAATCGGGGCATCGGCACAACATCTGCTAGGCATCATCAACGACATCCTAGATATCAGCCGTATCGATTCCGGCAGCATGACCCTCAAGAACGAAGAATTCTCACTGAAAAAGATCCTGGAGCAGGTAGACAACATCATCCAGGGACAATGTAGCGGCAAGGATATCCTTTATCATTACGAAGTGAAAAAAGGAACTTCGGGCTATTACATCGGAGACGAAACAAAACTACGCCAAATCTTGATAAACATCCTCGGGAATTCTGTCAAGTTTACCCCCGAAGGAGGCTGCGTCAAAATGGTCGTGGATAACGAATCCGTTGGCACCAAGAAAAGCGCCCTCCGCTTCGTCATAGAAGACACAGGCATCGGAATCGGCTCCGACTTTTTGCCACACATATTCGAAACCTTTGCCCAAGAAGACGAATCCTTCAGCAGTAAGTATGGGAGCACGGGACTAGGGCTCCCCATCACCAAGAGCATCGTGGAGCTTATGGACGGTCACATCGATGTAGAAAGCGAAAAGGGACTCGGTTCAAAGTTCACCATTACCGTTATGCTTCAGAAATCTGCCCGCGAAGAATCAGAGCAGGGCGAACTAGACACTCCCAAAGACAACGCCGTAAAGAAACCTAAGGCAAATCTTGAAGGCCGCAGAATCCTGCTCGCCGAAGACGTCTCCGTAAACGCCGAAATCACGACCATGGTTCTTTCTATGCGTAAGATGAAGGTGGAACGGGCCGAAAACGGCCGTATCGCTGTAAACATGTTCAGGGATCACAATCCCGGCTACTACGACGCCATCCTTATGGATATACGCATGCCCGAAATGGACGGTTTGCAGGCCACCGCTACCATAAGGGCCATGGACCGCCTCGATGCGAGAAGCATCCCCATCATCGCCCTCACCGCAAACGCCTTCGACGAAGACGTGCAGAACAGCCTGCAGGCAGGCCTCAACACCCACCTGAGCAAGCCCATCGAAGCCGAAGCCCTGTACCAGACCCTGGAAGAACTGCTGTAAAGGGGCACTAGGCGCCCCCCCCTAAATCGTCATGGCGGGCTTGACCCGCCATCTAGCCGTTTCTCCACTTTTTCTATCTTTTTTGTGTTAAGTTATCGGGGTTCTTGTACCCCGAAAGGATGGTCAATATGATTGAGCACAAGCATCCCGTATACCTTTCCCTCCTATTCGCGCTTTTCCTTGCCACCGGAGCATTTGCCGAAAGCGCATTCTCCGGCGGAGACGGCTCGTCCGACAACCCCTACCTGATAGCAACTACCGATGACATGGACCAGTTGGCGGCTGATGTCAACAGCGGTTATTTTAATCTGTATTATGGTAAGTTCTTTCGCCTCACTAGCGACCTGGACTACACCAATGCCGCAAAAGACGGAGCCGGGAATAACTACACCCCGGTGGGTCTCTTCTATTCCAATGGTGCGACCAACAGATCCTTCAGGGGGTTCTTCGATGGAAAAGGACACACCATCAAAGGTATCCGGGTGTCTTACAGGAACGACATATCCGGTGGAACAAACGGAGTCGGCATTTTCGGCTTTATTGAAGACGGTTCCGTAAAGGACCTGACTGTTGATGACTGCGTCTTTAAGGGAACGACCGTAGGTGGCGTAGTCGGCTACAACTACAAAGCGACAATCAAAAACACCCATGTAAAAAGTTCCGTTATCATTGGTTCAGACGAATCTTCTACCGCAAACCACGGTGGCATCGCAGGGCGCAACCATCTCGGAACCGTAGAAGGAAACATCAGCGAAGCTCAAGTCATCTGCAACGAGGGTCAATCTTGTAGTATTTTCGGAGGCATTGTTGGCCACGCCCTTAGCAGCACCACCAAGAACAACCTATACCTCGGTACCAGGGTAGAAGGCGGCAGCTATGTGGGGTGGATTGTCGGAAAAATCGAAGACACCTATCCCTTCGACGGAAACATCTATCCCAGTTCCCTTGTGGGCGGCGGTGCCGGCAGGGAAAATGAAAGTACAGGCCTAGACATCGCAGGGGCCGCAAAGCCACGCTCCATTTCCCTACAAGAAAACATATCCCTTGTTCCCGGTGAACCAGAAGTCTCATACTCCAACGGACTCAAGGTTTACTCCTGGGGCTTAAAGTATGACGGTGTCACCTACTACAAGCCCAACGGTACAATCTCCCTCGCTTATAACGGCAATACCTTTATATCCGGATTCCAATGTTCCGGCAGCGATGGGTGCGAAGTTTCCGGAAGCACACTTACCATCGGTTTTGACATTGATAAACCCATTACCGAAGTGAGTACTGTTGCCAGCACAGGCAACGCTAACGACCCGTACCTGATTATGTCCGCAAGCGACTGGGACCATCTGGTTCAAATGGTGAATCAAGGGGAAACATTCTCGGGGAAATTCTTCAAACTGACGAACAACATTTCTGTTTCCACCTGGGTGGGCAGTGATTCAACTACTTGGTTCTTTGCAGGAACTTTCGATGGTGCGGGCAACACTATAACCGTCTCCTATGGAAGTTCAGACCACTACTCATTGAAAGATTTTATGGCTCCTTTCCGATTTGTGAATGGCGGTTCCATCACGAACCTTCGTACTGCAGGAAACATTTTCATCGGAGGCACCAAGAAGTACGCCGGAGGAATTGCTGGACGTGTTGTTGGAAATTCTCTCATTGACAATTGTGTCTCCAGTGTTACTATAGACATCTCTCAAGGCAACATAGACGGGAGTCATGGAGGCTTGGTCGGCATCATCAAAAATGGAGCCACAACTATAAGCAACTCCTATTTCAACGGAAAACTTTTGAGACCATTTACCGATGGCCTCGGAGGCGTTCACGGTATCGGCGGCCTGGTCGGGTGGGTAGAATCAAGAGAAAACGCAGGCGCGGCCACACTTACCCTCACGAATTGCCTTTTCAAGCCAGCACAAATCGATCTAGCGACCTCTAAATATGACGATTTCCGCACTCTTGCCAGAACCAATGCAGACAATTTGATCATCACCAACTGCTACTATACACAGGCACTGGGAGCAGTTCAGGGAGAAAAGGTTTCCAAGAACGTCGCTACAAATGACCTCAGCAGGATTGTTACCGCAGCTGACGGCGAAGTCTATTATATCCCCACCAACGCAACCATAAGCGGAATCAGCAACACCTACAATCAAGGCACATCTACTGCCGACGTAGTTCCCGTGGTAACAATTGGAGGACAGGCTCTTACCAACGAAGTCGACTACGCCTTCTCCATAACCAAGGACGGAAATCCCGTCGGTGAGACATTGAACGAAGCAGGTGAATACACACTGACCGTTCAAGGAGAAGGAACAACCTATGTAGGGACAATCTCCACCACATTTCAGGTTATCCACGTATCGCAGTATGGAGCCATAACCATTACCGCCAACGGAGCCAGCACCACCGCTGTCATCGACGGGGACTTCCGCGAAAAGGCGGAGACCATTATCGATCACGACATTCAGGTAAGCTCAGTAACCTTCAACCGCACATTCAATGTGCGTTCGGATGACACCCCGGTCTACTCCACCATCATGCTGCCCTTCTCCATCAAGGCCCGCAACGTCGATGGAGCAACCTTCTACCAGCTTTCTGGCTTTAATAAGATCGAAGGCAAGTGGAAGGAAGCTGTCGTCACTCCCATTGACGACGATGCCAACCTGACAGCAAATACCCCGTACCTGCTAGAAGCCTCCAAGTCGACCATCTCCTTCAACCAGAGTCCGCTCATCTTGAATACCACCACAGGACCTGCAACGCACAGTGTCACCTTCGGCAACTGGGAATTCCGTGGAACATATAGTTATATCGAGTACTCGGATTCTCTCGACTTGATCGGAAGAGCTTATGGATTTGCCGGGAGAAATCAGGATAAATTCAAGGTCGGAGAGTTTGTTAAGGTCGGTTCTGGAGCATGGACATCAGCCATGCGCGCCTACTTGGTGTACAACGAAGGAAACTCTTCGCCCAAGTCTGCCGCCGGACTTTCCACGATGCCGTTTGACCTTCCCGAAACTATGGATGTGGTCATCATAGATAGCGAAGGCAAATCCATCGGCGGTGGCACCATGAACACGGTCACCGGAGAAATCCGCATGGACCGTTGGTTCGACCTGCAGGGCCGCAGGCTGAACGACAAGCCTAACACCAAGGGTACTTACTACCACAACGGCAAGAGAGTAATTATCAAATAGGAGCAGTCATGAATCAGGAAGAAGAAAAGAAAGAGTATACCAGACCCGAGATGGAAGTAGTTGCGTTTACCCAACAAGCTAATGTTCTAACAGAAAGCTGCCAGGGGCCAGAATACTTGTGTGGTGACGGCACCGAATAGTCCCCTCCCCCTACGACCATCGGCTCAAAGATTCCCCGTCAAGCGGGGAATGACATACGCATAGCAGCCGTGGCAACACCCCTCTTCGTCATGCCTGCCACCGTTTGGGCATTTCCTTTTCATAACGAAAAAGTCCTGCATTTCCTGCAGGACTTTTCTTTTAGCACAAAGCTTTCAGCTTATTTGCCGAATTCCTTGGTGTAGGCGGCGGTGTTCTTGGCGCCGGCCTTCTTCAGTTCCTTGATCAGGCGGGGGTAACCTTCGTTCTTGGCCCAGTCCAGCACGGAGTAGCCCTGGCCGCACTTCACGTTCACGTCTACGCCCTTCTTGATGAGGAACATCATGGCGTCGTAGTGACCGCCCTTCACCGTCAGGTGAATCGGGTAGTATCCATCGGGGCTCTTAACCTCCAGCGGAGCACCGGCGTCAGCCAGCAATTCCAGCATATCAACCTTACCAGTCTTGGCGGCAATGGTCACGGCCGTACCCAAGTTCTGAACATCCACGCCTTCTTTCTTGAGCTGGGCCAGGAGGAGGTTCACCACTTCCTTGTTGCCCATCATCACAGCGTTGTCAATCACCTGCTCACCGTTGCCGTTGCGCACGTTGGCCTTGGCACCGTGTTCGAACAGGTAGTTCAACACCATCACGTTACCCTTGTTAGCAGCAATGGCCACAGCGTTGTTGCCGTTGTCAGCAGCAGCGTCAATTTCCATAGAAGCCTGAAGGAACAAGGTCATCTTGGCCGTATCGCTGTTCACGGCGTAAGAGACAAACTGGTTAGGCGTAAAGGCAATTTTCTGCTTCGTCAGGTATTTACGGACAGACTGTGGATCGTTCGGATCCATAGTGTCATTACAGGCGGTAAGACCAGCAGCCAGCAGGCCGATTGCGCACAAACCAAGTACTTTTTTGTTCATTTTCGGGGCTCCCGTGATAGTTTTCGTTTTATGCCTCTAAAATTACACTTTTTTTCGCCAATTTTCACAGAATTTTCAAAAAAAAGCGATTTTTTGCGTTATTTTCGGATAATGAGCTTGTCTCCAATCCGGATTTTAGTGTCCTTAAGGTCGTTCCAGCGGACAATGTCCTCGATGGTCACGCCATACTGGCGTGAAATGTCCCAAAGGCCCTCCCCCTTCTTGACCACATGGACTTTTTCACCGGCGGATTTTTCCGACTTGGCAGCCGATTTTTCTTGCTTGTCGGCAGACTTGGCCTTGCTGGACTTCTCTACAGGCTTGTCCGCCTTAGCTGCCGGCTTCTCTGCAGCCTTAGGCTTTGCAGAGGCCTTCTGTACAGACTGGGTAAATTCGGGAATCACAATGGAATCCCCTACGGAAAGACGACGCTGGAACCCGCCGTTGGCCTCCAGGAGCATCACCACGGGCACGCCGAACTTCTTCGCGATTTCGGCGTAGGTGTCGTCCTCGCCCACAACATAGCGTTCACCCGTAGCAAGCTTAGGAGTAGCCACCGTCTGGGGCACCACGGGCTTCAGTTCTGGCTTAGACACGAACAGGGTATCGCCAGGCTTTACCACGTGGTCTTCTTTCATGGAATTCCAGATACGCAGACTTTCTTGCGACACACCAAAGAGTCGGGCCACAGAGGCCACGTTGTCGCCCAGCTTGGCCACGTAGGTCTTAACCTTGGCAGGCTTCTTGCCCGAAGACTTCTTGGGCGTCACCGTGATGGGAATCAGCAGGGTCTGTCCCGCACGGATGCGGGTCCCCTTCATGTCGTTGGCCTGCTGCAGTTCCTTCACCGAAATGCCGTACTGGCGGGAGATTACGCCCAGGCTTTCACCACGCTTGACCTTGTGGTGGTGCCAGCTCGAAAAGTTGTTCTTCTCCATCTTGTCATAACCGTCTACAAAAGCACTGCGGGTTCCCACAGGCAGGCGCAGCAGGTAAGAATCCCTATTGGGCGGCGTACACCACTTTACCAGTTCCATGTTCAGGCTGCGCAGGGTATCTTCAGGAACTTTCAAGACCTTGGCCACCTCTTCCAAGGGGAAAGAATCAAACACCGTCACCGTATCAAAATCAGGCCTGTACTGCCGATTGATCTTCATGTCATAATGTTCAGGATAATGCCCGATAACCATGGCGGCAAGGATTCTCGGCACATAGCGCATGGTCTCCTTGGGCAGTTCCAAATCCCAATACGTCACCACCTGCGTGGTATCCCAGGTAGAATCGGCCATCTTCTCCTTAACCAAGCGACGCACACGGCCTTCGCCGCAGTTGTAGGCAGCCATGGCCAACAGCCAGTCATTAAACTCGTTGTACAAGCGGGACAAGTACTTCAGTGCTGCCGTTGTCGCCATCTCGGGATTACGACGCATGTCCACCCAGTAGTCCACCGTAAGTCCGTAACGCTTGCCGGTCTCCGGAATAAACTGCCACATGCCGCTGGCCTTGGCACGGCTGTAGGCCTTCAGCTTGAATCCCGATTCCACCAGCGCCAGGTAAATCAAATCCCTGGGCATGTTCATCTCGTCTAGTTTTGAATAAACTAACGAATCGTAGGCGGTCTTGCGGTTAAGCGACCCTTCGGTAAATGACCGTGCCCCGCCGCTCATGTAGAAAATTTCTTGCATCACCCGTTCGTTGAACACCACGGGTAGCGTAAACTGAGCCACATCTACGGTATCCAAGAAATTCTCGATAACCTGCAGAGAGGCACTATCGGCGGCGCTTTCATCTAACGCATCAACACCTTCAATAGAAACCTCGTTCTGTTCAAACACCTCAGCATCTACGCCTATCTCCGCGATATTCGGGTATACCTCGTCCAAGGCATCCACAATACGGAGCGGCATCTGCGAACGGTATTTCTGGTCAAGGGAATCGGGAACGTTATGGTACAGCGTATCGTGCTTTTCGGCAATCAGCTGACGCAGGGATTCATCCAGGTAATGCCTAGCCAAAAGCCATTCCTGGTTATCCATGGCCTCCAGGGCATACTGGTAATAAGTCCAGGAGGGCCTTACCGCCAAAGAATCGTGGACCTTTTCCCTAAGGGCCACCTGGGCAAAAGATTCATCGCCCGTTCCAGAATACGCAAGAGAATCGGGTCGCCCCTGAGGGCTTCCCGAAGGAACATCATTCACAACTGGAGTCTGCGTGGGTGCGCAGGCGGCAAGAACGATTACAGAAAGTAGGGTTCCTAAAATAGCGATATGCCTAGAAAGGCAGATCACTGGTCGTAATCCAGGTCTTCGGCATAATCAGACCAGATCTGGTCACGCTTAAAAGAGGGCTGATCAAAATCCACTTCTTCGTCCAGTTCTTCTTCCTCCTCCTCGATTTCCTCCTCAATTTCCTCGTTAGGGAAAGGCAGGGAACTATCGAAAGAATCACTCTTAGGCCTACGGCCACAATGGTACACGAAGCTTGACATAATATTCTCCTTAATGTAGTACACGTTCGACACCCACCAGAATCACACCGCACATCACAAGTGACGCCACAATCTGGAGCACAATGATGAACCTATTGACCCGATAGGCCTTTTGGGCCTTTCTGTGCCAGGGAGGCAGGTCTGAATTGGTCTGTCGGTCTCGTTCCACGAGTGGAAATGTATACATAAACTTTAAAAAGTCAATACCTTTGCGAAAAAAAATTAAATTTTTTTCGATGGACGTCAAAAAAGCAATCGTAACTCTTTGTCTGGCAACGACTTACGCTGCAGCGCACACAGGAGCCATCCGTAACGGGGACGGCTTCAGGGTGCCCTCGTCCTCCACCCTAAGTCAGGGATTTTTCTTCTTTTCCGGAAACTACGAGACCCTAAGCGACGGCTCCCCCATGGCCATCGAGGGGTACGAGGATGCCGGAACAGGCAAGGAACACGAAGTTCCAAGCAACATTCCCTCGTCCGGCGGAGCTCTCCAGGCCAGCTACGCCCCCCTGGATTATTTTGAATTCGGCATCTACCAGCCCGTCTACTACGACGGACAAATTGATAGCACCGACTACAAGACCTCCGGATTTGGAGACATGCAGATATACGGCAAGGCGTCGTTACCGACAGACTTTCCTCTCAAGCCTGCAATCTCCCTTGAAGTTTTTGCCCCCACAGGAACCAAAGGTGCCGGCTTCCGCCCAAGGCGCATCTGGAATATCAAAGACGAAGAAGAAACAAGCCATGCCTACACTTACGGCAGCTGGTCCGTAGCGACAACATTGTTTTTGACCCTTGAGCTTTTTGAAATCGTCCAGTGGAACAACTATATCGGCCACTTCGGCACAGAATACGTGACGTGGGGAACGGGAATCAACCTTTTCCCGTACAAACTAATATCTGTAATCCTGGAAGTTTCTGGTGAAACAAAAATCAGCCCAAGCAGGTTTACCAACCACCTGATAAAGGATGGTTTCCGCTTTTCGCCTGCAGTAAAGCTCCACCTGCCGCAAGACTTCAACCTGCTCCTGGGCGTAGATATCGGACTAGACTATTTCAGGGGAACCGAATTGCGCAATGGCCACCAAGTCACCCGCAAGAACAACAGCAAGGACATCCACTATGCCGTTGCCGGCACGCCTAAAATATCCATGACTGTGGGCATAAGCAAGGCCATTGACTTTAGCTGGAAAGACTCAGACCGCGATGGTATTCCCGACCGATTGGACATGTGTCCGGGCTCCGCTCGCGACATGGTGGTAAACAGCCGCGGATGCCCCGTAGACGAAGACCAGGATGGCGTGCTGAACATCGTGGATGACTGCCCGGGAACGCCCCTGGGCGTAAAGGTCGACTTTTTAGGATGTCCGCTAGACCAAGACAAGGATGGCGTACCCGATTACAAAGACACCTGCGCAAACACTCCCGAGGGAATGGCCGTAGACGCAGAAGGCTGCAAGCTGGACACCGACGAAGACGGGATTGACGACAATGCGGACCAATGCCCGGGCACCCGCAAGGACGACCCCGTAGACGCCAAGGGATGTCCCCTGGACGAAGACCACGACGGTGTATTGAACGAAAACGACGCCTGCCCGGGAACTCCCGAAGGCTGGAAAGTCAACCCCTTCGGCTGCCCCCTAGACGAAGACCGCGACGGAATCCCCGACGAGGTAGATTCTTGCCCAGGTACAGAGCTTGGTGAAACAGTCAACAAAGAAGGTTGCCCCGTAGATTCCGACGGAGACGGCATTTCCGACCTGCACGATCAATGCACAGAAACACCGAAAGACTACCCCGTAGATAAAAACGGGTGCCCCCTAGACACAGATAAAGACGGTGTGCCCGACGCCATTGACCAGTGCCCCAAAACTCCGGTAGGAGCCGTAGTTGATTCTGCAGGTTGTATTATGGACTCCGATTTTGACGGCGTGCCCGATCATTTAGACAAATGTCCAACGACACTACCCAAGGTCCACGTCGATGAAAACGGCTGTGCACGGAATACCAAACAAAACTTGAGCGCCATTGCCAAAGAAGTCAAGTTCTTCAAAAATTCCGACAAGCTTATCGCCTCCAGTTACACCGCCCTGAACGATGTCATCACGCTCATGCGCAAGCATCATTTTACGCTTGAGGTAATCGGCCCCGAAGGCAAGATAAACTCCATCGCAGAATACCTGGACGGCAAGGGCTTTGATTCCAAGCTTGTAACGCTCACGCCTAAAGCTAGCGATATAAAGTTTATCGCCATCGGTGTGAAATACGAAGAAAGCAAGCAGTAAATCTTAGACTCATAAAACGAAAGCCCGGCATTGCCGGGCTTTTGTGCTTTACAAGATCCGAGCCTTACTTAGACGTGGGGCGCTTGTAACCGAAGGACTTCAGCAGGTCTTCCTTGACCTTCTTGGTCTGTCCCATCTTGTTGGTGTTGGTCACGTCGTCGAAGGGCGGCAGGTCGCAGCGCAGCTTGCTCTTCATGGTGATTTCCGTCTTGTAGACGTAGGCACCCGTAGCGTACAGACGTCCGTTGGCCGTATGTACATCGCCGTTCCTGTCGGGCTTCTGTTCGAAGTACATGGTCAGCACACCGGCATCGCTTGCGTAGCTCGGGTCATTCAGCTCCTGCGTGAAGCTGAAGTAATCCACGAACTGGCCGAGAGATGTGTAGACCCAAATCTTCGCATGCATCTTGGTATCGTAGACATTAGCCTTGCTGATATCACTACCAAGTTCAGCCTTGAAGTCGGCATCACAATGCTCGCCCACGAATTCTTCCACAGTGACCTTCTTGCTGCCCACGGCATCCACCGCATCCAGCAAGATCAAGCCGTCATCACCCACCAGGTCGTCCAGAGTGGCAAGACCGTCAACAGAGTTGATCACAGGTACCTTGGCCTGGATTCCGAGAGTCGGACCCAAGTGACCGGACAATCCCGGATACACGGATTCGTTAGCAGCAGTCTTGTTCTTGAAGCTGCCACCGACCTGAGTTTCGACTTCCTGATCGGTCTGGGGGTTGTAAATGGAGATAGCGAAGGACTGGCCCTTCTCGGGTTCCTTGCTGGCGTAGTACTTGTCCACCTCTTCCTTGGTAATGACCGTTACCGGCTTTTCTACAGAGATGTCCACATCCTTGGTGTTCTTGGCCATGACATACACCACGTCAGAGGCTTCGTTACCGGCCTTGTCGCGGTAGAAGCGGACAATCTCGTTCACTTCACCGGGCTGCAGGCCTTCAAACTTCAAGCTGTCTTGACGGATGGGGCCACGACCGTCACCCAGATCCACATACCATTCCACCTCGACCATGTTGGAATGCAGCACGGATTCGTTCTCTGGGCTCTTGATGATCACCTTGGGCGGAACCAGGTCAACCACGATATACACGGACTGTGTAGAGGAGTTACCCATCTCGTTCACATAGGTATAGCTCACCGAATAACCTACGTTGCCATCCTTGTCCTTGGTCACGTTGCCCTTCTGGTCAACCGTATAGCTCACCTGCACCGTGGTCTCCCCCATGCCCTTTACCTTCGTGGTAAAGTCATAGGTCACGGAATACAGGACTTCACCCTCGGTCAAGGAGTACATGTACACCGGTGCGGAGTTGGCCGTGCTATTGCTAGAACCGCCGTTGGAGCCGTTGTTAGAACCATTGTTAGAGCCGCTGTTGGAACCGGGCTTAGAGCCAGTGTTCGAAGCGGTATTGGAATTGTTAACCGTGGTGGTCTTCAGGGCCTGGCCCGTAATGGCATCTGCCACGTAGGACACATTCACCACCTTGCCACCAACGTTCACCTGGTAAGATACCGTGATGACCTCGATGGAATCAATCTTTCCATTGGCGCCAACCACAGGAATCTTTTCCACGTTGCCGTCCTTGTCGGTCACATAAGAAATAGTCACATCCACACCGGCAATCTTCTCGGTGTAAGAAACCTTGACCTGATCCTTATTGAACTGAGAATAGGTCACCTCGGAAGCGGGATTATCGTTGAGCACGGGGCCAGCAGCCACCACCTTGTTCACCACGTCGTATGTGGCAGAAGGAATGGTCACCGGTTCCAGCTCGGTATTCACCGTAAAGGTATGGCTTTCATAATTACAGGTGGAATCCGAGTAAGTTTCATCAATGACAGGTTCCTTGATGGTAATCACGATGTCATTGTTCTTCTTGTTCACGTACACAGAGGTATCGCCTTCGGCAGGCTTTTCTACCAGAGTATAGATGTTTCCACCCTTATTCTGTTCGGCAGAAGTCGTAACCGTCACCTCGGGAGTACGGGTGCTGACAAAGATACCCACGGTTTCTGTAACACCGGTATTCTTGGTGGGGTCCGTGTAGGTCAAGGTTATTATGTTGTAACCTTCCTTGAGGTTCGTGATCAGGGTATCGGGCATGGGCTTGCCATCGGCAGTCCACTGGAGAAGCATGGAGTTCTCGTTGGTGTAGAGAGTTCCCACAGGGTTCGTCCAGTTTTCGGCACCGCTACCCGTCTCGGCATAGGTCACCACAATGTTAGAGGATTCCTTGATGTCGGCAATATTGATCTTGACGGTGGCCGTATCCTCATGACCATCCTGGTCATAGACGCGCACCACCAGGCTATAAGAAGTCTTGGCCTCGTAATCGAACACGGCATTGGTCTTTATTTCGCCAGTCTTAGAATCGATGGTGAACAGATCCTTATCGCCGCCGATAGCCTGGTAGGTATTCTGGCGGTTCTCCGGCTTCTTGTCCGGGTCGAACAGCTCAAGCGTTCCCACCGTGGAGCCCTTGGGCTGGTTCTCAGCAACCGTCATGGTAGCATCGTCGATCTGCGGACCTTCGTTGATATCCCTGATGGCAATGTTGACCATGGTTTCATCCCTAAGTCCGCCAGCATCCTTGACAATGACCTTTATCTTGAACACCGTATCGGTAAGGGCTTCAAAGTCAATGTCCCTAGCCACAGTGATTATACCGGTAGACGGGTCGATGGCAAAAGCCTGACCGTTGTTACCGCCAGCAAAGCTGTAAGTGAGCTCGCCATTCTCGGGGTCCGTACCGGTGACAGTTCCGATCTCAGTGCCCACAGGCGTATGCTCGTCAATAACCTTATCGGGGAATCCCGTGATGGAGGGCTTCTCGTTGCCGTCCGTAACCTTAATCGTCACGCTCTTCGTCACGCAGAGGATGTCCGCAGCGGTACCCGGCGTACCCAAGTCGCAGACCTGAATCGACAGAGTGTAAGAACTCTTGGTTTCAAAGTCAAGAGCATCCTTCGCGACGCGGATTTCACCATCGTCATTGTTCCCCAGCCCCGAAGAAGTAATCTTGAAGACGTCGTTATCGTTACCGCCGACAATCTTGTACGTCAGCTTCAGCTTATCTTCAATATCAGACGCCTCTACCCAAGTCACGTAAGTGTTCACAGGAGAATTCTCTTCTACTGACGCATCTTCCACCTTAGCGACAGGAGGTTCGTTCACGTCGATTACGTGAATCAAGGCTAGGGTCTTGACCGTATTCACCCCATCGGAAACATCGATAATCAACTTGAACTCAGAAGTAGTTTCAAAGTCCGGAGCCTTGCTAGCCGTCACCACACCGGAACTACTGACTGCAAAGGTCGAATTCGTATTTCCAGAAGAGATCTTGTAAGTCAAGGTCTTTCCTTCAGGATCGGTAGAAGTCACCTGACAGGTCTTGGTCGTCTTCTGATCCTTGGCATAGAACGGAGTCTTGCTATTTTCCTTTATCCAGCAAGTGTCGGCCTTCACCACCGGGTTTTCGTCTTCGTCAGTGATGTTCACCGTCGCGGTGGCCGTTTTGGTCTTGCCACGGCCATCAGAAACCGTAACCGTCAAGACGAAGAACTTATCGGAACTCAAGGCATCGTAGTCGATAACATCCTTCACAACGATGTTGCCATTCTCGTCAACCCTGAAATAGTTCGCGCCATTCTGCGTTGCGCTAGTAATAGAATAAGACAAGGCATCACCATCCTGGTCGCTAGCCTCGATCCAACAAGGCGTCACCAAGTTGATGGGCGAATTTTCGGCAATCGTACAAGTAGTATTCTTGGCTGTGGGAGCCTCGTTCACATCAATCACATGAATCAAGGCCAAGGTCTTGGTCGTATTTACACCATCGGACACACTGACAACCAGGCTAAAGTCATGGGTATTTTCATAGTTGGGAGCCTTGCTAGCCGTAATCACGCCGTAAGCATCCACTGCAAAGGTGGTGTTCGTGTTCCCTTCCGTAATCGTGTAGGTCAGTCCCTTTCCTTCGGGGTCGGTAGAAGGCACCTGGCAGGTCTTGGTCGTCTTCTGATCCTTGGCATAGAACGGAGTCTTGGTATTTTCCTTTATCCAGCAGGTATCCGACACCACAACAGGAGCCTCGTCCACGTTGGTGACGGTAATCGTAGCCGTAGCGGTAGAAGACTTAAAGCCGGAACCACCATTCTTGTCCTTGATGGTAACGGTCAAAGTATAGGAGCTTCTGGTTTCATAATCCAGAGCAGCTGCCGTATAGATGTTTCCTTCGGAACTGATCGTAAAATCTTCCTTTCCTGTACCACCGGTAATCTCGTATTTCAAAGTCGTCCCTTCGGGATCAATTGCATTAATCCAGCATCCCGTATACGTATTGAGAAGAGCGTCTTCACTGACAGTACCGGTACAGTTGATTGCTATGGGGGCTTCATTCATGTCGGTAATAGTCACATTGACCGCAACCACCGTTTTAGCGGTGCCATCGGAAATCTGAACCAGAAGAGGATAGAAACTGATTCGTTCGTAATCCAGTTTACCATTGACAGAAATTGCACCCGTGTTCTCATCGATTGCAAAAGGCGGATTTTTATCTACATCTAGTGCCGCACCATCATTGCCATAGATAATGCTGTATTTCAAAACATCGTTTTCCACATCAGACGCGTTATAACGGTCATTAGTCACAAACACCGAATCCTTCGGAGCATTCTCGCGAATGGAAACAGAGACATCATGAGCGACAGGGGCATCGTTTACGGGAGTCACATTGATGGTCAAGGTGAAGGGGCCAACCGTAGTTCCGTATACCGGAGCCGGGTCTTGAATCTTGAACCCTATGGTTGTATAGGGGGTACCAAACTGGTTGAGCGCAGGGGTAAATTTCAGCTTAGCCAGGTCGTTACTCGAAATAACCTGGTTTGCCGTAACAGCGCTGCCATTAAGCGTCAGGGAACCCTTACTGGGCAAAGACGTAATAATCACATTGTGCGAAAGCCCTAGGCCATCGGAACACTGGGCTGGGAAGGCTCCATTGGTAAGGAGGATCGGCGTATCTTCCGGGATAGTAACTGTGTTGTCATGACTTTCCACATTGCACGGAGCGCTGTTGTCGTCATCCAAAATCTGCATAGAGACCGGCCATTCATCAGAATTGTCACTGAATCTACCACCCTTCAAGTTGAAGATCCGCAAAGTAAACCATTCTTGGCGATTCTCTATCTCGCTATCGTCATTAACCCAAATCTTGATGGGGGTTTCCGTAACAGTCGTCCCATGAACGATACGAGCAGAAAGAGTATCCGTTCCACAAATAGGAATCGACAGGTAACCCGGGGCACCGCCTTTCGAACAACCCGGTAAACTAGCATCTGCGCTGGTTGTACAAACGTCTTTGATACTAGCCAAAGTCGGGGTTGATCCGTCGGTTTTACCATTAAAAGCGAAGCAGTAATCAAAAGTCACATCGGTAGTGGGGACCTTGGTCAACTGAATATCCAAAACCGTTCCCGTGTAATTTCCGGATCCATCCTGATACTTGGGGTTATTGTAGTCTATTTCATAAATTTCCTGGTTCACCGCCATGTCAAGCTCAATCTCGGGCCGATTGAAGGGAACGTACTTGAAGTCCTTGGCGGCAAAGTCATGAGAAATGATAATGGTCTTGGCCAACAGCTGACCAGCAAACTGCGTATGCTGCCCCAGGTTTATATTCCCTGTGGAAATATATGTACCCTGCATGGTTTTCTGGGTGGTCGGGATGTCAAAATCTGTGGGCATATAGAACAACAGGTTTCCACCATATTCGGAATTGGTCAAAGGAGTATAGGTTCCCTCACCAGACCACTTCTTTGTAGAGGAACTCCACGTTTCACCTTTCGCATAGGTCACGACAATCTTGTTTTCTCCGGCGGAACTAAGGTGAATACCGTTCTTCACGTAGATCTTGGTCAAACGACCTTTAGGAGGCATCACGACGTAAAGGGACGGATTGTTGCCAAAATTAATGCTGTTCGCATAGTAGACGTAGGCAGTTCCCGTATCGCCAACACAGTTGGGAGCAGTGTAGGTGACTCCATCACATGCAGGAGGCACATGGATATAGGCGATGTTGTTATCAGAAGATATCGTAGGCAGAGTAGTCGGCCAATCCACGCTCAAGGTCGGGATAAACAGGTTTGAATCTACAGCGTAAACGACATCCGTACTTTCACATTGCTGCGCAGTCAAAATTGTTCCACCGCCCCTCGTAATACCAGGAGTAGTATTCGCCGCGTTGTACCCGCCATCAAAGCAGTAGTTTCCAGCGAAATAGTTCTTGTCTTTTGAATTGAACGTAGGGCCAAAATTCTTCTTGAAACGTGTTGGTCCGGTCAAAATAGAGTCCGTGCCATCACCATTGACAAACGTACCGCCAAAGAGGACAGGGCCACCAATGGAGTGATTGGTGTTCACCATGGTGAAGTTTCCCTTGGCACTACCAACATAGCCAATGCTATCCGTGATATAGATGCTCTGACCATCAAAAGTAATACCCGTAGAATTTTCAATACCCGTAGCAAACAGCTTGTACTTCATCAAGTGATTCCACATATCCAGCTGTTCAGCCGGAGTGTAGATCGTATCACCATGGGAGAACGTCAACGGGTAGACGTCGATTTCATACGTCGGTTCACCAGCGAACGACGTGCAGACAGCCCCGACCACCAGAGCTAGTCCAAGTAAACTTTTCTTAAGAAACCACATACACAGTCTCCTGGGCAGTGCCCAAATCCGCAAAGTCCCCTCGACAATACGGCACACACAATGTTAAATATAATTTATATTTCGCCCATTTCAAAACGGAATGTTTCGATTTGGATACATTTTAGTGATAAAAACACCACTTTTTTGCATGTTTGGTATAAAAATTACCCCCGATAGGGCTGAACTGACCCCAAAAAGTTGGACAGTTTAAAGTTAGGATAAAACAGCATTATGA
>CAMHOW010000035.1 GCA_946186895.1 uncultured Fibrobacter sp.
TAGGGCTATGCCCGTATATGAAGAACCGCCGGCTATGCCGGCGGGTCACTTTTTCTATAGGAAAAACTTCTGATTTATCTCGATTTCAATGCCCACGTAACGTTGGCCGAATTTTTTGCGCAGGGTTGTGGTAAGTCCGTCGGTGGTGCCCTTGTACGGGTAATTGAAGCGGACTTTCATGGCGGGGTAGAGCCGCTTGATTTCTGCCTTGATGACGTTTGCGTAGGCTCGCTCTTGCGGACGGTTCGGATCGTAGAGAATCCCGATGTCGGTTTTGCGGACTTTGCCGTTTAGTTCCGGTGTAAAGCTGTGGATGCCTAGGTGGACGACTGATGACGTCGATCTCGCGGTTCGCTTCGGCAGGCTCTGCGAACTTGACTGTAGTGCCGACTCCACGAATTTCTCGATGGCGGTGCGGTATTCTGTCCAGTAGGCGGTGGCTTGGGCTTTTGCTTTGGCGTTGTCGCGCAGGTAATCGCTAAATGCACTCTTGTTGGTGATGGTGCGGTTCAGATCTACAAACAGACGCGAAAACTTTCCTTCGCTGTAGAATTCCGGCTTTGCAAACTTCACTAGCTTGCGGAATACTTGTATGGCTCCGATGTCGTAGGCGCGGTGGGTTTTCAAGACTTCCGCCGGAACGGCATTCTTGAAGGCTGCGGGCAATTTATTGCTCGCATGCTCGCAGGTGAGGATAAGTATTTCGCGCGTGGTTTGTTTCATCCGTCAATCCCATATAGCTTATTTTCAGCGAGGCAGTGGGCGAGGCGGCCGTATTCGTATACGAAATCGTCTCGGTCGGGGTCGGCACCGACATTTTTGACAAGCGCACTGGCGAGGGTCCCGCGCTTGAACATCTTCTGTAGCAGTTCCAGTGAATGCGTACTGATTTTATTCTTGACCTTCTCGGTGATTTTCTGGATTAGTTCGGCGGCAGCGATTTCGCTGGCTTCAACTCCCCAAATCTTTAGAAAATCGCGGTCACTGATTATCGTTTTTTCGGCGGAATGGGTTGTTGCCAGCAGAATTTTTGCCAGGGCGTCGGTATTGAGGGCACGAATTTCTGTTTCGCTAGCGAAAGCGCCTTCTACTAGGCCCTTGAGTACGGCCACTTCCCATTCGGCGATGGCGATGTCGGCGTCAGGGCATTCCTGAATATCTACGAGACGGATCTCTACGGCTCCGCGGTCAAAACGGGCAATGGCCCCCCGGCTGTTCAAGAAAAAATGGTTCAGTAGGTGTTCCGGATCGTAAGGTGCGATATCTGCCTTCACGCGGTTAAAAATCTGCTCCTCGTAATCCTTGTAGGTAAAGACGGCTTCAGGAATCACCTTCCCGGTAATGCTCGGAATCTTCTCTTGGTTGTGACGGTAAGTCTCGATACGGCCGTCCAAGAATCCGCAATATTTGCTGTCCAAAAACGGGCTAGAGGCTGCAACGGCAGGGATTAGCGGCAACAACGCACGGATGGCTCCATGGAGTTTTCCGAATTCTTCGTCGCCGTTAAAAGAAAGGTTGATGTGGGTGGATTGCAAGTTCGCCCAACCGTGGCCCTTGCAGTTGAAGATACGGTCGTAGGCCTGGTAGATGTCCAAACAATCGTAGGGCCAAAGCTGCATCGTTGCAGGGTCCATGAAGGGGTGAGCCGCAGTAGGCAAAAGCATGGCGTTAATGCTTTTGAGAGTTTCGTTGGCCTTCAGAATTTCATGATGGAAGGTTTTGCCCAAGTGTTTCAGGCTGTCGACAGGCTGTGCGCACTTGAATTCCAGCACGTGGCTCACCAGTTCGTTGGAAAGCCCGATGGGTCCGTGTTCCACGTCTGAAAGCTGTTCGCCGTTCTTGTCTTTGCCGAGTGCCACGTCTGCGCGGGGGAGAACATCAAGGGTATCACGATCTACGATCATGTACTCCATCTCGATGCCGTAACGTTGCCAAAGTTTGTAGTTGGACATTAGAACCACTCCCTTTCGTGTTGCTGCAGTTTGTGCTGTGCGGCGTTCATGCGTTCTTCGATCCGGTGGCGCAGTGACCTCATAATGGCGAGGTAAACCTTGCTCTTGCCCACACCATCTTCAATGCCCGCGTCAATACTCGGGTTGTCGTTTACCTCGATTACGATGGGGTGGCCATGCCATTCCTTCAGATCTACGCCGTAGAGGCCGTTCCCGATAAAGCTGCAGATGCGGAGCGCCGTCTTCACGATTCCGTGGGGCACCATCTCGATAGGCACGCTTTCGCACTTGCCCGAGAAAGATTCGCTCTTCTTGTCGTCACTTTCCCAGTTGTAAATCTGCCAGTGGCCCTTTGCCATGTGGTATTTGCAGGCGTAAAGAGGCTTACCGTCCAGAACACCTACGCGCCAGTCGAATTCTGTGGGCGTGAATTCCTGCGCAATCAGCAAATCGCTGTGCTGAAACATCTCGTCCAGAATCTGTTCCAGTTCTTCCTTGTTGGTCGCCTTCTTAACACCCATGGAAAAACTGGAGTCCGGCGACTTGATGACCATGGGGAATCCGATTTCTTTGGCCAGGGTGTGGCGGTTTTCGGAATGGGCGATAATTGTCTTGGGTGAATGAATTTTGGCCGCCTGCATGAGTTCTTGCAGGTACACCTTGTTGGAACAACGTAGAATGCTGTCCGGGTCGTCGATGACGGCGATTCCCTGGGATTGGGCACGGCGGGCGAAACTGTAGGTGTAATGGTTCACGTTGGTGGTTTCGCGAATAAAGATGGCGTCGAATTCACCTACGCGGGGGTAGTCCTTCTTGGTGATCATCTCCACCCGGAATCCCGTTTCTTCGGCGGCCTTGATAAAGTTCTGAATAGCCTGCGGGTTGCTCGGAGGCTCCACTTCGTCGGGGTTGGTGAGAATACCAAGGTCGTACAGGTAATCTTCTTCCTTGCTAGAGGCATAACGGGTCTTCTCGAAATATTCCTGGGCGAACTTGTCCACGAACTCCATGTGGGATTCGGGAATTTCGTCTACGCAGATGGGGCGGATGCTCTGGATAAACCACTTCTGTTTGAACACGAATTTCGCACGCAGTAGGGGAGCCTGGAACAAGCGGTAGAGTTCCTGGGAAAGTTCCAGGTATTGGGGGCTCACGTTCTGCCCAAAGTAAATGGAGAGCACGAATTCCGTACCCGTAAGCTTGTGGAAGCTCTTTTGAATCAGGTTGTCGATTTCGTCGGAAATGTGCTTGATGACGGCGGGGGCCTTGAAGTCCCGCATGTTCTTGACGCCGGGAATTACCTTGTGCCCGCGGGCTTCGGCCAAAAGCGATACGTAGTAGCCCTTGCTTTGATAGTTATAGTCGCGGCAGAGGTTGAATACGCGCAGGTTGCGCTCGTTGGTGTACTTGCTTGAAATCAGGTAGTCCTGTGCCGAAATGATGTCGATGCCCGGAACGTGAAGTTTCCAGTGCTTGGGGTTGTTTACAACGATGAGTTTTTTCATTTTTTCTCGATAACAAGCACGTTGCCGTCGTAGGTCATGACGCCGAGCAATATGCTGTGGATAAGCCTGAATTTGTCGACCTTGTAGTAGGGCTTCTTGTGAAGCGGGTTGGTGCCGTCGGGGTCGGCCACTAGGAACTGCTTCTTTTCGTCGATGCCGTACACCACCACGAAATGCCCCATAGGTTCACCGTGGATGTCGTCGAATACGGAGCGGTCGTCCTTGCCGGTGAACTCCCGCATGCTGCGGTACAGGTAGGTGGCCGAAAGCCCGCAGAGAACGGGTACGCCTTTCTTGAAGTACTTCTCGAACATGGCGGCACGTAGGTCTTCGAAGGCGACTTTGCCGCCTAGGTCAATAAAGCGTATGTAGGCTTCGATGGCCTTGCGGAGCTTGGGGGCGTGCTTTGCCTTGTGGAGTAGTTCCAGCTTCGCCTTCAGTTCCGGCATACTGAGTTCACTCCAGGTGGGGTCTAGAAGCGTCAGGTTGTATGAATGTAGCGTGACCTTGAATCCCCGTTTCAGGGCGTCAATACCCAGGAATACGCCCAGGGTTCCGCCGTCCTCCAGGAATTCAATTTCGGAGATAAGCTGTTTTAACGAAATCTTGTAGCCCAGGTGGTTGTAGACCGCTTGCAGGCTGGTGGGCCCGCAGGTGACGTCGTCGGGCTGCTGTAAAATCTTGATATCCATCGTGTTGCCTTACGTTTTATTCGTCTGGCGGCTATCGGAAGGTTTTTCCGGGTCGTCGATGGCGTGTTGTAAAGATACCAATTTTAGGCCGAATTTGGCGATTTTTTCACACATTTTCTATATTTTGCGCCGCAACAATGACCGCTTTTGCGGAAAGGATTAATCTATGTCGAAACTGACCGAATCCAAGGAATGGAAGGCCCTCGAGGCCCACGCCGAAGTCGCCAAGACCTGGCAGATGAAGGAACTCTTTGCAGAGGATCCCACCCGCGCTGAAAAGTTCAGCGCCGAAGCTTGCGGGCTTTTCCTGGACTACTCCAAGAACATCATTAAAGACGAAACCATGGCCAAGCTCCAGGATCTCCTGAAGTCTGCCGGTTTCGAAGACATGCGCCGTAAGTACTTTGCCGGCGAAAAGATTAACACCACCGAAAAGCGCGCCGTGCTCCACACAGCACTTCGTTACAAGGGTAACGATCCGATTTGCGTCGATGGCAAGGATGTAATGCCTGAAGTTCGCCGCGTGCTCAAGCACATGGAAGAATTCACCAAGCTCGTCCGCACGGGCAAGTGGAAGGGCCACACCGGCAAGTCCATCAAGTACGTGGTGAACATCGGTATCGGCGGTTCCGACCTCGGTCCGGTGATGGTGACCGAAGCTTTGAAGCCGTATGCCGACAAGCCGGCCGCTGGCGAATACTCTCCGGAAGTCTACTTCGTTTCTAACATCGACGGCACTCACATGGCCGAAACCCTCAAGAAGGTGAACATCGAAGAGACTCTCTTCATCGTCGCTTCCAAGACCTTCACCACCCTTGAGACTATGACCAACGCCGAAACGGCCAAGGCTGCCGTGCTCAAGGCTTTCAATGGCGACGAAAAGTCCATCGCTAAGCACTTTGTAGCTCTGTCCACCAACACCGAAGCCGTGTCTGCCTTCGGTATTGACACCGCCAACATGTTCGAATTCTGGAACTGGGTAGGTGGCCGTTACTCCCTGTGGTCTGCTATCGGTCTTTCCATCGCGCTCCGCATTGGCTTCGACAACTACATGAAGCTCCACCAGGGCGCTTACGAAATGGATCAGCATTTCAAGACCGCCCCGGCCGACAAGAACCTGCCTGTGATCCTCGCCCTCATCGGCGTGTGGTACAACAACTTCTTTGGCGCCTCTAGCTACGCCATGCTTCCGTACGACCAGTACCTGCACCGCCTCGCCGCCTACTTCCAGCAGGCCGACATGGAATCCAACGGCAAGACCGTTGACCGCGATTCCAAGCGCGTGAACTACCAGACGGGCCCGATCCTCTGGGGCGAACCGGGTACGAACGGCCAGCACGCCTTCTACCAGCTCATCCACCAGGGCACCAAGATGATTCCGTGCGACTTCATCGCCCCGGCCAACAGCCACAACAAGGTCGGCGACCATCACCAGAAGCTCCTCACCAACTTCTTTGCACAGCCCGAAGCCTTGATGAACGGCAAGACGCTCGCCCAGGCCCAGGAAGAACTCCGCAAGGACGGCAAGAGCGAAGAAGAAATCGCATTCCTCGCCCCGCACAAGGTGTTCGAAGGCAACAAGCCGACCAACTCCATCATGATGGACTACGTTTCTCCGGAAACGCTCGGTGCCCTCATCGCCATGTACGAACACAAGATCTTCACGCAGGGCGTTATCTGGAACATCAACAGCTACGACCAGTGGGGTGTTGAACTCGGTAAGCAGCTCGCCAAGAAGATCCTTCCGGAACTCGCCAAGGCCGACGCTGAACTCAACCACGACAGTTCCACCAACGGTCTTATCCGCTGGTTCAAGGCCCACCAGAAGTAAACAAAAAGGCGGGGTGAACGCCCCGCTTTTACATTGTCATCCCCGCGAATGCGGGGATCTCTTTTTATGCGATGTTTAGGCTCTGCTCCCTAATGCACTCGATCTCGTTCTTGAGCTCGATGGCCAGGGCGGCAATTTCGGCGCTCTGGCACTTGGTGCCTAGCGTGTTGGCCTCGCGGCCCATTTCCTGAAGGATGAATCCCAGGTTCTTGCCTTGGGCACCGCCCTTCTTGAGGGCGTCTAGGAACAGCTTGTTGTGGCTGTGGAAACGCGTAATCTCTTCGTGGATGTCCAGCTTGTCGGCCATGATGCAGGCTTCCTGCAGCAGGCGAACGTCGTCGATTTCGCTGTCCTTCATCAGGGCGTCCACACGTTCCTTGAATTTGACTTTCCAGCTTTCGATGCGTTGCGGGTCCAGCACTTCCACTTTGGTCAGCACGTCTTCTAGGTGGGCAACGCGCTTTGTGAGGTCGGCGGCCAGGTTGGCACCTTCCTTTTCACGCATGGCAATGACGCCGTCCAGGGCCTTGTCCAGTTCGGCCTTCAGGTGCTTTTCCCAGGCTTCGTTGTCGGCACCGGCGTCGGTGAACTGAAGCACTTCCGGAATGGCCAGAATGTGTTCCAGCTTGATTTCGCCGGCAATGCCGTACTTGGCCTGCATGGCCTTGGTGATTTCAACGAACTTGCTTACGGCAGTCTCGTTGTAGCACACGGGAATGTTCCCTACGTTGCCAGCCCCGAGGGTAATGGAAAGGTTTACCGACCCGCGGACAAGTTTGTCCTTGATTTGGGCCTTGAAGTCGTTTTCCAGGTAGGCGAAGTTCTTGGGAATCTTGCTTGAAATTTCAAGAAAACGGCTGTTTACGCTGCGGACTTCGATAACGCAGGCGGTTCCGTTCAGGGTGGATTCGCTCTTGCCGAACCCGGTCATAGAAATGATGGACATATCGGCTTAAATTTTAGAAATTGTTGCGATCACGTGTTCGCAACCGAAGTTCTTGAGGCCCAGTGCGGTCAGCACCTTACTCAGGGTGTGCTCGCTCTGGAAGCTGATATTCTCGATGCGGAACCCTTCCTTCTTACAGAGGGTATAGAAATCCTTCACCGTGAGTAAGCGGATGTTGGGCGTGTCGTACCACTCGTAGGGCAGTTCCTTGGACTTGGGCATGCGACCGTGGAGCATTAGGCTTCCGCGGGTGGTCCAGTGTCCAAAGTTGGGGAAGGTGACGATGGCCTTCTTGGCTACGCGCAAGAGTTCGTTCAGCAAGGCCACCGGGTCGCGGATTTCTTGAATCGTACGGTTGATGATGGCGTAGTCGAAGCTTCCGTCCTTCAGGTCCGTGAGGCCCTTGTCGTCCAGGTCGCGCTGGATTACCTGTACATCGTTTTCCAGACAGTCCAGGATTCCCGTGATGTTCTTCTCGATGCCAAATCCCGTGGCCTTCTTTTTCTGGAAAAGGTAGCTTAGCAGGTCGCCGCTTCCGCAGCCCAGGTCCAGCACATGGCTTCCTTCTTTCACCAGCTTGCCAAGGCGCTCAAAGTCGCTCTCGTCGTGGAACACGGGTATGGCCTGTGTGCCCTGCTGGGGAATAATCTTTGAATCCAGGAACCGGCCTACGGCCTTGCCCAGTTCACCGACCTCGATAAGGAAACCGTCGTGGCCGAACTGGGTGTCCAGTTCCAGGCTGGTGACGCTCTTGCCCACATTCAAAAGGGCGCTGGTAATGCGGCGGCTCTCGTGGGGCGGGAACAGCCAGTCGGTAGAAAGGTTCACGTTCAGCACTTCGGCCTTGATGTCCTTGAAGGCATTCTCGATGCTGCCATATTCCGTTTCCAGGTCAAAGGCGTCGGTAGCGTGGGCGATGTGCAGGTAACTGTTGGCATCAAAACGGTCCACGAACTTTTTGCCCTGGTAACGCAGGTAGCTTTCAATAGGCAGGTTCAGGTCAAAGGGCGTGCTGTAAGTGACAGCATGGCTCTTGTTCTCCTGGGCCTGGGCACGCTTGAACTTTTGTTCCATGCCGATGGCGCTGAGGTAGGTGATGTGGGCCAGCTTACGGGCGTTGGCAAGTCCAATGTCGGGCCTGTTCGCCTTGTCGTAGTAGTCTCCGCCGTTAAAATCCGGATCCTGGGTAATCACGTCGCGGGCCACCACTTCGAAACCCAACGCCTGGCTGGAGAATCTAGGCGAGCTGGCGATAATCACTACGCGCTTCACCTGTTCGGGGTAGTAGATGGCCCACTTCATGGCCTGGAAACCGCCCATGGAGCCGCCCAAGACGCAGTAGAATTCCTTGATGCCAAGCCCGTCGGCCAATTCCTTCTGGGCATGCACCATGTCGCCGATAGTGATGATGGGGAAGGTGCTCCCGTAAGGCTTGCCTGTGCGGGGGTTCACCGTGGCGGGGCCTGTAGTTCCCTTGCACCCGCCTAAAATGTTGCTGCAGACCACGAAGAAGCGGTCCGTGTCGATGGCCTTGCCCGGTCCGATCAGTTCGTCCCACCAACCGGGTTTACGGTCGGTTTCGGTATACCAGCCGGCGGCATGGGCGTCGGCGGTCAGCGGTGAACAAATCCACACCGCGTTGTCGGCGGCGGCGTTCAGCTTGCCGTAAGTCTCGTAACGGATATTCAGCGCAGGCAGCGTCTGTCCGTTTTCCAGCACAAAACCCGTCTCGCCATAGTCCTTGACGAAATCCTGGGGGACCACCGGTCCGATACTGGATTTATGCGTATATTCACTCATATGCATAAATATAGAAAAACGGTGGGAAATCGGCAACAAAGGGGGGAAGAATCCCCCTCGCTTCAGCCTTGCCCCTCCTGCTTCATTCAAGAGCGTTCCTTTTCACGTCATCCTGGAGCGTAGCGACGGGATCCATACATTTCATACTGGTTTTGTTAAGGGCAAGTCTTCTGCTACCCCCTCTCCTAGGGGCTCCGCCCCTAAGACCCCTTTATATCGGCTTACCAATTCGTTTGTTCTATCCTATTTTGCTTTCGGTAGGATAATCGTGTGTTTTTACATAAAAACACCCCAAAGTGTGTGCTGTCTTCTCCCTAAACGTAAATTTTTGTAAAAATTTGAGCAAAAACAGCCTTTTGGTTTTTTTGTTTACATTTGCCTAAGAGGCATAAATAAAGGGGGATAAAATGAGACTGCACTTGATAATAGAATTAGGGAAGACCTTAGGTGTCTTTTCGATAACAGGGAAATGGATCGTGTGGTTAATCTTCGCAAGAATCTAGAACAGAAATTTTCTACCAAGGGCGAACCATCTCACTTCTATGGCGACAGGAATGCGCGGACCGTTATGGTTATGTTGAACCCTGGGTGCAAATTCAATGATACGCTAAATAATACTGTTCAGCCACCGCTGAAGCCTGTAATTTAACGGGTTACGGCGTTTGTACTGAAAATCCGTATTATTTTGCGAAGTGCAGAAAGTCGTATCATTTTGGGGTGATTATGATAAATACAAGTTTTTTTGATATAGATTCATAAAAAATAGTCGAATCGGGGTGAATGTGAAACACAGTTTGATTGTATGTGAAACTTTGCTTGCGGCATTTTTCCTTGCCGCCTGCGGTAGTGATTCGGGAACGGATCCTATCAAGATATCTTTGGAATCGAATGTCCAATACGTGACTTTCGATGACTTGCCCAACTGCACAAGTAATCGCGAGGGCGAAATTGCAGAAATCTTGGATGACGGAGAGTCCTACGTTTGCAAGTCCAAAAAGTGGGAAGAATATGTTGATACAGAACTAAAGTCCTATAAGACTGAAGATGATATGCCTAACTGTAACTCTAAAAAAGAGGGTGCTCTTGCCCTGGTTGAAAAAGATTCCGTCGTTCAGGTCTGTAAGAATTCCTGTTGGGAAACCTTGGGGCACCTTTATGCCGGCGAAGATTCCCTGCCAAACTGCACCAAAAAACGTGATGGCGAAAAAGCATACCTTATGGAAGTAGGTGAGGTGCAAGTGTGCAATGATGGGGTTTGGGGTGCGACAAAAGATAATAATGATAAGAAAAACGAACCGAAAAGCAGTGGAAAAGAGGAATCGAGCGATAGCAAGGTGACAGAATCAAGTGATAGCCAAAATTCGCGATCAAACAATAGCGGCGATATTGAATCAAGTGATAGTGAAATTCCTACATCTAGTAGTAGTGGCGATGAAAATTCTAGTGGTAGTGTATCTGAACATTCATCGACAAGTATTGCCCCTGGTGAGACTGAGGGAACATTTACGGATTCCCGTGATGGTCAAAAATACAGGACCGTGAAAATCGGCAATCAGGTATGGTTTGCGCAAAATTTGAATTATGACACGGGAGATGATAATTCGCTATGCCCATTGGAAGCCCCCTCGTATTGCGAGAAATACGGAAGATTGTATAGGAACACCTCTTATGGGATATGTCCCGAAGGCTGGCATATTCCTTATGAATCAGAATGGGACGAGTTGTTAGATTATGTTTCACTTCATAACGATGGAGAGGGCTTAGGCAAAAGCCTCAAGGCGACATCAGGGTGGCATGAGGTTGGTTATGTTCATACCGATGCTGATGGAAGAAAAAGAGTAGCTGTAGCAACAGGTGATGATTTGTTCCATTTTTCAGCATTGCCAGCTGGTTCTTGTTGGGTTGGTGAAACTTGTTATTCAGATGATGATGCTCTTTTTAAGTCAAGAGGTGGTAGAGGCTATAAGATTCGCCTTGATAGTGATCAAGTTTCTAGAGACGGGGGCGGTGGCGAAGCGGCGTCTATTCGTTGTGTAAAGGATTAAACCGCACTCTCTTCGCTATTTGAAATTTTTCGCCCACTTGGGGACTACTTCGGTGGCCTTGCCCTGGATAAACACGTCGGTGTAGGGGTCGTGATCGGGAATCTCCAGGTTCAGGCAGGTGACCTTTGCCCCGAAGCTCTTGGCGAAACTCTTGAAGCCCGCCGCCGGGTACACCACGCTGCTGGTGCCGATGTAGGCGAACTCATCGCATTCCCGTAGTGCATCCTGGATCTGGTCCATGTACAGCGGGACTTCGCCAAAGAATACGATGTCGGGGCGGGTCTTGGCGCCGCAAATGGGGCACTTGGTCTCCAGCGTCTCTTCGCCAGTAAAACTGAATTCGTGGTCTTCGTCCCGCACACAACGGAGTTTCATTAGGTCGCCGTGCATGTGGAGTACACGCTTGCTTCCCGCACGCTCATGCAGGTCGTCCACGTTCTGGGTCACCAGCAAAAACTCGTCGCCCAGACGCTCTTCCAGTTCGGCCAAGGCGATGTGGGCGGCGTTGGGCTTGTGTTCCGGCAGGCCCTTCCGCAGAAAATTGTAGAAGTCCTTGACCCTCTTGGGGTCACGCCTAAGGGCGTCGGGGGTGCAAACGTCCTCGATGTTCTCGTGTTCCCACATGCCGTCGTTTCCGCGGAAGGTGCGAAGTCCCGATTCGGCACTGATGCCGGCCCCTGTCAATACCACAAGTCTCTTTTTCATAATGATTCCACCTCCTTAAAAGATAAATTCTAGATGGCGGGTCAGGCCCGCCATGACGAACAAAAGCCAGGTTCGCCATGATGCATAGTGATCATTCTCGCTAATAGGCCCAACGTCGTCATTCCGGGCATAGACCCGGAATCTAGTCATTGGACTCTTTACGAACATATCCCCACAAAGAACAGTGTTTCTGCCACGATGCCGTGCTCAAAATCGGGAACGTACAGACTCTCGTTTTCGCCATGGGCGGCACATTCCGGGTCTTCCAGGCCCGTCAGCAGAATCGGGATGTCCCCGAAGGTCTTGCGGAACAGTTCGGCGCCGGGGATACTTGCCCCGCAGCCGATGAACTTGGTCTCGCTCTTGTAGGCCCGGGTCATGGCGCTTGCCATTTCCTTGAAGAAGGGGTGGCCGGTGTCCGTCACGAAGGGGTTCGCTCCATCCTCTTCCCGGATGGTGCATTCCAGGCCGTCGGGAACTTTACTTTGTATATATTCTACCAGCAGGCGTGTGCAACGGTCTGCGTTCATGCCGGGGGCAAGCCGTATGCCTATGCGGGCGTAGGCGGAGTCCTGCAGCACGTTCCCTGCGTTGGTGCGGCTGCCCACCTGCATGGCGGTCACCACGATGGAGGGGCGGCGCCATAGGGAAAGGAGGATTTCTTCTTCGCTCACCTTCAGCTTGACGGAGTCCAGCACGCCGCCGTCGTTGCGGAAAATCTTTTCGGTCATGCCCAGGCTCTTGTAGGATTCAAGTTCCTCCGGGGTAGGGGGGACAAGTCCGTCGCAAAAATCGGGAATGGTAATGCTTCCGTCGGCATTGGTCATGGCGGCGATAATCTTGCAGAGTTCCTGCCCGGGGTCGGGAATGGGGCCCGACCAGCTTCCGGAATGTAACGGTGCCTTAGTGGCACGGAGTTCCACGTTGATGGCGCTCATGCCCCTGAGGGTGGTGGTAATGGATGGGGTACCCTTGGCGAAGTTCCCCAGGTCCGCCACGATGACGGCGTCGCACTTGAGGAGTTCCGCGTTTTCTCGAAGGATTTGGGCGAAGCCTTCGCTGCCCGATTCCTCTTCGCCCTCGATGATGAACTTTAGATTGGGGCCCTTGTTGCCCAGCAGTTTGCGGACCTGTTCGGCAGCGGCCAGGTGGGTGACGATTCCCGCCTTGTCATCGGCAGTTCCACGGCCATAAAGCCTGTCTCCCTTCAGTACAGGCTCGAAGGGCTTGGAGTTCCAGAGGGCCTCCCGCATTGGGGGCTGCACGTCGTGGTGGGCGTAAAGCAGTACTGTGGGTTTGTCCGGGCTGGTGAGGCTTTCGGCATAGACCGTGTGCCTGCCGCTTTTGGGCGTCAGGAACTGGATGTTGGTGTAGCCGGCCTTTTCAAAAAGGGCCTTTACCGCCTCTGCGGATTTAGTCACGAATTTTTGGTCAAAATTGTCAAAACTGATGGAGGGAATACGCACCAGGTCCATCAGGGTTTCCAGATAGCGGGGCATGTTCCCGTGAATTTCATTTTCTATGGATTGTTCCACCTTTCGTACCTCATTTTTTTATAATTTAACTAATATGAGTTTTCAGTGTACGAATCACGAATATTATTTGCAATTCAGTGACAAGGTTTTGGCCCTGATTCGTCGGATTTTCCGCAAGTCCCCGGAGTTCAGGCATGATTCCTTCAAGCATGTGGCGCGGTTCGCCCCCTTCATTCCTTTTATGGGCGGTCGCCCCGACCTGCGCAAGCCCCTGAAACGGGTCATTACTTTTGCGGACCACAGCAATTCCCTTTATTTCGGGTGTCCCATTATATTGGCCGCCGGTGCCAACAAGACGGCGCTTCGCATCAAGGATTACGCCAACGTGGGTTTTGGAGGCATTACCGTAGGTACGGCCACTCGCTACTTTAGGGAAGGGAACACCCACCGCCCCCGCGTAGGTTTTCTGGAAGAAGACCGGGCCATCTACAACAGCATGGGCCTCAACAACGAGGGTGTAGAAGTCATTGCCAAGCGTGTGGATGAACAGCTGGTGAAGGCCCACAAGGCGGGCCTCTGCGTAGGAATTTCCGTGGCGGAGACTCCTGGCCTTACCGACCCCGACGAAAAGATCAAGGATATCATCGAGAGTTTCACTATCGCCTACAAGGCGGCGGACTACATCGAGATTAACGTGAGCTGTCCCAATACGGGGGAGTCTCGCGTGGATTTGGATATGAGTTTCTCGGAACGGATTTTCGAGGAAATTATGAAGATCCGCAATAGCCTCGGAATCCGCAAGGCGGTGTATGCCAAACTCAGCCCCGACCTGATGGAGCGTCACCTGATTTCTATCATGGAAATGCTGGTGCGTACCGGCGTAAACGGCGTGGTGGTGGGGAACACTTACCCCACAGCAAAGATTAGCGAACTTCCAGTATCTGTGACCCACGAAGACTTGACGCCCCTTAGGGCCGACGGCGATTGCGGCGGGCTCTCGGGCAGGCCTCTCTACGAGAACATGGTCTGGAACGTGAAATACATTCGGGAACATTACCCTCAGATGAGCGTCATTGCTTGCGGTGGTATTGACCACGGCTACAAGATTTATGACCTTATCAAGATGGGGGTAGATGCCGTGCAGTGCTACTCGGTGGTGGCCTTCCGCTGGATGGCTGCTCATGCCATGCGGGCTGAACTTGCTGATGCCCTGCTGAACGACGGCTACAAGTCTCTAGGCGAATACGACGACCGCAACCCGAAAAAATGAGAACCTTGTCTAAAATACTTCTCGCCCTGCTTCTTGCTTGCGCAGCCTCTTTTGCGGCTCCATGGCTGGGCCTTTCTTTCAAGAAGACGACTTACAGCAATCACCTTGCCTTAGACATCAAGGGCGTGCACCCTGAGTCGGGCTGCTTTGCTGTGGGCATTACATCTGGCGATACCCTTATTGGTGTGAACGGTCAGACACTGACGGAAATGTCCCAAATTCAGTCTGCCATTTCTAGCCACAAGACCGGGCAAAAGATCAAGCTGGAAATCTTGAGAGATGGTAAAAAGCGGACGGTGGATGCCGCCCTCACGGAACGTCCCGATGACATCAGCAGCCTGATGGGTTCCGCCATTGGGAGCAAGATTGTGGAGTTCGGCAAGAATTTCTACAAGAACGGTGAAAAACGCAAGGCCAAGCCCAAGGCCACCCTGCTGGACTTCTGGGCCACCTGGTGCGGGCCTTGCCGTAAGACGCTTCCTGTGCTTGCCAACATCTATAAGAAGTATGGGGACAAGGGTCTTGAGATTATCGGAATCTCCAATGAGGGCCTGAGCGAGTTAAACCTCTTTTACGAGAAACAGCATGCCTCGCCTTATCCCTTGTATCGGGATGCGTCACAGGACCTTTGGCGCCGCTACGGAATTCGTGCGGTTCCTACTCTCATGCTGTTGGATAAAGATGGTTACATCAAGCAGGTCTGGAGCGGTGCTCCGACCGAGTACATGATTGAACAGTTGCTGAAAGATGTGATGGACTAAAATCCAGAAGCTTTCTGCAAATCTGCTACGACTTTATTGTATTCTTCCTTTGAAATCCTCTTGTAGCCCGTGACAATCCCGCCGAACTCATAGTAGGCGGAATCTCCCTTCACGTTCATCTTGTATTCCATGTCCAGGGTATTCTTGCCGCGGAGGGCGCCATCTTGGATAGAGGCCTTCAGGTCGCCGTTGACGTTGCGGATGATAAAGTCTGAACCGTTATCGGTCAATACTTCAAAGGCCATATTGGATTCACCCAACCAGCAGCCGGTGTAGTTGACATTGTCCTGTCCGCAACCGAAGAGGATCAGGGAAGAAAGAGCGATTGTTGCAAATGGGATAATCTTTTTCATGTCTCATAAAATAGTATTTTTCTTTGGGAAATGAAGTACCTGTACCTAATTGCCCCGATTCTTGCGGTTTTGGCGCTGCTAGGCGTCTATTGGCTGATTCGGGCCAATACGAGACCTATTCCTAAATATGATTCGCCGGAGGTGGAGGTAGATTGGAGTGCCGAGGATTATTACAGGCATCTGAACATGAAACCCTTCAGTGGGCGAGAGGTACACAAGCTGCTAATTAAGCGGACCATGCAGAAACCGGGTGTTTACCTTGAAAGTCTTGAACCTGCCATGGATACGGCCGGTCTTGAAATTGTGAATATATTCCATCAGGTCGTTGGTGATGATTATGTGCCTGTGATTACCAGCGGGAACGATTGGCCTTACCATGCCCGCAAGTCCAAGCATTACGAAAACAAGGCCATGGATTTCCGTATAAAGTACATTCCCGTTGAGCAGCGTCGCGAAATCGTGAGGCTTGCCGAAGAGCGGCTAAGCCCACGCTTCAGGATCATCTGGGAGCGCGGCGACGCCGAACACTTGCACGTGGAACTGTCAGAGTAATTAGGAATTCGGAGTTCGGAGTTCAGAATTGAAATAATCGCGGCGAAGCCGCCAAATTAAATAATTCCTAATTCCTAATTCTGAAATCCGAATTAATTATTTACAGCACCTGAACCCTACGCTGGGGTACTGGTTCTGGGGGTAGAAGCTGAACTTCTTCTCGGTGCACTGGCTTCCATTGTTGGTGTTCCAGGCGCCACCCGCCACGTAGAACATGTTGGGGTGTTCCTTGCTGGGTGTAGCAGTCCACTCCCATAGGTTCCCGTTCATGTCGTACATGCCCCACCAGCTGCGGCACTGTTCCTTGCGGCCGGCCTTCTTGGCGGCCTTAGTGTTGGTGTTGCATTTGTTCTGCTTGTAGGCATTTCCGTAAGAATACTTGGTGCCGTCCTTGCCCTTGCAAGCGGCTTGCCATTCGTCGAGGGTGCACAGGTGCTTGCCCGCTTGTTCGCAAAGACTTACGGCCTGTTCCTGGCTTACCATGTCCTTGGGGTCCGCATCGGGTGTATTCGGGTATTCGTAGGCATCAACGCACACTGTCTTTCCTCCCATGGGAACAGGGTAGGCGTTTTTGCCGCAGATGTTGTCGCTAGCCATGTCGTACTTGGCCTCTTCCCAGGCACTCCTGTTGCCCACAGAGTCTTCGGCCAAGAAGAATACGGAACCGGTCTTGTTGTACTCGATGGCCTTGCCTGCTTCTTGCGGGTGAAGGGTGTCACCGATGGAAAGGTAGGTCTTGCACTTGATTTCGTCGCACTTGACTTTAAGCTTGATTGGGTCGTAGTAGCGTCCGGCGGGCGGCGTGATTTCGGCGTTAGGCGGAATCTGGTCAGCAGCTCGGATGCTGTCTTGGATGCGCTTTTTCTCTAGGGAGTCGGCCCTGGCCTTGTCAAGGGCGGCTAGGCTATCGGCAATGCGCTTTAGACTGTCGTTGCGGGCCTTTTCCAAAGCGGCCAGGCTATCTCGGACATGGCGGATGCTGTCCCGCATGTGGCGCAGGCTGTCCTGGTTCAGCTTGGGGTTCAGGGCTGCCAGGGAATCTGCTATGCGTAGGCTATCGGCTATGCGCAGGCTGTCGGCAATTCTTAGGCTATCGGCGATGCGTGCCTGTTCCAGGGCGGCGAGACTATCGGCCCTCATCTGCTCGGCACGGCGTAGGCTGTCTAGAATGTAACGCTGGCGGGCTTCCAATTCGGTCTCTTGCTGGCGGCGCAAAGCTTCTTGCTTGATGCGGTCCAAGTGGCACTGTACAATAAACAGGCACAGAAGCAAAAGGAACATTAAAGCCAGAATGACAATGTTCTTTTTCTTGCGCTTGTTCTTCTTTTCAATCTCTTCGTTTTTATTCTCGCTCATTCTAGCACCAAACTCTACTCGTTATTGACTTTCGTTTCTTTATCTTCTACTCGTTCGTCCTTGAACAGTTCGCCCCAGTGCCTCTTGATCTCGAATTCCACTTCCTTGATGCTCAGGTTGCGGCGCAGGCTGGAACGGTAGGCAATAGAAATGTAGCCGGTCTCTTCAGAGACCACGATGACCAGGGCGTCGCATTCGGCGGCGAGGGCATGGGCTGCACGGTGACGCATACCGTAACCGGTGTCGCCGCCGGCATTGGCGGTAGGCATGGGCAGAATACAGCCTGCGGCAACGATACACTTGCTGTTCAGCAGCACGGCACCGTCGTGGAGGGCGGAATTAGGGAAGAATAGGGAACGGAGCAGTCGCGAGCTGATTCGAGCGTTGAGAATTTCACCGGTTTCTTCGTAGTTTCTGAGGCCCACTCGCTTTTCAAGCACAATCAGTGCACCGAAATGGTTCTTGGCCAGGTCTTGCACGGCGGTGGTGATGGACTTGGTCACTTCATCAAGGCCGCTGGGGTGGAAAAAGATAGATTGCCAGCTGGCCCGGCTCACGGTTTGGCCTATTCGGGTTAGGGCACTACGGATTTCGGGCTGGAACAGAATCACGATGGCGATAATTCCCAAGGTGGCCAGGTTGGTCAAAAGCCAGAGCAGGGTGTGGAGTTCCCACCATTGGGCTAAAAACCAGGCCACCACCAGGAACATGCCGCCGATAAGCATCTGCACGGCACGGGTCCCGCGGAAAAGCTGGAACACATAGTAGAGGATAATGGACATGATGAGAATGTCCAGAATATCCGCCATGCGGACATCGATGATGTCAAAAAGCTTAAACAGGACCATGGGACTTTAGTGCCTCCAGGTAAAGCAGGGATTCCTTGGTTTCTTTTACGTCGTGTACACGGATACAGCTTACTCCATCCAAGGTAGCAATAATGCCTGCTGTGATGGTGGGAATCAGTCTGTCACTGTGGTCCAGACCGGCCATTTTCCCGATATAGGACTTTCGGGATGTACCGATAAGCACCGGAAAATCGTCTTTTAGGAAATCTTCCAGGGATTTCATCAGGTCAATGTTGTCCTGGACAGTCTTTCCGAAGCCGATTCCAGGGTCCAGACAGATCTTTTCGCGTTCAACGCCTAGGTCGAGCAGTTTCTTTGCCTGTGCTAGCAGTTCATTTTCAACTTCTTGCACCACATTCTCGTAGGGCTTGAAATCCGCCTGCATGGTGCCGAAGTTTCCACGCATGTGGTTCAGTACCACGGATGCTCCCGTGCGTGTCACTGTCGAGGGCATTTCCGGGTCCATGGCGCAGGCGCTGATGTCGTTGATGATATGGGCCCCTAGCCGCATGCATTCAGAGGCAACTTTCGCCTTGGTGGTATCCACGGAAATGAAAAAGTCGCGGTGTCCCGGGTTGTCCAAATCTTCAGAAATGTTCTGTAGCTGCGCGAGGCTTTCTACCACGGGGCAGACCCGGTCCATTTCTTCTTGTTCGCTGACAGGGGTACTTCCCGGGCGGCTGCTCTCGCCACCGATATCCAGAATGTCTGCTCCCTGTTGCAAAAGACTTACCGCATGTTCATAGGCGGCGTCTGGAGTAGCATGTGTCCCACCGTCAAAAAAACTGTCCGGTGTCACGTTCACGATTCCCATAATCAAGGGAGAGGAACAGGGGAGAATCTTGTTCCCGATTTTCCAGGGGAGTGAACGGCTTTGTTCTAGAATGTCTTTCAACATCTTACGGATGTTCCTGGTTCGCTTCCGTTGCAGAAGATTGGCTTCCATTGTCGCCCGCCCTTTCGGAACCATTGGCTGGCTTTGGCTTGATTTCTGCGACGGTGGCAGTGTCTGCGGCCGGGGCCACGGGCGGTTGTTTTCCAGGGTCGGGGGGCGGAGTGTTTTCTTTCTGCTTCTTTTTGGCCAGTTCTTCCATGGCCTGGTACTGCCGGCTCTTCTTGGTGCCGGTGAGCTTTTCGCCAGCCATGACCTTGTCGATTTCTTCGCGGTCCAGAACTTCAAATTCGAACAGGGCTTCCGCCAGGTCGGTGAGCTTGTCCTTGTTTTCTTCAAGGAGCTTGCGGGCGGCCTGGTCCATTCGCTTGATAAGCCCGTTGACGGCGTTGTCGATTTTTTCGGCCATCATTTCGGACATTTCCTTGGGCTTGGAAATCTCACGGCCCAGGAACACTTCGCCATCGGCTCGGCTATAGCATACCGGTCCGATTTCTTCGTCGAAGCCCCATTCGGTGACCATCTTGCGGGCAAGTTCGGTGGCCCGCTGGATGTCGTTGCTGGCCCCGGTGCTCTGGTGGTTGAAGAAGATGAGTTCTGCCAGGCGTCCAGACATCATGATCATGATACGCTCTTCGGCATATTCGCGGCTGTAGCTTACCTGGTCCCGTTCGGGGAGGCTCATGGTAATGCCCAAGGCGCGGCCGCGGGGGATAATGGTAATCTTGTGTAGCGGGTCAGAGTGCTTGCACAGGAGCGTCATCAAGGCGTGACCGGCTTCGTGGTAGGCGGTGTGGCGCTTTTCCTCATCGGTCATCAACAGCGTGCGGCGTTCTGCACCCATGCTCAGCTTGTCGCGGGCTTCTTCAAAGTCCAGCATGGTGACTTTCTTGTTGTTGAAGCGGGCGGCCAGCAGGGCGGCCTCGTTCACCAGGTTTTCCAGGTCGGCACCAGCAAGTCCTGGAGTTCCCTTGGCGATAGCTGATACATCCACGTCTTTGTCCAGGGGCACCTTCCGTTTTTTCAGGTGGACCTTCAAGATTTCTTCGCGGCCCTTCAGGTCGGGGAGTCCCACCACAATCTGGCGGTCGAAACGTCCCGGACGGAGCAGGGCCTTGTCTAGCACATCGGGGCGGTTGGTGGCTGCAATCAGGATAACGCCTTCGTTGGCGGTAAAGCCATCCATTTCCACAAGCAGCTGGTTTAATGTCTGTTCGCGTTCATCGTGTCCGCCGCCAAGGCCTGCACCACGCTGGCGTCCTACGGCATCAATTTCATCGATAAACAGAATGCAGGGGGCGTTCTTCTTGCCCATGTCAAACAGGTCGCGCACACGGGAAGCGCCCACGCCTACGAACATTTCTACGAAGTCAGAGCCGGACATGCTAAAGAAAGGCACGCCTGCTTCGCCAGCAACAGCACGAGCAAGGAGGGTCTTACCGGTACCCGGAGGGCCAACGAGTAGGGCTCCCTTGGGAATGCGACCGCCCAGGTTGTCATATTTCTTCGGGTCTTTCAAGAATTCTACGAGTTCTTGTAAATCTTGCTTGGCTTCGTCGCAGCCGGCTACGTCATTGAAGGTGGTCTTCTTCTTCGGGTCGTTGGCGAGAATTTTGGCTTGGCTCTTGCCGAAGCTGAAGGGGCTCTTGCCGCCACCGCCCATCTGACGGCTCATCATGAGGTAGAAGAAGGCGATGAGCAACAATGCGGGGAGGAATGCCACGATGGTGTCGATCCAGGTGGTAGATTCGTGGATGACCTTGACCTTCACGCCCTTGAACATTTCCCAAGCGGTAATCTGTTCGTTGGAAATCTCCAGCATGTGACTCTTGAAATGCTTGGTGTTACCGTTATCCTTTTCAGAACGGGTAAAGCGGGCGAGGGCGCTACGTTGTTCGTTGGCCTTAGCAATCTCTTCGGGGGTCATCTGGTAGGCACCCTCGATGATAACGCCGTCAGGAGTCTTCTGGAGGGAAAGCTCTGTAATGACCTTGGAAGAATCGCCCATCATGGCGAGAAATTCCGTGCGGGTCATGTCCTGTTCGTTGCTCTTGCCGGTGAGGGGGAACATCACGAACAGCATCAGCAGCATGATAAGAACAATGATAAAATTACGGTTCTTGAATGGGGAAGATGGCTTCTTGGGTTGGCTCATTATAATCCTTTATCTTTCTTTTCGCAAGATACAAAATTCAGGGCTTCTTCGGGGGTAGAAAACTCGCAAATCTGGACCGTATGGCCGATTTTCACAATGGCTCGCCTGCGGTAGACGGCATGGTGCGGGATTTTTACGTGAGCAGGCTCCTTGGCGTCATAGAAAAAGCCGATGGGGAACCGAAGGCCTTTCTCTGAGAGCCAAAGTCGAAACATCTCGGAAAGATCAGCGTTTTCGTGTGCCACGAGCACCTTGCGCAACTGTTTTTTTTCGATGCTGATGCTCTGAATCGTCATGGCGGACTTGTCATTGCGACCCTGAACTTGTTTCATGGGGAAGCAATCTCTATCCGTCATTACTCCTCCGAACATCGTCTCGCATGTATCCATCACCTTCTCGTAGGCTCTGTCTGCAAGCCCTGCGATTCGGCAGAGCTGTTCCGTTGCCCCTGGGTTTTCCCGTTCTAGTTTTGGGAGTAACTCATGTCGTACCTTATTCCGGGCAAATTTCACATCGGAATTGCTCTCGTCTTCGCACCATTCAAGCTTGTTTTCGCGAGCATAGGCAAGGAGCTCTGCGCGGGTGACGTTCAGGAACGGGCGGAAGATTGTTAATTCGGAATTCGGAGTTCGGAATTCGGAGATGTAATTTTTACGGATCTTTTGGATCCCCCGTAGTCCGGCAAGGGTTGTCCCGCGCCGGAGCCGCATGTACATTGTTTCCGCCTGATCCCCAGCATGGTGCGCAGTGACGATAGCTCCCTTTTTGTCATCCTGAGTCCCGGAACAAGTCCGGGATAAACGAGTCGAAGGATCTAGGGCAATTTCCGCCAGGGCCTTGTATCTAGCTTCTCTTGCGTTTTCTTCTAGCGAGCCGTCGGTATTTTTTAGCGCCTTGCCATCCAGTTTTCTCAAAAAGAAGGGAACTCCGTGGGATTTGGCGAATGACTCAACAAAGGTCGCGTCCCTGTCAGCGGTCTTTTCCCGTAATCCATGATGCACGTGGGCGATGCCCAGCCATTCAATGCCAAGTGATTCGCGGTTCTCAATGAAATAATGGGCTAGGCATATAGAATCCAGACCGCCCGAAACCGCAAGCAACAGCCGCTTAAAACCGTACTGACGAATTTTGTCTGGAAAAACCGCTTTCAATGCATTACCCTTTACTCTCTAAAGATAATAATTTATATTTGCCCCCTAAGGAGGCCATCATGGCACATAGCAAAGTAAAAGCGGTAGGTAAGCTTGCCGAAACCGCTAGAGAAAGCGCCAGAATGCGGTCACAACGCATAGACGGCTCTCAGAACGGAGCCACATTGCGGACCAGAATCGTCCGCGACAAGACGAAGTATTCCAGAACCCTTAAACACAAGAAATCCCTCGCCGACGCGGGGGATTTCCCTTTTGGATTTTTTTTAGCACCGCTAGGTGCCCACGAAAATAAATCGCAAAGCCAGAGCCTTGCGACCAGAGTTAAGCGATTTATTGAGTGTTAGGTAGGTGTTAGGGAGGGCGTAGCCTTCCCTTGTCATTATTAATCACCGCCAGGTGCCCACGCTCAAACGAATGTTTGAGCGTGTCGGGAGGGTCTTAGGGAGGGGCCCGGTGGGCACCCTCCCTAGTTGTTATTAATCACCGCTAGGTGCCCACGCAAATAATCCGCGCAACCTGCTTTTTCAACTTGAATGAAGCGGATTATTGAGTGGTGGGAGGGTCTTAGGGAGGGCTTGCCCTCCCTAGTCGCTATAAATTTTTCTTTTTAGTCCTTTCTATATAAGCCCGGATTTTGTTTTGCTCGGCGGCAATCCGTAGGGGCTTGGCCGTTGTTTCGAAATGCTGGGTCAGTTCCTTCCAGAAATCGCAGGATTCCCACTTGAGAACTTTCAGAACATTGTATAAATCAAAAGAATTAGGGGTCTTTTCTCCACGCTCCCACTTTCCGAGGGTAACGCGGCTGATTCCCGCCTCTTGGGCAATGAAGTCCTGGGATCGACCAAGTTTCTCCCTGGCTTTTTTCAACAAATAGGCGATACTTTCGTCGAAAGATATTTCTATTTCGTTTTTCCTCTTCATTCCTGGATGTGATTTTTAGGAATTTGCGATGGCGTTCGGTGATAACATATGGTTACATTTTTCGGTGAATTCTCTTTTTTGGGGATTTTTTGTTATATATTCACTAGAGAAATATCAATAGGTATTTTTATGGAATTGAAGGATTTTTCTATTTGGCTTGACAATTTGCTTGTACCGGGGGCGTTCAAGGATTACTGTGTAGATGGCCTTTGCGTAGAAGCTTCGGATAAGGTGACCAAGGTGGTGACGGGAGTCTCCTTTAGGGACCGCCTGATTGACCGTGCCATCGAGGAACATGCGGATGCCATCGTTGTTCATCATCCCAACGGCTTCTGGAATGGAGATTCTAAAATTCCAGTAGGGCATTTTGGCAAGCGTATCCGTGAACTCATGAAGAACGGAATATCCCTTTACGGATTCCACCTGCCCCTGGATGGGCACCCTGAAATTGGGAACAACGCCTTAATCGCTGGAGCCATGGGGCTCAAGGTGGTGGAGGGGTTCATGCAAGAGGGCGAAAAGTGCGTGGGCCAGATAGGGGAATGGGATGCCCCAGTTTCCAAGGAACGGTTTGTAGAAATTGCGGGCAATGCTTTCCCCGCCGGAGTCCAGAACCAGTTTATGTTTGGAACCGACAAGATCCGCCGTGTGGCAATCTGCAGCGGGAGCGGGGCTTCTGGATTGGAAGAGGCTATAGCTCTGGGTTGCGATGCTTTTGTGACTGGCGAAATCAAGGAGAGTGTGCCTATTGCCGTGGAAGAAGCTGGCTTTAACTTGATTGCTTGCGGGCACCACCGGACCGAGATCTTCGGTGTTCGGGCCTTGGCTGAAAAAATTACGGCTGATTTGGGTATTCCTGCCGTCTTTGTAGATATCGATAACCCTATATAGGCTGGGTTGAATCAAAACAATAAACCAGTGCAAAATGAAGGCGGCAAACATGAAGGTTTTAAGGATTATTGTGGCTAGCCTGGCGTTGTCAATGCTTTGGGCCTGTTCACAGACGGTTTCGGGTTCAGATAAGGATTCCCGAAGCGATGATTCTCTTCCGTTAGTTCCCGGGTACCACCCTGCGGATGAAAATGGATCTACAAAAGGGAGTTCCGCAAATGGGGGTATAGGGAGTAGCAGCTCCAAGGGTGGAGGCCTGAGCTCGTCAGCTGAAATTTATCCCGATGATGGTGGACCCTCTTCGTCGGAATCCTCGGGTCTCGATGTTACCAAGTATTTGCCTGACCAGAAAATGGACTGCAAGTTCTCGCTGGAGGACGACGAATGGCGGTTTCAGACAGTCGAAGCGGATTCCACGGTGGACATAACCCTAGATTTCAAAGACAATGGGGATTTGTGGGTGGATATCACCAGTGAAGCTCCGGCTGAGAGCAAAGAAGCTTGTGAGGAAAGTGTTGAATTGATCAACTTTATCGGAATGATGGCAGCGGCTTCTGATGAAACGGACATGAAGATGTCCGCTAGTTGCGATGGTTCCATGTTCAGTATGAAGGTGCAGGGGACGGCCGATGAAAAGTACACTCCGGAGCAAAAAAGGGAGATGTACAGCAATATGTGCAAGTAGCGATTCGTTCTTTCAAGGCTCTGTAAACTAATATTTTCGTCATTTTAGGGCCTTTTTTACATTTTTTTGTTCCGTTGTCTTCGTTTTTTGTTTATATTCCAAGTTGGAATAGTCTAGGGCGTGTCTTTTCGCCCCAAAAAAAAGGAATAGAAACAGAGATGAACCGTTACGACCTTGTACTGCTGGGACTCATTACGGAACATGAGCGCAGCGGCTATGATATTATCACCGAAATTCGGGATCGCGAGTTGGACCGCTGGGCAAAGATCAGCACTTCGACGGTCTATAACCGCTTGACGACACTCGAAAAGAACGGTAGCATTGTAGGCAGGGCCGAAAAGGACGGAAACCGTCCTGAACGAATCGTATTCAACATTACCGAAAAGGGTAGGGATACCCTCCGCAAGGAGGTCCTCAAGCACCTGACCGGCTTTAACGACGATCCTCGCACTTTGGGTTTTGCTTTCCTCTATGGTGCCGAGAACAAGGAACTTATCCGCACCCTGGAGGCCCATGAACGCCGCCTGGTGCAGGAAATCGAGAACCTGGAGAAGATGATTGCGGAAGAACCCCGCCCGACCCTTTACCCCGAAGGCCCCTTCCTCAACTGCATGAGCCGTGACCATATTCTTGTGGAACTCAAGTACGTGCGTGCCGCTATCGGCATCTTGCGTGACCCCATCCGCAACAAGAAGCTCGACGGCTACTTCTACATCAACTTCGGTAACCGCGATTTTGAGAATTTCAACCAGAAGAAAGACTAGTTTTTTTATATTTACATCCGAAAATTTAACCCCCTCTCACGGAGATACAATGGCTACAAAACAGAAGAAAAGTGTCAAGAAGGTCGCCTCCAAGAAGGCTCCGGCCGCCCAGTACGGCTACTTCGATGACGCTGCAAAAGAATACGTGCTCACCACGCCGGCAACCCCGATCAAGTGGTGCAACTACGTCGGTACTCTGAACTTCGGCGGTATCGTGGATACCACCGGCGGTACCCTGGTTTGCAAGGGCGACCCGGCCCTGAACCGTATCACCAAGTACATCGCCCAGATGCCGTGCTCTGACTTCAAGGCCAGCACCATCTACATCCGTATCAAGGAAGCCAAGGGCTACACGGTGTTCTCTCCGTTTGTCGTTCCCACCCTCACCAAGATGGACAAGTGGGAATGCCATGTGGGTCTTTCTTACATGCGCTGGATTGCCGAATGCTGCGGCCTGCGCACCCAGGTCACGATTTTCGTGCCGACCGGCTCCAACACTCTCCTCCAGGACATCCAGGTGACGAACCTCGGTGGTGCCGCCAAGGAAGTGGACATCATCCCGGTTTATGAATTCAGCCACTTCGAAGCTGAAAAGCAGCTCACGAACGCCGACTGGGTCCCGCAGACCATGACCCTCAAGGGCCACTGGGAAAAGGACGGCCATGTGGTGCTCGAACAGTATGCCTACATGAAGCGCGACTACGCCGTGAACTACGTGACCGCGAACTGCAAGGTCGGTAGCTTCGACGGTGACCGCCGCGTGTTCCTCGGTGCCAACGAAATGGGCTCCTGGGCCGCTCCGCTCTCCCTCGGCAACAAGGAACTTTCCAACAGTGAATGCGACCGTGGCGACAACATTGCCGCCCTCATGATCCACGCAGGCAAGATTGCCGCCAAGAAGACTTTCCGCACCTGCACCCAGCTGGGTCAGGAACAGAGCCTCAAGGTTGCTGCCAAGGCTATCGCCAAGTACCGCGACCTGAAGAACGTGGACAAGGCATTCGACGAACTTGCCAAGTTCTGGGAAAACTACCTCTCCACGATCCAGGTGAAGACTCCGGACGCCT
>CAMHOW010000036.1 GCA_946186895.1 uncultured Fibrobacter sp.
GAACGACAAGAAGGGCGATGGCCCGGAAGTCGTCGACGCGGAAGTGGTTGACTAAGACGAAAGAACGCAAAGCCTCTAATGAGGCTTTGCTATAGACGAAAGACGAAAGATTGCGCCCGTATGGCAAAAAATTTCGTTTCTCGTCTATTCTTTTATTTTATAGGATGTATTTGTTTGATGCGAAAAGCCACGAAAAATGAATGGACCGAAGAAAATTTGAAGTTTTCAAATGAAAACTCTTTCGTCTATCGTCTTTCGTCTTTCGTCTAATTTGCCCGGAGGGCAAAATGGCTGAAAAAAGAGATTATTACGAAGTTCTAGGCGTCGGCAAGGACGCGAGTGCAGACGAGATCAAGCACGCGTACAAGAAGCTTGCCATCAAGTACCACCCGGACAAGAACCCGGGCGACAAGGAAGCCGAAGAGAAGTTCAAGGAGGCTGCCGAGGCCTACGACGTGCTCAGCAACCCCGAGAAGCGTAAGCAGTATGACCAGTTCGGCTTTAACGCCCCCGGTGGCGGTTTTGGTGGCGGCGGATTCGGCGGTCAGGGATTCAGTTTCGACGATATTTTCGCGAACTTTGGCGATATTTTCGGTGGCGGATTCGGTGGTTTTGGCGGCAGCCGTCGAGGCGGTCGCAAGGCCGGGCCTCCGCGCGGTAACGACTTGCAGATCAAGGTGGCGCTCAGTTACAAGGAAATCTTCGAGGGCTGCACCAAGAAGGTTCGCCTGAAACGCTACACGCCGTGTACGGAATGTAACGGCAAGGGCGGCCAGGACATCAAGGAATGCAGCACCTGTCATGGAACGGGTCGTGTGCGCCGTTCTACGGGCGGATTCTTCCAGATGATTACCGAGAGCGCCTGCCCCACCTGTAACGGCATGGGCGAAGTCATCGCGAACCCGTGTAGCCGTTGCCGCGGCGAGGGCCGTGTGCAGGAAACGGAAGAAATTTCCATCAAGATTCCGGCGGGCGTTGCCGAGGGCCAGTACCTGAACCTGCGTGGCGAAGGCAACTGCGGGCCTCGCGGCGGTGCCTGCGGCGACTTGCTGGCGGTGATTGCCGAAAAGCCCGACGACTTCTACACCCGCGAAGGCGACGATTTGCACTGCGAAATCAAGGTGCCGGTCCACAAGCTGGTGCTTGGCGGAACGCAGCGAATCCCGACGCTGGACGGTGGCGAAGTGCAGATCAAGATTGCGGCCGGCACTCAGGCCGGGAGCATCTTGCGCCTGCGCGAACAGGGCCTGTACCCGCTGAACAAGCGCGGCGACCGTGGAAGCCTCTACGTGAACATCGGCGTGGAAATCCCGAAGGACCTGAGCCGCGAAGAGAAGGAACTCTACCAGAAACTCGCGGAACTCAGGCACGACAAGGAAACCGCGCAGGAAGAGAGCTTCCTTGAGAAGATGAAGAATCTGTTCAAGTAGACGAAAGAACGCTCACTTTGAGAAAACATCCCCCGGCATTGAAGTGTCGGGGGTGTTTTTTTCACCCATTGACAAACACTTTTTTATTATATATATTAAAAAGCGTTAATGAGGACGCAAAATGCTTTTGGAATTCTTGAAATCAAAATTCGGGCCGGGAAAACCGATTTTCACCGAAGACGCCGAGCCGCTTGGACTTTCGGCTGGAAATCTGCGCCAGCAATTCAAGAAACTGGTCGATGCGGGCGAACTTTCGCGGTTTGAACCGGGCATCTATTTTTTGCCGGACCCCAACCACGAATACTACCCCATATCGTCGAACATGGTCGCCGAGTACAAGTACATCACCGATGGCGATGAAATTTACGGTTATTATTCGGGTTACACCTTCGCTAACCAGTTGGGTTTGTGTCTGCAGGTGCCGTATAAAGAAGAAATCGTCACGAATAACACCACAGCCATCGCGCGCGAAGTGAAGGTCGGAAAAATTCCATTTTACATCCGTCGGGCCAAGGTCGCCGTCACCAAGGAAAACCGCAACGTCCTTCAACTTCTAGATTTGCTGAAGGATGTCGAGGAATATACCGACTACTGCTGCGAGGAAGAAGCGCCCCACATTATCCGCAGGCATATCTTGCGCAACAAGATTCTCCGCGCCGACGTGGACAAGTACATCGAGAACTTCCCACTAAAAACATACAAATACATCTACGACTTGAGGCTTTACGATGTACTTGCATGAAAACAAAGAAACGTTCTTAAATGTTTTGGAAACTGTAAGCAAAGTATCCGGAATCCAAGCAGATCTAGTCGAAAAGGACTACTATGTCTCCCTTATTCTCAAAGAAATCGCGACAACATCGGACAAGGCCGTTTTCAAGGGCGGCACTTCGCTTTCTAAGGCATTGAAGGTCATTAACCGTTTCTCCGAAGATATTGACATTTCTTTTTCGGAGCATATCGGGGCGGCGCGGCGAAAGAAACTTAAATACAACATAATCGCCCCCATCGCCGACAAATTGGGCCTTGTCATTACTAATTTTGACAAAACGCAAAGCGACCGCGACATAAACAACTACATATTCGAATACAAGCCGCTCTGCAAATCCAACGCACATATCGTCCCCGCAGTCAAGGTTGAAACAAGCCTTGTCACAGCGGTCTTTCCGTTCAAAGCGATGCCAATAGGGAACTACATCGCAGATTACGCAAAAGATATTTCTTTGCGCGATTACGGACTGGAACCGTTTATGATGAACGTTCTGGCTTTGGAGCGAACTTTAATTGACAAGATATTCGCCATCTGCGACTATTATCTAACCCAAAAGTCCCGCCGTCTATCGCGACACATTTACGATATTCACAAGATACTTCCGCTAGTTAAATTCGACGAGCATTTCAAAGAACTTCTTGAGAAAGTTCGCGAAATTCGCCGTTCATTAGACATCTGCCCTTCGGCAAAACCAGAGATAAATATCAATCGGCTTTTGAAAGAAATCTGCGAAAAGAACTTTTTCAAGCAGGATTACGAAGGGGTGACGCGGTTCTTTATTTTTGACAACACCAGATACAAGGACACCATAGCCTCCCTGCAGAAAATCATCGACATGGGTGTTTTTGCGCAAAAATGTCATTTATTTAATATTTTTGCTGAAAGTAGCAAAAATATTAAATAGAATTTGCAATTTTATGAAAAATCAGGTATATATTTTTCCAAAAACAAACAAAAGTAGCAAAAATATTAAATATGATAATCAAGCGTCCGAAATACTGAAGGATATTGTCAAGCCGCATTACGACGACGGAATTCTTGTTATCGGTTTACTGGATTTTTTGACGCAAACGGAATGGAGCGTCTGAGTGACGTTTTGGGCGTTCCCCGCTGGCGCGGGTCGGGCTGTCGCGGTATCGCGAATCAAGTTCCCTGAGCCAGCCGAAGGGGTGATTCGCGTCCGTTCAGCCTCGGCTCTTTGCAATCGCCGAGTCCGAACCCTACGGGCATCCATCCCTAACGCAACAAAAATTTCAAAATTTACAGCAAAGGAAGTATGGCTTGAACTATTCCTGTGGCTTCATTCATCACCCTTTCATTGTTGTATGGACGGAAATAGATTGTCAGTTTAAAAGCAAAATGCAAATCTGTCAACTGCACTCCAGAATTTATCAATTTTTCTACAAGTTCCTTCGTTGCAGCGTGATCCCCATTTTTATCTTCTGAATTCATAACAATATTTACGGCAAGATAACATTCAGGATGCTCAGAATCAATAACAAACTCTACTTTATATCTCCCTGAATTGCTGATATAGGCCAAATACAACGCCCTGTCATCATATCCGACATCATAATCCCAGACTCCGTCGGTTCTTCCGATTAACATCTCCAACTTATCGAGATAGTTCACGGAATTCGGAAACATTAGACTTAATTTTTTCTGGTCTGTAATACCTTCTTTTTTGAGCATAGCATCTCCTTTTGTTTGGTTGTTTAATGACATTTGTTAATTTGTGTCCTTGACGCAACGGACAGAAAACCCGTAGTCCTTGTAGCCGTGGCTGTATTCGGCATAGCTATTGCACCGCTTAAGGTTCATGTGGTAGGCATGGACTTTATCGGCCACAGTAGCACTCCAGAAGATGGAGAAGCATCTAATGCCGTCGAAGTTGCCTTCGTCGTCCCTGTAGCCAGTGGGCAGCGCGTCAAAGCCGTAGTCATCCTCATCATTGTAAGTGAGCACAGCCCCAACCCTATGAGATTCTCCACCCAACGCAGTGAAAAAAGTATTCCATTCTGTTGTATCAGGCAAGTGCCAACCCTCGGGGCAGCTTCCGCGAACGGGATAATTTGGAGAGCAAGTATTTCCATAACCGCAATTTTTTCCATTAGTAGAGAAAGTCCCTGCACTGTCCATGGCGGCAGCCCAGTTGTAAAGACGACCATACTTGGCACAACTATCCAAGCTATTGTTATAGCACCAGTTTCTACCCTTCATGCCGGGATAATCAATAGTGTCTGAATAGTTCAGGTTTTCCGCCATCCAGGTCTGGGAACCGATAGTCGCCGTCCTGTAAACCTTGCCATCCCTTGAATCAAATAAATAACCCTCAACATTTTCTATGGACCCATTCCACATGCCATCACTACACCGATAAATAGAATCCTGCGCCACTGAGAGAGGTTTCTTTATTTCGTCCCCCTCCGTATAACTCACGCAACCTTTGTTCAGAGACAACTCCTGCTCATTTGCAACTCTAAAGGTTCCTGCATCGCACACGTATTTATTTGAAGCTACAACTTTGCCAGCGACAATTGAGCCATCTTTCAGGCAAGTTTTACCATAAGTGTCATATTCCAACTCTGTTGCTGTTCCCCAGGCGTTGTTCTTGCAGATGTAATACACATCATCAAATTCACTAACCACGCCCGCGTTACTATTTTGGCAAAGTCCGATGGCGGTTTCCCTTTCAGAAACTTCCCACTTATTGCCGTTGTAAACATATATGGTGTCTGTCACGTTGCCCTTCTTGAACTCGCCTGATTTTCCTGCGGACCACTTGTAGGTATCTTTCTGATAGGTGGTGGCGTCGTCCCAATGACTGCCATTACAGATAAAATATTTGTTGTAGTTTTTGCTCAGCTTATTGGTGTTTGGCGCGACAACATCCTTGCGGTTGATGGAACATCCACCCAGCCCATATACGTTGTTCCAATAGATGTCCAGGTAGGTCTCGTAAGCGGGGATATCCAGGATATTCCAGCTTTTCACGGAAGCCTTAATGGTGCTGTAATTGAAGTCATAAGCCCAGTCCGCCATGGATGCCTTTGTCTGCAAGTCATTCCATTCGCCGTCGGTCTTGATGTCAGTAATGAACTTGTCTATGGTGTTTTGAATTTCGGCATCGCTACGGTTGCCCATGACCAGCGCCGAAATCGCAAGGAGGGTTGCATTGCCCGCGCTGGTGGTCGCGCTCACTCCCTCGTTCTGGAAAATGGCGAAGTCCTCGGAATAGGTCACGGCTGTCGCAAACTCGAATGCCGTCATGATTTCTTGCGCAGCCTGCTTTTTCGCGGCATAGACGCTGTAGCCCTTCTCCTGCACCAGATAAAGGGCTCTGTCGTATTCCAGGTGGGTCAACAGGTTGATGTTTACGTCTGTCCGTTCTTCAGAAAAGTCGGTCAAGGCACGGAGCGTCATGGAATCGGTGGACCATTCGCCTGTCACCTCGTTTTTGTAAAGACCGCGGACTTCAAGCTTTGCGTAGGGGTAAGCGAGGCTCACCTTGGGAATCACGAAGTCCCCCTTGTTGCTGGAGATTTCGTCCTTGTAAACGGTTCCAGAAGGGGTCAAGTTCTTCTTCAACTCATACAGGTTCAGCGGTGAGCCGAACATGAAAGGCCCTTTCTGTGCAACGCCCGTCACGGAAATGTTCTCCCGGACAAAGCCTTCGGGTACATCCGTATCGCTGTTATTACTGCTGCTGGATTTAGTGTCGTAATCCGTTTTGCCAGAGGACATATCCGATGAGACTTCGCTCAGGTCCACCCAAGAGTTATTTTTGCAAAGGTAGTCCGTCAACTTTTCGGCGACATAGACCGTATCGCCCTCGCGTTCGTTGGTGCAACGACCCATGTCGACAAGGGTCGCCACTTCGCGGCCATCATCGACTCCTTCGGCTGGTTCAGAGCCCTTGACCCCCGAACCGCTGTCGCCACCGCAGGCAGCAAGGAAAAGAGTAAAGGAAAGAACGGCAATGGATTGCTTCACCCCTATGGGGTTCGCAATGACGTTCTTGCTAGAGACGCGAGTATTTGTCTTTCTGTTCCAAGCCATGACGGCCTCCATCGGTTAAAACCTGTGGAGTTTCGCCTTGTCCCTGGAAAACACGACCCCGATTTTGTAGAGAAACAAAAAAGGGGTGCGGGTTCGTTGCATTTACCCAGACGAGGCTCGGGAAGGGCCCTTACACGATAAATGCAAACGACCCACGCCCCAAAAGGGCGACAGAACCGCAAAAGTGGCTTGTCGAAATACGCCCAAATGAACCGCTATAGGCGGCTCGATAAACGTATCTACGTGAGCGTTCGCCTTGTCCTCGTGTAAGTTGAAATTTTCCCGATTTCATCTAGAGAACAAGAGCAAAAACTCTATATATCCGAAATAAATATAACTTTAATTTAGACAAAACGCACCAAAAATTTACATAAGGACACTATTTTTCAAAATTACAGGAATGAAAGTTTAACAATCTTGGGAATTTCAACCCGGAATCTATGTTATTCCGCTTCCTGCTGCAGTTGCGGAATCATTTGCGAAGACCACTCCTCGAAATCGCCGGTCTCGATGTGCTCGCGGGCCTGCTGCATCAAGTGCAGGTAGAAATGCAGGTTGTGCAGCGTAGAGAGCGTCCAGCCGAGAGGTTCCTTTGTCTTGAACAGGTGGCGCACGTAGGCACGGGTGTAGTTGCGGCAGCAATGGCAGTCGCATCCCAGATCGAGCGGGCGGTTGTCTTCGGCGAATTTGGCGTTTTTGTAGCGGAGCACTCCCCTGCTGGTGTACACGAGGCCGTCTTGGGCGTTTTTCGCGGGCAAAATGCAGTCGAACATGTCGACCCCGCGTTTGATAAGTTCAAGCAGATTCCAGGGCGTGCCCACCCCCATCACGTAGCGGGCGCGTTCCTCTGGCAAATAGTTTGTACAGAAATCCGCAATCTCGTACATGGTTTCTACAGGTTCGCCTACAGAAAGGCCGCCCATGGCGTAGCCGTCGGGTGCGATTTCCTTGAGGGCGTCGATGGACTTTTGACGGAGTTCCTTGTGCATGCCGCCCTGCACGATCCCAAAGAAAAACTGCGGGTAATCGTGGACCGGTGGGTTCTTTTCAAGCCAGTCCTTCGCGCGGCGGGTCCATTTGAGTGTTAGGTCCAGCGAGTGCGAAGCCTCCTCGACGGTGCTCGGGTAAGGCGTGCATTCGTCAAAAGCCATGATGATGTCGGCACCGATTTCGCGCTGGGCCTTCATTACCGATTCCGGAGTGAACAGGTGGTGTGAGCCATCCAGGTGGCTCTGGAATTCGACGCCCTCTTCAGTAATGTGACGTAGGTCCTTGAGGCTCCAGACTTGGAATCCGCCACTGTCGGTGAGCATGGGGCCGTTCCAGCTCATAAACTTCTGTACGCCGCCCATCTTGGCCACGAGTTCCGTACCTGGTCGCAAGTATAGGTGGTACGTGTTCGCGAGAATGATTTGCGCCTGCATTTCGTGCAGGTCCCGAGTCGAAAGTCCCTTTACGCTGGCAAGAGTACCCACCGGCATAAAGATCGGCGTTTCCACCACGCCGTGGGCGGTGTGGAGTCGGCCACGGCGGGCCTTGCTCTTGTCACTTGTCTTGACGAGTTCGAAGGGATTGCTGTTCACGGGGTTAAAAATAGACAATCGGGAAACCGTCCCGGTATTCCTTGATGATATAAGGGTGTGCCTGGGCATAGCGGAATATCTTTTCGCCTAGCCCTTTTTGTAAAAGCTTTATAAGATCCTGGGTCGGGACTTTGCCGATAGCCGGACATGTAGGCGTGAGGGCGATGACCAGTTCGCCTTCTTTATTCATAATGCGGAGTGGCCAGATGGAGCAATCGAAGGGTTTGTCTTCGCCTTTCAGGATGCAACCCTTTTGCGGGTCAAGGAAGGTGCATTGAACTTCTTCTTCGGAGGCTGCGGTAAGATAAGGGCCAAGAACAATTTGCCCGTTACGGAACTCCCCCACCACACCGTATTCGTTGGGCTTACTCAGCTTTTCAACAACCTCTGGAGGGAAAAGCGGGGCTTCCCAGAGGCTCTGTCGCCTAAAGGAGCAGCAGAACTTGCAGGCGGCGCATTGTTGTTTAGTGAGGATGGTGGAAAGCATCATTCCTCCACTTTGGCGTGGGTTTTATCAAGAATCGTCAGCGGGTAGTAGGAAAGTTTTGCCTTGCGGAGGCCATCGAGACCGATGTCCTCTTCGCGGTTGATGAGGGTCGCGCCTGCGGCAACGAGGCGTTCTGCGAACAGTTTGTTGATGACGGCATACCCGCCGTTGTCGGCATATTCCCCGATGACCTTCTCAAAATGGATGTCCCAGACGCCAGGAATAATTTCAGAGGCCATGGTCATGCCTACGGGGACCTCCCCCGCATACAGAATTGCGCCTTTCATGCCAAGGGCGTCAAAATGTCGCAGGGATTCCTCGATGGCGCAGTACTCCGCCATGCGGGACTTTTCGTCTTCGGAGCATTCGGCACGGGCTGCTTCTTCGCATTCGCAGGTCGGCTCGCAGGCGGAATATCCAGCGACAGACTTAAGCCACTGTTTTTCGATGTCCAGTGCCACATCGACATTTTCGGGGGTGATATGGCGCAGCTCAAACTGCCCGTAACTGCGCGTAAAACGTGAGACATGGTTGCGTTTTTTGCGGTACTGGTTACCTGCGAGAGTCGCTAGCGCTTCTGCGGAGTAAACGTAGTCGCTGTCGCCACGGTTATTTTCAAAATGGAGAACAGGCTCGGCGCTTTCCTTGCCAGAAAATCCATCCGTTTCGACAACGCAATTCGCATTGAAATATTCCCGCAAAATCTGTGCCCGGGGTTCGTCTAAAAGGCAGAATTCCAGCGGACGGCCCGATTCACGGGCGTCTTCGGCGATAAGCGCAAGGGCGGCCTGAGGGTCGCCTACTCCTAACGGGAAGGCGTATCCCCTGCGGCTACCTACCCCATTGTAATAGCGGAATAGGAATCCATCTTGAAAGGCAATTAGTGTTCCGTATTTCTTGCGGAGCAGGTAGATGTTTGCAAAGCCGGCGTCGCTTCCTGTATAGCCAGAGTCGGCCACGGCTTTTGCCGCGGCCTCCCTGTCATTTAGTTCTGGAGACTTGAACGGAATCACTTTTCCCAGATGCTGTTGGGGAGTTTTCCGATGTCTCGGAAGTCCAGTTTTCCGGATACGCCGGAGTCTACGTCTACGAGCTTTGCGAGAGGCTTCCCTGCGCGCTCGATGACGACCTCTTCTTTCTGCAAGGCTACCTGGTTCAGTAGAGAACCGAAGTTCTGCCTTGCCTCCATGGCGGTAACGACTTTAGACATGTTACTTCTGTTCCGGAGTCTTTTCGGGTTCGGCGGACTCCTGAAGGACTTTGTCCTGGATCACTAGGTCCACACGGCGGTTCTTCTGGCGGCCTTCCTTGGTGCTGTTGTCGGCGATAGGCATGGTCATGCCGAGGCCCTTGGCACTCAGGCGGCCTGCGTCAATTCCCTGTTCCACCAGGAAGTTCTTCACGTTGTCGGCACGCTGCTGGGAGAGCTTCATGTTGTGATCGGCGGAACCGGTGTTGTCCGTGTTGCCTTCGATAGAAACGTTGAACTGCTGGTAGACAGTGAGGATTCCCGCCACCTTGGCAAGGCTAGTCTTCAAATCTTGCTTGAGGGTGGCCTTGTCTACGTCGAAAAGGATATCGCTCATGGAAAGGATGATTCCGCGGGCGTCCTGGGAGACCTGGATCAGCTTGGACTGGAGTTCGTTCAGCTTGTTCATGGCCTCTTTCTGGCGGGCTTCGGCCTTGGCGCGTTCTTCGGCCAGGGCCTTCTTTTCTGCTTCCAGGGCCAAGCGCTCTGCTTCCAGTTGCTTTTGCAAGTCGGCTTCACGTTCATTGGCAGCCTTGAGGGCGGCTTCACGTTCGGCGGCCTCAGCCAGGAACTTTTCGCGGTTCTGCTGCATTTCGGCCTGCAGTTTTTCTTCCTGGTCCTTCATGGCATCCTTAGTCTGGGCAAGCCTCTGGCGTTCTGCTTCCAAGTCTGCCGCAAGGTTACTCACCTTGCCACTGCGGGCATTGGCGATTTGTTCCTGAATGGCTTCAATGGAGCGGTTTGTGGCGTTACGCTTTTCCCAGTTCTCTGCGATGTGTTTATGGCGGTTGGTAATTTCGGCCTCTGCCTTGGCGATTTCCACATACAACTGGCAGTTTTCACCCAGAGGGCCTACCAAGGTAGACTTGGGATTCTTGTTAAGTTCGTTCTTGATGTCGGAGGCCTTTGCCTTTGCCTCTAAAAGGGCCAGTTTTGCATTTAGGGCTTTTGCGGGCAATATAGCCTCTACCGCCCCGATGGAATCCATACAGGCCTTGTAGGCAGGGGCCTGTTCAGCCTTGGTGGTGTCCGGGGCTGGCGTAGGTTGCCCTGCGGCAAAGGCGGCAGAAGCACAAATCAAACCGAAGGCAAGAATTTTGAGGTTCTTCATTACTTGGCCTCCTTGTTTTCGTTGTCCAGAATGTTCTGGTACAGGAGCTTACGTTCCACGTCGGCACGGAGTTCACCTTCCACACGGTCGTCTTCGGCCTTTAGGGAATCTTGTTCAGCACGCAAAATAGCCAGGCGATATTCCAGGCGGCTGGCTTCCAGAGCCATTAGGGTTTCCTGTTCCTTTTTCTGCTTCATGTAGGCCTTGGCAGAATCCAGGTGGATGCCTGCACTTTGGGTCAAGGTAGAATCTGCAGCACCATCGGCGGCAATGGCGCGGGTACTTTCGGTCTGTTCCATAGAGCGGGACATGGCGTGCTGGTTAACGGCGCAGCCGGCAAAGGCCACCAGGCAGCCTCCCAGTAAAAACATCTTTATTTTCATATGGTTTCCTTTACGAAAAAAACACATGGATACACCGACAAAATAATAAATTATCTTTGTCAAAGGCAACAGGAAAGCAAAAATTGGACCAACCCATAAAATCATATTCCGTGGAGAGTTACCTGACCTCCATCAAGAACACCCTTTCACGGACCCCCGAAATCTGGGTCCACGGAGTCATTACCCAGTTGGTCATTAAGCCCAGGGTGGTTTACCTAAGCATTGCGGATTTTGCCGAAGGGGACGTGAAGCCCGTGGCCACCCTCCCCCTCTACTGTTTTACAGGAAAGTTTGACGCCTTGTGCCAAAAGGCAGAGATGGCAGAAAAGCCCTTTACCTTGCGGGAGCAGATAAAGGTGTGTTTCCAAGTCAAGGCGGACTTGTACATTACTCTGGGAAAATTCCAGGCCCAGGTTCTGGATATTGACCCCGTTTACACCATCGGGGAACTGGCCCTTACCCGTCAGGCCATTCTCAAAAAATTGCAAAAAGAGGGTTTGCTGGACAAAAACAAAACCCTGGAATTCCCCGCCACCCCCATAAACGTGGGGCTGATTACGGGAGAAGCCACGGCCGCCTACAAGGACTTTACCACAAGGCTTAAGGACTCCCCCTTCAATTTCAAAGTCCATACGGAATACGCCAAAATGCAGGGAAACGAGACGGAATCTACTATCCTTGCGGCCCTGGAACGCTTGCAGCAGGAGCCTGAAATTGATGTGGTCTGCATTGTCCGTGGTGGCGGTTCCAAGACGGACCTGAACTATTTTGATAGCGAAGCCCTGTGTCGGGCGGTAGCGAACTACCCTGTTCCTGTTTTCACAGGTATCGGCCATGAAATTGACAAGAGCCTTTTGGACGAGGTGGCGTATCAATCCTGCATTACCCCTACGGATTGCGCCAAGCGATTGGTAGAGCGTGTGGCTGAAAGCTGGCAGGCCATGCTCTCGACGGTTGAAGATATCCAGAAAGGCTCTATGGCCCTTCTCTCGGAATCCAGGGAAGAGCTGTTTAATCTGGCTCATTCCCTACAAGGGACGGTCATGGGCCGTATCCAGTGTGAAAAATCTGGGATCGCCGTTAAAGGGACATCGCTAGCCAAGGAAGTCCAGTTTATCTTGAGGAATGAATCCCAGCGAATCAGCCGAAACGATGAAGGCCTGAGGCAGGGTTCCCGTAAGATTATCGAACTAGAAAAGGCCAAGTTCGAAATTACCGAGCTGAGAGTAAAGAATGCAAGCCCTGAAACGGCCCTTGCAAAAGGTTACTCCTTCACTCTAGATAGCAACGGCAAGTTCATCAAGAGCAAGGACCAGGTGAAAGCTGGTGAGCTGATTACTACCCGCCTTGCTGACGGAACCATTCAGTCCGTAGTACAGTAAAACGCACGTCAACCACGCCATAATGTTCACACCGACGTCATTCCGGCCCACGAGCCGGAACCTAGATGGCGTGTCGTGGCACGCCATGACGTCTACACCTGCGTCATTCCGGCCACGCGCTGGAACCTAGATGGCGTGTCACGAAGATCAAGACGATCTTGAGAACGAAAAAATCCCGCATTTCTGCGGGATTTTTAATAGATCCCCGCCTTCGCGGGGATGACGTAAAGGGTCAGGGATTAGCGCTTCTTGCCCTTTTTACCCTTTTTCTTGTCTTTCTTATTGTCCTTCTTGTCGTCGTCCTTCGGCTCTTCCTTCTTCTTGGCGGCCGGTTCTTCGGAACCACGCAGATCCTTCATCTTGAAGGTCACGTTAATTTCGGCCGTTTCAGGCTTGGAGTAGAGTCCACCCGGATCCTTCACCTTGTAAGTGAATTCATCGAGACCAGAGAAGCCCTTGTTCGGGATATAAGTGAAGGAACCGTCACGTTCGTTCAGTTCGATCTTACCGTTATGGGGCTTCTGGACAATCTGAGCAGAGACTGGCTTCTCGTTATCCGGGTCGGTAACACCAGACAGGAGACCGTCAGAAGCAGAAACCTTCAAGGTTTCGCCTTCCCTAGTCACGTAGGTCTGAGAGCGGGCCTTCGGCGGATCGTTCACGGCGACAACCGTAAAGGTGGCAGTCTTGGAAGCCTTGGCTCCTTCAGGGTCAACCACAGTGAAGGTGATGCGTTCCGGCTTACCGGACCAGTCTTCGTGAGGCTGAGAAATAGTGACAGTCTTCTTGAACTTGTCATACTTCACATCCAGATACTTGTTACCGGTGAAGGTCCACTTCAATTCGTCGAAGCGGTGATCCGGGTCGCGAGCAAATTGGTCGAGTTTGATAGAGGCCACAACGCCCTTGTTGTCGTCTTCCTTTATAGTGGCATCTTGAATGTCGCGCATAATGGGAGCCTTGTTCACGTGCTTTACCACGAACTTGGCCATAGCCTTGTCAGAAGCGCCTGCTGGGTCGGTAGCCGTGAAGATAAGGGTTTCTTCACCAGACCAATCCTGCTTCTTGGGCTTGATCACGGCTTCGCGACCGCCAGAAATCTTCACATCCAGGTTCTTGGCACCGGCAACCTTCCACTTGATTTCGTGGGGTTTGTTGTCGGGGTCTTCCACATACTGGTCAAGCTTGATAGCCTTGAAGGGCTTGCCTTCTTCGATTTCCTGGCCCGGAATTTCCTTGACCATGGGAGCATCGTTGACGGGCTTCACGGTGAACTTCACATTCACGGTCGCCTTTTCGCCGGAGGGGTCAAAGGCGTTCACGGCCACCGTTTCGGTACCGTTCCAGAACTTGTTGGGCACTTCGACAGTGAGGACACCCTTGCTGTCGATGTTGAAAATCAGGTCGTGCTTGACGGTAGAGGCCTTGGCCTTGCCGCCCTTGGCAGCCTTACCCTTCTTGCCCTTGGCAGGAGCTGCCTTGGAGGCGGGTTCAGCATTGTCCAGAGTCCAGGTCAGTTCTTCAAGCTTGTTGTCCGGATCGCTTACGAACTTGGAGAAGTCCACAGGAGCGAAGGTCTTCTTTTCGTCGATGACGAAAGGCTGCACCGGCTTCAGAACAGGAGGATCGTTCACCGGAGTCACTTCAAAGGTGGCTTCGGTAGAGGCCTTGGCACCGGCCGGGTCTGCTACGGTGAACTTCAGGGTTTCCTTGCCGTTCCAGTTGGGGTTCGGGGTCACCACCATAGCGCGAGAGCCCTTCACTTCAACCTTCAGGTCCTTGTTGCCGGAAACGCTCCACTTGAGTTCGGCAGGCTTGTTATCCGGGTCGGTAGCGACCTTGGACAGATCAACCGGTTCGAACTTTTCGCGTTCCTTGATCTTCTGACCAGCAATCTTGGTCACCACGGGAGCGTCGTTCACAGGAGACACTTCGAAGAGAATCTGCTGAGAAGCCTTGGCTCCTTCAGGGTCAATGACATTCAGAGTAACCTTCTCGTTGCCGTTCCAGAACTTATCCGGAGTGGTCACCACCAGCTGGTGCTTGGCGTTGACAGAGGCCTTCAAGAAACGGGTATTGCCGATTTCGAACTTGAGCTGCTCAATCTTGTGGTCAGGATCGCTGACATACTGAGCGAGATCGATGGGCTTGAAGGTTTCCTTCTCCTTGATAGACTGGGTCGGAATCTGCTTGATTTCGGGAGCGTCGTTCACGGATTCAACAGTGAAGTTGACCGTCTTGGAGGCTTCGGCACCTTCGGGGTCCTTAGCCGTGAAGGTCACGTTGCGTTGGCCGTTCCAGTACTTGTTAGGAAGCTTGATATGGGCGATGGCCTTCTTGTCCACGGTCACCACAAATTCATCCTGCGGAGCGGGCTTTTCTTCGGCAGCAGGCTCTTCCTTGCCACCCTTGCCCTTCTTGCCCTTGGCGGCCTTCTTGGCAGGAGCCTTCTTCGGAGCAGGCTTGGCGGCACCGCCGACCTTTTCCACCTTCACGGTCCAGCTGAGCTGTTCGATCTTGTGGTCAGGATCGGAAACGTACTTGGTAAGGTCGATATCCTTGAATTCACCCTTTTCCTTGATCTTCTGGCCAGGAATATCCTTCATGACCGGAGCGTCGTTTACAGAGGTGATTTCGAAGGTGATGGTCTGGCTGGCAGAAGCGCCGTCCTGGTCCTTAACCGTAAGGGTCATGGTTTCGGGAGCGCACCAGAAATACTTGTCCGGAGCAGACACCGTGAGGATACGGCTCGGAGAGATGTCTGCCTTCAGCTTCTTGTTGCCGGTGATGGTCCAGGTCAGCTCGTTGGGCTTGTTGTCCGGATCCTTCACGAATTCATCCAGCTTGATCATCTGGAAGGATTCCTTCTCCTTGATCTTCTGGTTAGGAATCGGCTTAGCGATGACCGGAGGATCGTTCACACGGGTCACTTCAAAGTCCATCTTGTGGTTGGCAGAAGCACCTTCGGGGTCGGTAACCGTGAAGGTCAGAGTTTCCTTGCCATGCCACTGGGCGTCGGGTGTGGTGATTTCAACAGTGTTGTCCTTCTTCTGGTTGACTTTCAGCTGCTTGTTGCCGGAGACGGTCCACTTGAGGCTTGAAGCCGGGTGATCCGGGTCAGAAGCCATGGAAGAAAGATCAATAGGCTTGAACTTGCCACCCTCGCGGATGGTTTCACCCTTCGGGGCCTTTTCGGAAATCTTCGGCACGTCGTTGATGGACTTGACTTCGAAGAGAGCGGTCTTGGAGGCCTTTGCGCCTTCGGGGTCCGTTACCGTGAAGGTGATATTGGCAGAACCGTTCCACTGCTTGTTCGGGATAGCGATGGTGGCGACACGGTTGTTGTCCACCTTCACTTCGAGACCAGCACCCTGAGGAGCGGATTCTTCCTTAGCGCCCTTCTTGCCCTTCTTCGGGGCAGCCTTGGCACTTGCAGACTTCACGTCGAAAGACCAGGCGAGTTCAGACTTCTTGTGGTCGGGATCGTTTACCAGGTCGTCCAGCTTGATAGTAGCGAACTGCTTCTTTTCGTCGATGGACTGGCCCTTCAGTTCCTTTACGAACACAGGAGCGTCATTGACAGATTCCACCGTGAACTTGACGGTACGGCTGTCAGAAGCGCCTTCGGGGTCGGTCACCGTGAACTTGACCTTTTCTTCGCCGTGCCAGTTGGGGTTCGGCGTATTGACGGTCACCTTGTGAGAGCCATCGATGGCGACCTTCAGTTCCTTGGCACCTTCGATCTTCCATTTCAGCTTGTTCTTCGGGTGATCGAGGTCTTCAACGAAGTTGTCGAGTTCGATGGGCTTGAACTGACCCTTTTCCTTGATGGTCTGGTCAGCAATATCCTTCATGACCGGAGGATCGTTCACGGAGGTCACCGTGAATCCGGCTGTTGTGGAGGCCTTGGCGCCTTCGGGGTCAGTCACCGTGAAGGTGAGCTTTTCAGAGCCGTTCCACAGCGGATTCGGCGTATTGATGGTCACCTCGCCCGTCTTGGAAATATTGACCTTCAGGTCCTTGTTGCCGGACACTTCAATCTTGAGCTTTTCGAAGGGGTGATCGGGGTCCTTAACCAGTTCGGCCAGGTTGATGGAGGCAAAGGATGCCTTCTCGACGATGGTCTGGTCCTTAATCTTGCCGATGGTCGGAGCGTCGTTCACAGAGGTCACCGTAAAGGTGGCGGTGCAGCTGGCCTTGCCGCCTTCGGGGTCGGTCACTGTGAAGGTGATAATTTCTTCACCGTGCCAGTTCTTTTCAGGAATGACAATCTTTGCCATGCGCTTGTCGTCGACAGTCACGGAAAGCTGCGGGGCATAACCCTTCGGAGATCCCTTGCCGGGCTTCACGTCGAAGGACCAAGAAAGCTGTTCGGGCTTGTGGTCCGGGTCATTCACGATGTCGTTAAGGCTGATGATGGCGAATTCACGCTTTTCCTGGATGCTCTGGTCCTTGATGGGCTTGGTGAACACCGGCAGGTCGTTCACAGATTCGGCCGTGAAGGTAACGACGCGGTTGTCCGTTGCACCTTCGGGGTCGGTCACGGTGAACTTGATGGATTCGGAACCATTCCAGATCTTGCTGGGAGCCTTGACAGTAGCCACATGCTTGTTGTCGATAGTGACCTTCAAGTCCTTCTGGCCGCTAAAGGTCCACTTCAGGTTGGCCTTGTCGTGGTCCTTGTCTTCAACGAACTTGTCCAGTTCGATAGGCTTGAATTCCTGCTTTTCCTTGATGGTCTGGCTAGCGATGTCCTTCATGACAGGAGGATCGTTGATGGACTTGACCGTGAACACGGCGTCGGACTTGGCAGAGGCACCTTCGGGGTCGGTAACGGTGAAGGTCACCTTTTCGGAGCCGTTCCACAGCGGGTCCGGAGTCTTGATAGTCACCATGCCGGCCTTGTCGATGGAAATCTTCAGGTCCTTGTTGCCGGTGATAGTCCACTTGAGCTGAGAGAATTCATGGTCGGCATCGCTTGCAAGTTCAGCAAGATTGATAGCCACAAATTCACCCTTTTCGTCGATCATCTGGTCAGGAATCTTCTTGAGTACAGGAACGTCATTGACAGAGTTCACCGTAAACACGGCCTTAGAGGTGGCTGTTGCACCTTCGGGGTCGGCTACCGTGAAGGTAATCTCGTCAGAACCATTCCAGAGCTTGTTCGGAATGATAATCTTTGCAACCATCTGGGCGTCCACTTCTACAGTGAGTCCGGCCTCCTTCTTCTTGGAACCAGGAGCGGGCTTCACGTCGGCGGTAATGGTCAGTTCGCTCATCTTGTGGTCGGCGTCCTTCACCATCTCGCCAAGCTTGATGGGCTGGAACTGTTCCTTTTCCTTGATGGTCTGGCCAACGACGGGCTTCACGAATTCAGGAACGTCGTTGACGGATTCCACTGTGTAGGCCACGGAGCGTTCATCCGTTGCGCCTTCGGGGTCGGTCACCTTGATGGTGAGAGTTTCGGAGCCGTTCCACTGTTTGGACGGCGGCGTAATGGTCATGACATGCTTCGGGTCTACGTTGACCTTCAGTTCACGGTTGCCGCTGACGGTCCACTTGAGTTTTTCAGCAGGGTGGTCCAGATCTTCGACATACTTGTCCAGTTCCACAGGCTTGAATTCCTGCTTTTCCTTGATGGTCTGTTCAGGAATGTCCTTCATGACCGGAGGATCGTTGATGGACTTGACGGTGAGCTTCATTGTAGAAGAAGCCTTGCCGCCTTCGGGGTCGGTAGCGGTAAAGGTCAAGGTTTCGGAGCCGTTCCAGAGTTCGTTCGGGGTCTTGAAGGACACTTCGCGAGTCTTGGCGTTGATATTTACCTTGATGTCCTTGTTGCCAGTTACTTCGAACTTGAGCTTGGACAGGTCATGGTCAGCATCGGTTACAAATTCGTCGAGAACAACAGAAGAGAGTTCGCTCTTTTCTTCGACGGTCTGGTCAGGAATCTTCTTGAATACGGGAACGTCGTTGATGGACTTCACCGTGAACTTGGCGTCTTTCTTGATGGCGGCACCTTCGGGGTCAGTACAGGTGAAGGTGATGGTGGCAGAGCCGTTCCAGTACTTGTCCGGAATTTCAATAGAAGCCACATGGTTTTCATCGATGTTCACCTGCAGGGTACCGGATTCCGGTTCCTTGCCATCGTGCTTTACGGTTGCTTCCCAGGAGAGCTCAGAGTTCTTGTGGTCGGCATCCTTTACGAATTCGTCCAACTTAATCTTTTCGAACTGCTTCTTTTCATCGATGGACTGGCCCTGGATGTCCTTGACGAACTCGGGCTTGTCGTTGACGGAATTCACTGTGAAGGAAGCTTCGGATTCGGCACAGGCCTTTTCAGGGTCGCAGACCTTGAACTTGGCGGTTTCAGAACCGTTCCAATACTTATTGGGGATAGCGATAGTTGCCTGCTTACCGTTAATGGTCACCTTCAGGTCCTTGGTGCCGGAAACGGTCCACTTCAATTCCTCGAACTTGTGGTCCAGGTCCTTGACCAGGACGCTCAGATCGATGGGCTTGAATTCCTGCTTTTCTTCGATGGTCTGTTCGGGAACGTCCTTAACGAACTCGGGAGGATCGTTGATGGACTTTACTGTAAACTTGGAACTGGTGTTGACGGACGCACCAGCGGGGTCGGTCGCCGTCCAGGTGATGGATTCAGAGCCGTTCCACAACTCATTGGGAGTAGAGATGGTGGCAGAACCGGACTTGTCAATCTTTACCTTCAGGTCCTTGTTGCCAGAAGCGGTCCACTTGATGGTAGACACATCGTTATCCACATCGGTAATGAAGTCGGTCAGGGAAATCTGCTCGAATTCATTCTTTTCTTCGATGGTCTGGTCAGGAATCTTCTGGAGGACGGGGGCGTCGTTGATTGCCTTAACCGTGAAAGTGGCGGTCTTGGAGTCGCTGGCGTATTCACCGTCGGTAGCCGTGAACTTGATCTTGGCCGCACCGTACCAGTTGGAATCGGGGATCAAGATGGTGGCGATTCGATTGTTATCGATCTCCACGTTCAGGTCACCTTCAGCTTGGTCCTTGCCTGCCGGTTGGATGTCCGTTTCCCAAAGAATCTGGTTTTTCGGATGGTCCGGATCTTCGACGAAATCATCGAGCTTGATCTTGGTGAACTGCTTACCTTCGTCAATGGTCTGGTCGGCAATGGCCTTCACTACAGGCGGGTTGTTTACGGACTCGACGGAGAAGTTCACCGTCTCGGAACCGACAGCTCCTTTGGTGTCGGTTGCCGCGAAAGTAATGTCTTCAGAACCGTTCCAGTATTGGTCCGGAACCGCGATTGTGGCTACACGGTCGCCGGAAATAGTCACCTTCAAGCTCTTGTTGCCAGATACGGCCCACTTGATCTGTGCAGGTTTGTCCATGTCGTCGGACACGTACTGGTCAAGTTTAATCGTTGCGAACTTTCCGCCTTCTTGAATAGATTCACCCGGAATCCCGTTCACGGACGGAGCGTTGTTCTCTACAGCTGCCGCATCAGCTCCGGCTTCTTGTGCAATAACCACAGAGGCAAGAATGCCTGCAGAAGCAAACAAAGCTGTAATAGGCCAATTTTTACGTTTCATCGATGTTCTCCCATAATTCCATCTGCAGAATGTTTCCCATGAAAATCCTGCTTTCCAATGTGATAACAGAGACCAAATATAAAGTTTTTTAGGTCGTTTTTTAACGAAAAACGCTTTTTTTTGCAAAAAAATGGCGTTTTTAGAATTATTCTGGGAGTGTAAATTCGTAACTCGTTGATAATCAAGGAGTTACGGAATCCACCCTTGTGAATCGCTTTTAGACATATTCGGCATTAGGGGGTGCAGAGGCGCAAAAACAATGACAAATGCTGATTACTTTGCTAAATTTCACCCAAATTTTTAATTCAATCCATCACAACCGGTAAGGTATATGAAATTCGTATTTCTTTGCGATGCCAACTATCTGAAGGGCGACTATGCCAATTTCGTCAACAATTTTCCCTCCGGTCATGAACTTTTGACCATTACTTCTGACGATTTGCTGCAGTCCAAGAACATTCTTGACGGTGCTTTTGCCCTTTTGGCCGAAAAGTCCACCTGGCAGAAGAACTTCAGCCTCTTCCGTTATTTTGGACTTCTCCCCTCCCTCGAGGTGCTGCCCACGGCTTTTGTTGCCCGTGGTCGTCGCAATGAATCCCTGAAGGGTCGTAATGCCAACCGCAATCAGGAGATCTTCTTCAATCCTGCAGCAACCTCCGAAGAGCTGCACATCCAGATTGACAAGTTTATCGCCGCTCCTCCGGCAGGCTTTTCTTATCCCAGGGGCACCGCTAAGGCATAATTCCCCATGCAGAGAAAAGTCCTGGACTACCTGTGTAAACAAGGCGGGCTGGGCTTATTTGCCTTCCCTGGCGACCAGGTAGATTTTGAATCCATTGACAAAGTAGCGCTAGCCCTGAACGCTGGCGCTCCTTTCGTTATTATGGACTTTTCTCACAAGTCTCTTTTGCCGGGCAACCACCTAAGAACGTTCTTCAAGAGAAGCCTTACTGACGAAGAAATCGAATTCATCAAGAATTCTAAGGAAGGATTGACATTTAGACTCAGTAAGGAAATGGGCCTGGACGAAGAAACCCATTTCAGGATGTTCTACCACAACTTGGAAGCGGTTCGTGGGGTGGTTCCTTTTATTTTTGCCATTTTGCCAGATGAACTTTCCAATGCCCAGTTCAAGCGAATTGCCGACATAGCCAAGGTCATCATTATTGCTGGCGATAACCGTGAAGCCGCTTCTGCCTATTTACAGGATTATCCATTTTTGCGGAAGCGGGCTCTGGCATGGCTTGTGAAGGGGCTTCCGGATAAGCGCAAATACAGGGATGCCAATGAAGCAGTAAAGAACTCGTATTCCGTTTGTCGTGAAATCCGGAAGCTGGATTGGAAAAAAAAGCCCGATCGTTTCGCGAAAGCTTTGACATTGTTGTTCAAAGCGGAAATTTTGAAAAAGAATCCGCTGGATGGATTTCTCAGGATATTCAGGAATTTTTTCTTGCTGTTTGTACTTGCCGTGGTTGCCATCCCCTTCTTGATCCCATCCAATGTGGATGTGGGCATATCTCATGTACGCGAGCGGAGTTCCGAACGGGATAGGCTCTCCCTTGCGCCATCCTTTGAATATGCGTTCGATGGAAAGGAATCCATGCAACGACTTTCTCGTTACGCCATTGGACGTTTTATGTCCGTGATTACTGACGAGAAGATGGTCAAACAGTACGTACAGGAAACTCTGAAAGAGAATGGTCATTCGGAGGATTTCGGCTTGACAGGAGAAAGAAATATCCCTCCGGAAGGTACGGTAATCAAGTTTTCCAAACCGGAATACATCGAAAGTACAGCCTCGGATTCTATCGGAAATGCATGGAGGTACTGGACATCCATTGTTTCGGATTCTATCGCCTACATTACGGAATTCTATCACGAAAAGCAGACCAAGGAATTTAGACAGCACAATGGTATAGACCTGGCCAGTCGCCAAGGGGCTCGAATACTCGCCCCCTTTGCTGCCAAAGCCTGGACTAGCAAGGACGAACGCGGTGGAATCATCATAGGTCTTGTAAGGCAGAAGGATGTCATTTTGTTTATGCATTGTGACCAATTGCTTTACTTGGATGGACAAGACGTGATGCAGGGAGACCCGATTGCGACTGTAGGTGTCACAGGGCACACCACAGGCCCCCACGCCCATATTGTTACAGGACTTATTGACCCAAATGGCGATAAGCGGATCGGGAATGTGCGCTACAAGGTCATTGACCCCATGAAGTGGTACTACCGGTTCAAACCGACGTTGTTCTAGTTTCTGTGATGAACATCACGGCAATTGTTGTTAAAAAACACCTGCAAAACTTTTATTTTTCTTTTTTAGGGTTTTGTTGATAATTTATTACATGTTTACACTACAATTTACCCTCAGATAAAAATATCTTTTGGCATGTAAATTAAGTGGGTATTTAAAGGAGAAAAAATGAAGAAATTCTCAATGGTGGTGTTTATGGTTCTGGCGGCTCTTCTTATGGGCTGCTCCTCAGTCAAAACTCCTAAGGCAAGCCTTGCCGATCACGATGAAGACCATAATATCCCCGCCATCGACCAGATGATTATCTCCATGAAGAAGGAGTATATCCAGAAGTGCTACATGCCGGTAGCTAAGAGGGAACCTCCTGAGAATGCCTGCCAGACTGAACTGTTCCAGCTCCTGGAACGTCGCTATCATGCCGACTATAGCCAGGATCACGTGGACATGGCAAGCAACGACCTTTTCTTTAAGGATATTGATGTTGAGATTAACAAGATGGTCCGTTCTGACCCCGAGGTCCGGGCAGCCCTCCGCAATGGAGCTTTCCAGAGCATCAACGAGATGAAGACGTACTACAAGAGCAAGTACATGTTCTCTCACAACTAATTTGTTCAAATTTTGTAAAACCCTCCCCTGCCAACGTTCGGCGGGGGATTTTTTTATACATTACTTGTAGCACCGAAGGTGCGCACGTAAATAATCCGTTTAATCATAGATTTTCAACCAAAGTAAACGGATTATTGAGTGCCGGGAGGGTCTTAGGGAGGGCTGTGCCCTCCCTATTCATTTATAGCGCCGAGTAGGCGCGCACGCAAATAATCCGCTTGGCCGCAAATTTGCGACTGTTATACAGCGGATTATTGAGTGCGGGAGGGTCTTAGGGAGGGCTGTGCCCTCCCTATTTGTAATAAGTTTGTTGCCAACCTTTTTTTGTTTAGATATATTATGCGAGCAAAAATTCCAATAAAGGACAAATATATGAGAAACTCGCTCAAGCTCGACGGTCAGGTCAAGACTTACCTCAAAGAAGACGAACTCCCGAAGGCATGGTACAACGTCCGTGCCGACATGAAGAAAAAGCCCGCCCCGCTGCTGAATCCCGGCACCGGCAAGCCGGTGACTTTCGAAGACCTGCAGCCCGTATTCTGCGACGAACTCATCAAGCAGGAACTCGATAACGACACGACCTATATCGAAATTCCCGAAGATATCCGCACGTTCTACAAGATGTACCGTCCGTCTCCGCTGGTTCGCGCCTACTTCCTCGAACAGGCCCTCGGCACTCCGGCTCACATCTACTACAAGTTCGAAGGCAACAACACCTCGGGTTCTCACAAGCTCAATTCCGCTATTGCTCAGGCCTACTACGCCAAGAAGCAGGGCCTCAAGGGTGTGACCACCGAAACGGGTGCAGGCCAGTGGGGCACCGCCCTTTCCATGTCCAGCGCCTTCTTCGGACTGGATTGCCAAGTTTACATGGTGAAGGTTTCCTACGAACAGAAGCCGTTCCGCCGCGAAGTCATGCGCACCTACGGTGCCTCCGTGACGCCGTCTCCGTCTATGACGACCGACATCGGCCGCAAGATCAACGCCGAATTCCCGGGCACCACCGGTAGCCTCGGCTGTGCTATTTCTGAAGCCGTGGAAGCCGCCGTGAAGCAGCCGGGTTACCGCTACGTTCTCGGCTCCGTGCTGAACCAGGTGCTCCTCCACCAGTCCGTGATCGGTCTCGAAACCAAGGCCGCTCTCGACAAGCTCGGCGTGAAGGCCGACCTCATCATCGGTTGCGCTGGCGGTGGTTCTAACCTCGGCGGTCTCGTGAGCCCGTTCATCGGTGAAAAGCTCCGTGGCGAAGCCGACTACGATATTCTCGCTGTGGAACCGGCAAGCTGCCCGAGCTTCACTCGCGGTAAGTACGCCTACGACTTCTGCGATACCGGTAAGGTTTGCCCGCTCGCCAAGATGTACACGCTCGGCTCCAGCTTCATCCCGTCTGCCAACCACGCCGGTGGCCTCCGCTACCACGGCATGAGCAGCATCCTCTCTGAACTCTACGATCAGGGCCTGATGCGTGCAACGTCCGTGGAACAGACCAAGGTGTTCGAAGCCGCCAAGCTCTTCGCCCAGACCGAAGGCATCCTCCCGGCTCCGGAATCCAGCCACGCTATCCGCGCTACCATCGACGAAGCCCTCAAGTGCAAGGAATCTGGCCAGGCCAAGAACATCGTGTTCGGCCTCACCGGTACGGGTTACTTCGACATGGTTGCCTACCAGAAGTTCAACGACGGCGAAATGAGCGACTACATCCCCACAGATGAAGACATCGCAAAGAGCCTCGCCCAGCTTCCGCAGGTGAACGGCTAATTCTGTTCGACAATCGTTTAAAAAGCCCCGGACTAATCCGGGGCTTTTTCTGTATGGGTCAAAGGGATTACACTTCGCTGGCGAATTCTTCCATGCTCTTGCGCACGGGGTGCCTGGGCGAAGGGCCGCCGTTCTCGGGATCGGCGTAGCCGATATCCAGGAGGCAAGCGAGCTTTAGATTGTCAGGAAAAGCAAAAGCCTTTTCAATTTCGGTGGCGTTGAAACCGCGGGCCCAAAGGGTGGCAAGGCCCAGGTCAGTGGCCTGCATCATCATGGAGGTAGTGATAATGCTTGCATCCATAATGCCGCTGTTGAATGTGTCGTTATATTTTTCAGCCGTGTAGCACTTGGGCTCATCGTAGCAGACCATGAGCACCACAGGGGCGTTGTAGGCCATGCGGGTGATGCCACGAATTTTCTCAATAGCTTCGGGTGACTTGATAACTTTAACGGTTACAGGTTGGCCGTTGACCGCTGTAGGCGAAATGCGGCCTGCCTCCAGTACCTGGGCGAGTTTTTCGGGTTCAACATTTTGCGCGCTAAAGGCGCGGCAGCTATAGCGATTCTTGGCAAGTTCAATAAAAGACATAGGGACCTCTTTTTTAAGGAAATATAAACATTTTAAGTTACTGGAGTTCATTAATAGACTGTTTTTAAGAGATTGCCACGCACTTCGTGCTCGCAATGACACTTCCTCTCTCATCTAATTTCTATCTTTGGAGCCATGAAAAATTTTTACGTTACTACCCCGATTTATTACGTGAATGACGCCCCGCAT
>CAMHOW010000037.1 GCA_946186895.1 uncultured Fibrobacter sp.
GAACTTCGTGGATAGCGTGGATACGCTTTGTGAAGTAGAGGATACGTTCGGTAAGGGTAGTCTTACCGGAGTCGATGTGGGCAGAAATACCAATATTTCTGTGCTTTTCAATGTTTTTCATATTTTATTCCACAAATGGAGTTGATGTTTGTTTGAGTTGCGCCCAAAGATAGAAAAAAAAGCCCCCGTTCTCAAGGGCGGGGGCTGGCAAATAGGCTGGTAATCTCTAGAACGGAAGTTCCAAATCCTCGGGATTCTCGTCCTCGGGTGGCGTATCTTGGTCGGCAATGGCCCTAAAGTAAGCGGCGGCGGTCTTACCTACCTCGAGGGTGTCGTAGAAGGCGTACATCCCGTTACCTAGGGCTCCTATGGCTGGGATGGCCCGCAAAATAGTCTTTCCCAGAAGCTTTGACGAAACTTTTGCCCCTATTTTGGCCAAAATCGCCTTTATGGCGGCAGAAGACAACTTTTGTACCACGATACGGCTGCCGGTCCGGACGGCCACGTCCCTGAGGAGGGAGGCGGCGCTGTGGCGGAACAGGCACCAGACCATGGCTTCCCTGTTCAGCAGGGCCAGTTTTCCGTAGCAGGCTGCAATGTCTGCTACCAGTTGGGCTTGGATCTTCCAGATGGCGGCAATGTCCGGGATGGCGGTAAGGATACCCGTGATACCTGCCGGGATAGATAGGGATGTACTGACGGTGGCGGATTTCCAGGCGGCACGCTGGGCCAACAGCCGGGCCTTGTCATCGGGATTCTGGATGGGGGTGTAAAGAGACCCGGGAATATCGGTAATCAACTCAAAAAGCAATCCTGAAGCCTTTTCGGAAATCTTGCTCAGGGTCTCGTTCTTGTTCTTCTTGGCAACTTCTTCGGTCATGGGCTACCTCTTTTTCTTCTTCTTAGGCTTGGGCGGGGTATAGTTGCTGCCCACCTGACCGCCGTTGTTCTGCTTGCGGGCAAAGTCACCCACCTTCTTGAACATTTCCTTCATGGTCTCGTACTGCTTGAGCACGGCGTTCACGCGACCGATTTCGGTGCCGGAACCCTTGGCTACGCGAGCCTTGCGGCTGCCATCCAGAATCTGGGGCTTCTTGCGTTCCTTGGGTGTCATGGAGCTGAGCACGGCTTCCACATAGACCAGTTCCTTTTCGTCAATCTGGTCGATGGGGAGCTTGTTCAGGCCCGGAATCAGGCTCAAAATGTCCTTGATTCGGCCCAGCTTCTTGATGGTACGCAACTGGTTCAAGAAATCGTTCAGGTCGAAGGTGTTGTTGAGAATCTTCTTCTTCAGGTCCTTCGCGTCTTTTTCGTCGATGACCTGCTGGGCCTTTTCCACCAGGCTCACCACGTCGCCCATGCCCAGGATTCGGCTGGCCATACGGTCGGGGTGGAACAGTTCAATTTCGGGGAGCTTTTCGCCGACACCGATAAAGCAGATAGGCACGCCCGTCATCTTCTTGATGCTGAGGGCTGCACCGCCGCGGGTGTCGCCGTCCATCTTCGAAAGGCAAACGCCCGTAAAGTTCAGGCGGTTCCAGAAGGTTTCCGCCACGTTCACCGCTTCCTGACCGATCATGGCATCGGCCACGAACAGGATTTCGTCTGGGTGAACGGCGTCGCGGGCCTTTTCCAGTTCCTGCATCAACTCTTCGTCGATCTGCAGGCGGCCTGCGGTATCGTAAATCACCAGGTCAAAGCCGTTGTCCTTGGCGTACTGGTAACCGTGCTTGATGATTTCCACCGGGTTGCCCTGGCCTTCGTCGTAAACGGGAATGCCGATGGACTTGCCGAGCACCTGCAACTGCTTGATAGCGGCGGGGCGGTACACGTCGGCGGCAACCAAGAGCGGCTTGCGCTTCTTTTTGCTGCGCATCCAGAGGGCGATTTTGCCGGCGAAGGTGGTCTTACCGGAACCCTGCAGACCGACCATCATGATGCCCACCGGAGCCGGGCCAGAAAGGTTGATTTCCTTGGTTTCGCCACCCATGACGGCCACCAGCTCGTCGTGGATGATCTTCACAATCTGCTGACCGGGAGTCACCGAGGTAAGCACTTCGGAGCCCATGGCCTTTTCCTTGACGGCCTTCACAAAGTCGCGGGTCACGTTAAAGTTCACGTCGGCTTCGAGGAATGCACGACGCACTTCGCGCAGCGATTCGGCCACATTTTCTTCGGTGAGCTTGCCCTGCCCGCGCAGGTTCTTGAGGGTAGATTCTAGAGAGTCAGTCAGCTGTGAAAACATAGTGGCGATAATATAGAAAAAAAAGCTAAATTAAGGCCCATGATATCGAAAGGTATGGAATATCTGGAATCTCGCCTGATGTTTGGCATGGTGCCAGGGCTCGAGTCTACGTTCAAGATCTGTGCTGCCCTGGGCGACCCGCAAAAGGCTTTCCGCACCGTCCATGTGGTGGGAACCAACGGGAAAGGCTCTTGCAGCTACTACCTTTCTGGAATTTTGCAGGCCCACGGAATCAAGACCGGGCTCTACACCAGCCCCCACTTGATTAGCTTGCGGGAACGGATTCGGGTGAACGATGTGCCCGTATCTGATGCCGATCTGGACCGGCTCTTTTTGCAGGTGAAAGCCGCCGCCGAAGCCGCCCGCGTAGAGCCTACGTTTTTCGAGGTGGTTACCGTGGCCGCCTTCCTCTATTACAAGGAACAGGGCGTGCAGGTGGCGGTCCTCGAAGCGGGCATGGGCGGCCGTCTTGATTCTACAGCTGTTGCCCGCGGGAATGTGGCTGTGGTTACCAGCATTGGGTTGGAGCATACCGAAGTCCTGGGTGCCACCGAAAGCGCCATTCTGCGGGAGAAGATGGGTGTTATGCCTGGAGTCGTTGCGAGACCAGATGTCATTGCGAGGAACGCTAGTGATGAAGCAATCTCTGGCAAGAAAGTCTATGTTGTTGGAGGTCTCTCTGAAAGCCTGCTTGTCGAGGCTCGAGATTATGCCGCTGCGGTCGGCGCGGAATTAGTAACGCCCGCAATCCGCGAAGACATTGAACTGCCCAACTTGGGACGGCATTATGTGGAAAACGCAAGCCTTTCTATGGCGGCGGCCGAACTGTTCTTGCGGCAGGCGGGTGGGGATTTTCCGAATGCAAAGCCCTACAGCGACGGTCTTGCTTTGGAGACTTTGAAAACCCGCTCCTGGCCGGGCCGCATGCAACTGCTCAGGGATGCTGGCGGGGCTGTCCGCTATATTCTAGACGGTACCCATAATTCCCATGCGGCAAGACGCCTGGCCGAAACTCTGGACTGCTACTTTTCGGGCCAAAAATTCCCCTGCGTCTTTGGAGCCCTCAAGGACAAGGATGTAGAGGAAATGCTCAGGTTTCTTGCTCCCTACGTTTCGGAGTGGCACCTGGTGCGGACCCCTTATGAGCGTTTCCGGGAACCTGAGGAAATTGCGGCTATTCTTGAGAGGCTTGGTCAGAAAGTGGCCACCACGGGGCCTTTGTCAAAAGATGTTTTGGATAAAGTAACGGGCTCGCAGGGTGCTCAACCTACGCTTGTTACAGGCTCCCTCTACATGATAGGGGAGGTCATTGACCTGCTGAAGGATGACTTTGAAGAGCTTGCCTTTTTCCGCAGCCTAACGAAGACCACCAACGAACACCGGTAACTAATTACAGATAAAAAATGTCACCCCGGGCTTGTCCCGGGGCCACACGAAACTAACTGCCAGTCATCTAGAGCAACCGCAGGTTGATAAGGATCTAGGCTTGTTTTTAACAAATCTTTCCCTCGATGTGTATCTTCCCTCGAGAACAGAATCACTTCGTTCGACTGTTCTCTCGGGAAGCACTCATCTCGGTCAAAAAACAAGCGTTGGCTTTGGCATACAAGTGCTTTTTGGGGTAAGAATATTTACTACAGGTCCGACCTGTTATTGCAGGCGGAAACTCTTGTGACTGTTAGTCCCTGCGAGTTTCCCCCGAGATGTCATCCCCGACTTGGTCGGGGATCTCCTTGCCCTTCCCATTGTCACCCCGGCCTAGTGCCGGGGCCACACGAACCACCCCTCTTTCCCCGCATTTCACACTTTCTTCATTTGATATTCCCGAAATTTTTATATAGATTACAGACAAACGACCTTCTCAAGGGGAACTGGCTATGAAAAATCTTTTTTGGGGGCATTCCCTTGCCGCAATGGCACTACTTGCTGCCTGCAGTAGTGGTTCGGGAACCAATAGCGAACCTTTGGAAAATTCCTCGAATTCCTCCTCAGGGGCGGACCTGTTTGCCGAGACTTTCGATGACCTGCTAGTTTGTACCGCCAAGCGTCAAGGTGCAATCGCCTACGTGAAGGACGAAAAGGCCGCCTACGTATGCGAAAACGGCGACTGGACTTTGGACGATGGAGAGCACACCGAAAGAAAATCAAATGGCGAAACTGATAACGACGGCAAGTCCAGTGCTTCCGAAGGCGTGGAAGGTTCCTCCGCAAGCGTTCCCGGCGGCAGCAGCGACGCCAGCACCAACGACGTGGTCACCGGCACGCTTACCGACTCCCGCGACGGACAGACCTACAGGACCGTGAAAATCAGTGGCCAGGTGTGGATGGCCCAGAACCTGAACTACGCCTACACCGGCGTTCCCTTTGATAACGGCTACTATACCTCCGATTCCACCAGTTGGTGCTACGACAACGACCCTGCCAACTGTGCCAAGTACGGCCGTCTTTATACCTGGGCTGCGGCCATGGACAGCGTGGGCGAGTGGAGCACAAACGGCAAGGGCTGCGGCTATGGCAAGACTTGTAGCGTCGCTTCGGCGGGCTCAGCGACCTTGGTGCGGGGCATCTGCCCCAAGGGGTGGCATTTGCCAAGCCATGATGAATGGAAGGCCCTGATTGTGGCCGTTGACGGTTCCATTACGGAATATACGTCTTCAAATACGGCGGGTTACAAGCTCAAGTCCACCAGCGGTTGGGAGAAATATGAAGGCTCAAGTGGAAACGGTGGTGACGTCTTCGGGTTCTCGGCGCTTCCTGCCGGCGACATGCTCAGCAGTGGGTATTACTACTACGAGGGCGACGACGCGTACTTCTGGAGTTCTACTGAGGGCGGCAGCAACTTCGCGTACTACATGGGTTTGCGCTACAAAGACGTCAATGCGAACCTGGACGGCGGCAACAAGTACTACGGGTTTTCTGTTCGTTGTCTCAAGGACTAGAGTATAGGGGCTAGGGGTTAGGATCTAGGATCTAGGGCCGAGGGATAGTTTTGAAGGGCGGAAGCACTTTTAGGCTAGGTCTTAGGATCGCAGGCTACACAAACTCTACCACGAGTTGCTTGCCGAGAGCATGGGCTAGCTTGTAGAGGGTTTCTACAGATGGTGATCCCTTGGGCGTCTCAAAACGCTGGTAGGCCTGTGGGGTGATGTTGGCACGACGTGCCACCTCGCTTTTCTTTTGACCCCTGCGGGCTTCGAATAGCTTGTATGCAATCTCGATTCGCGGGGAAAGTTCGACCGCATAAAGTCCCTTGTCGGAATCGGGCATGGTTTTGGGTAAAATCATGGTGTTGCCGAGATCCAGGTCGCATTCCATGGCGCCGTCAAGGGCGTCTTTCGCTTGCTTGAGGGCTTCTTCTTGTGTGTCGCCAAAGGCATTCACGTTGGGCAGGTCGGGGAATGAAACTACGAAACCCATGTCCTTGTCTTTCTCGATTTTCGCTGCGTAATTCATGGTCGCCTCTACTGATCAAACTGTTTCAAGATTCGCTTAAGATAGACTCCTTCTATCTCGTGTTTGTTTCTTTGTATCGGAACAGGGCGTTTGCCTAGCTTCACGAAAATGTGATGGTCACCGCTAATTCGCCCTAGTTTCCAACCTCTTTCCTCGGCGTAATTGCATATTTCCTTAAACTTCATAGATTAAAATACAATAAATTTATTTATTTGTCAATAAATAAATTTAATTATTCCTCCGTTTTCAGGGTGTTCTTTGTATAAGACGGAGATGCAGGCCGAAAAAAGCTTTGTAAAGAAAACTTTTATGATGGTGTGAAAAAGTGATGCCGGGTCAAGCCCGGCATGACATGAGGGTGGCCACCATGACGATGTAGGGGTGCTTAGGATTACAAATCAAACAAGTCTGCGTGTGTGCCTGTGCGGGTTAATTCAAGAATAAGTAGATTCTCTTTCTTCTGATAAATTAACAACCAATCGGGGCGTATATGCAGCTCGCGATGCCCTGCCCATTTCCCATTGAGGGCATGATCGTGTAGACGCTCTTCTAGAGGTTCATCATTGGCGAGTTTTGAGATAATGGAGTATAATTCCTCCATGTCGTAATTTCTTTTTTTCGCCCGTTTGATGTCTTTTTTGTATTGAGATGTCCACTGGATTTGATAAGGTGGGTTTTTCTCTACCACTTTTTCATCTCCTGAATGGCTTCATTGAGGGTATAGGTTTTAACTTTCGAGGGGTTGCGCTGGTATTTCTCAATCAGTTTGTCGCCCTCTTCCATGGCCTTGATTGTCTCGCGGTTTGGACGGTCGATGCCTATTTCGAAAGGGATTCTCCCTTCGCGCAGAACTTGCTTGGTGAACACGTTGTAGAGGCCGGAAATAGTCATTCCGACTTTTTCACAGAAATCGGCGATTCCCTTTTTGTCTTCGTCGTCCAGCGTGATTGTCAAGTTGGCCATTTTTACCTCAATTGTGTGATTTTTGTGTGTTTTACACATTAAAATTACATAAAATTCACTTAAAATACAAGTGTTTTGACATGTAAATTGTATCATTTGATGCACTACTCCTCCTTTTTTAAGGTCTTCTCCGTATAAAACGGAGATGCAGGCCGAAAAAAGCCTTGTAAAGGAAAATTTTACGGTTGAATGAAAGGGAGATGCCCCGTCAAGCGGGGCATGACAAAAGGGTCAAGCCCGGCATGACGACGGGGATGAAGCGACCTTTGGACACTTAGCGCTTTAGCGCTTAGTGTACATGGCCACCTTTAGGTGGTGCGGGAGGCTTCCCCCACATTAGGATTTTGCTTCTGCGGTCTTTGCGGCTTTCTTCTGCTTTACGATTAGCACGATAAGCCAAATGAGGCCGGTCAAAATCATGAGGCTGCAGAGCGTTTGGCCGCGGCTCATGCCGAACAGGTCCACACGGCCCAGGTGCGCGTCGGGCATGCGGAAGAACTCGATGAAGAACCGTGCGATGCCGTAGCCCATCAGGTACAGGCAAGGCATCTTGTCGTAGAGAATGGGAATGCGACGCAGGTTGTACAGCGCTACGAACAAAAGAACACCCTCGAAGAGCATCTCGTAGAGCTGGCTCGGGTGGTGTAGCACAGGCGGGGTCACCATGCTGTCTTTTGCCAGCGGAAACCACATGCCGATGGGGCTTGTGGTCACTTCGCCGAAGAGTTCCCCGTTGATAAAGTTGCCGTAGCGTCCCCAGGTGTAGGCCAGCGGCGCCAGCAAGAAGCACAGGTTCAGGGTTTTCCACAGGTCCATCTTGTTGCGCTTGATGCCGATGATGGTAAAGATGGTGCCAAGTATTAGCCCGCCGTGGTAACTCATGCCCGAGATGCCCACGAAATGCCCGTTGCTCATGGGTAGCAGGATTTCAGTGGGGTTAGAGAGGTAGTAGTCTGCCTTGTAGAAAAATACGTAGCCCAGGCGCGCACCGATGATGATGCCTGCGATAATCCAGGTGAACAGGCTGTCGAACTGTTCCTTGGTGTAGCCCAGGTTCTCTTTCTTGTTGATGTGCAAAAGGGTGAGGTAGCCCGTGGCGAAGGCGAAGATGTACATGATTCCGTACCAGCGCACGGGGAAACTCCCCAGCGTAAATGCGGTTCCGTCGAAATATGTGGGAATCAGGTTCCACCAGGACAAATCCATGTTAGTTTCCTTTCTTGGTGTTCAAATTCTGGTGCGCCCAGTAGTTCATGATCATGGCGGCCACCTGGGTGGCCGGCTGGCTGCGGACCTTCTGCAGGTCGTGAATTTGCAAGATGACCACCACGATGGCCTTCTTGGGGTCTTCCTTGGACTGGGCGAATCCCTTGAACCATTCGTAGCGTCCGTAGGGGTCGTGTCCGTCTAGGGAGCCGGTCTTTCCGCCGATGTCCAGGGCGTTGTAGTTCTTGCGGGCCATGTTGCGGGTAGAAATCTGCTTTCGGGCGGTACCGTTGGTAATAGAGCGGATCATAGCCTGACGGAGCCCGAAGTAGGTGTTCTCGCTGAAGGAGTCCACTTCCAGGGCGATACGGCTCTTGGGAGCATAAGGCGAGAGGTTTGCGGCCCAGGGAATTTCTAGGGGCTTCTTTGCGAGAATTGCCCGGACCTGTGCCGCCGCCAAAAGCGGGGTGAGTGTGGTGGATTCCGTAAAGCCGCAGCTCACCTCGGCAAGTCCGTAACCGCTATCCGGCGGCGTGTAGCTGGAACGCCCCGGGATGCCGCTTGGGAAGTTGGTGTTGTAGCCAAGTTTCTTGGCGGCCTCTTTCAGCCTGCCGGCGCCAACGTTCAGGCCTATGAGGGCGAGTGGCGGGTTTGCGGACATGGCGTAGGCGTCTTGCAGCTCGATGGTTGGGCCCGTGTAGTTTTCCTTGACCCGTAACTGGTTCTTGTACAGGGTGTGGTAAGAGCCGATCATGGGGATGGGAGTGTTCAGGGAGTAGCGCTTGCTGTCCATGGCGGCGGCGATGGTAATGGTCTTTGCCAGGGAGGCTGCGGGGAAGGTGTTCTTCACGAAAAAGTCCGGAGTGCTCTGGACCTTTTCGTCTTTGCGCTCGCCCCAGGCGATAATCTCGTTGGTCTGCACGTCCACCACCAAGATGACGCCGTACATGGGCTTGAAACGGCGGAGCATGTTGTCGATCTTTTCGGCCAGGAATACGTTTTTCTGCGCCTTGATGTGGGTGGAGTCGATGACTTCAATTTCGGGGGGGGCTTCTGGCGTGACCGCTGCGGTGACGGTGGCCTGTGTGTTGGCCAGGTCTTCGGTCTTCTGCTCGGCGGTGCTAAGGGGCGTGCCTTCGGCCATGGCGGTCTCTAGGTCCAGGGCTCCCGAGTCCGTAGCGGCACTGTCGTTGACGGGGGTATTGGCTGTGTCACTTGTGGAATCGATGGCGACGATGGGAGTTTCTGGTGCTTCGGGGAGCTTTGCTTCTTGCTTTTTGCCTCCTCCGAAAATGCAGGAGCCTATCATAAAGCATAGGGTAGCGAATATTCCCAGGGCGATGATGCGGTTGCGAAGCCGTTGGGCGTAGGGCAGGGGTTCCTTGGGCAGCATGGGCGTTCTAGATTAAAGATGTTCCTTGAAGATGGTCTTGCGGTAGTAGGCCAGTTCGGCGATGCTTTCGCGGATGTCGTCTAGGGCCTGGTGCTTTTCCTGCTTCTTGAATTCGGGCAGGTCGGGGTACCAGCGGAAGGTGAGTTCCTTGATGGAACTGACATCCACGTTTCGGTAGTTGAGCCAGCCGGTGACCTTGGGCATGTACTTGTACATGAATCGGCGGTCCTGCGTGATGGAGTTTCCGCAGAGCACGTTCAGCCTTTCTTGGGTGAAGGGCTTGATAAAGTCCAGGGTCATCTGGTCGGCGTCGTCAATGGAAAAGCGGGATTTGCGGCAGCGGTCGATAAGCCCGCTTTGCTTGTGGTGTTTGGAGTTCCACTCGTCCATGCCGTTGAAGATGTTTTCGGTCTGGTAGATGGCAAGCACCGGGCCTTCGGCGAGAATGTTCAGGTTCGGGTCGGTCACGATGGTGGCCACTTCAAGTATCACGTCTTTTTCGGGGTAGAGCCCCGACATTTCTAAATCCATCCACACCAGGTTTGGTGCGCTTTTAATCTTTGCCATAACGGAGTTAAATCTAGTTTTTTTAGAAAAGTCGTGAGCTGTATCTTTGCCAATGTTATCTTTTTGTCGCGTTTTTCTGTCCGTTTTTTACCGGTGGTGTCTTTTTGTCGCCAACCCCTGCCAAATGATAAATAAAACTATTTAATGTAAGTTTTTTATTTTCTATATTAGCCCGCGTTAATTTGTTACACCAATAGGAGCAATTATGGAAGAAGTCGTAATCACTGGTATGGGCTGTGTTTCTGCCCTTGGCAACAGCCCCGATATGCTTTGGGATAACCTTTTGCAGGGTAAGTCTGGCGTAGCACTCATTGACCGTTTCGATTCATCTGCACTTCCCATCAAGATTGCGGCTGCCGTTAAGGAATTTGACGGCTCCGAATTTTTCAGTGCCCGTGACCAGTCCCGTTTTTCCAAGTGCATCCAGTATGCCGTCTATTCTGCCTACAAGGCCCTGGCTTCTGCCGGTATTGACCCCAAGGCCGAAGACCCCAGCCGCTCCGGCGTGATTATCGGTGCGGGTATCGGCGGTATGAACTGCTATACTGAAAATGCGGTGACTTGGGGTACTCGCGGTCCTTCTCGCGTGTCTCCCTTCTTTATCCCTATGTCCATTACCAACATGCCTGCAGGCGAAGTTTCTAACCGTACCGGTTGGATGGGCCCCTGCTTTGCTGTGGTTTCGGCTTGCGCTACCTCTAACCACTCCATCGCTGCCGCTTACGACGCTATCCGTCTTGGCCGTGCCGACATCATGCTGGCTGGTGGTACCGACGAGACGGTGAACCCCCTGGCCTTGGCTGGCTTTACCAACATGCATGCTTTGAGCAAGCGTAACGACGACCCGGCTACAGCATCTCGCCCCTTCGATAAGGACCGCGACGGCTTTGTGATGGGCGAAGGTTCCGGCATTCTGGTTCTTGAAAGCCTGAGTCATGCCAAGAAGCGCGGCGCTAATATTTTGGCCCGTATCGCTGGCGTGGGCATGAGCGCCGACGCTCACCACATGTCTGCCCCTCGTGAGGACGGCGAAGGTGTCCGCCTCGCTATCGAGATGGCTCTCCGCGAGGCTGGAATCTCCCCGAAGGAAGTGGGCTACGTGAATACCCACGGAACTTCTACTCCTCTTGGCGACGTGGCCGAATGCTCCGCTCTCGAAAAAGTCTTCGGTGCCTCTGACAGCCTGAAGGTGAACTCCTCCAAGTGCATGATCGGTCACGCCCTGGGTGCTGCTGGCGCTCTCGAGGCTATCATCACCGTGAAGTCCCTGCAGAACCAGATGGTTCACGCCACTACCAATGTGTTCAACCAGGATGAACGTATCCACCTGGACGTGTGCGCTAACAAGAATAGTAGCCACAGCTTCAAGTACGCCCTTTCTGACGGCTTTGGTTTCGGTGGCCAGAATAGCGTGCTGCTCCTCGCTCGCGACTAACCTTAATTAGGAATTAGGATTTCGAATTTCGGAATTTATTGCCTAGAAATAATTCCGAATTCTGAAATCCGAACTCTGAATTGAGATTTTTCTATCTTTGCTGGCGTGAATTTTGCAATGCGAAAAATTCTCGCTGTGTTAGTGCTTGCGCTGGTGTGCCTTGTGCAGCCTGCGCTGTCGGCTCCCTACGATCCGCCTACCTGGCGTGATTCTACCTGGGATTACCGTAGTGAAGATCCCGAAGACTTAAAGGGCGAGGTTTCCTACGTCAAGGTGGGGGCTGTGGCCTCTCTGACGCTCCTTGCCTACGGTGCGGCCTATTGGCTGGTCTTTGATAAGGGTTGGTGGGACGAACAGGGTAACCATTTTCACTTTGAAAACGATTTTGACTATGCTCTGAACTTGGATAAGTTTGGTCATTTTGCGGCGGGCGTAGCTTTGGGCGAGGGCTTTTACGAGGGCTACCGCTGGGCCGGTGCCACGGAATTTCAGTCCTACCTGTTTGCAGGGCTTTCGGCCATGATGACTCATATCGCTATCGATGTGAAGGACGGCTATTCTCCTAAGTGGGGGTTCAGCATTTTTGATGTGATGTCTGGAACCTTGGGCGGCTTTTTGCCTATGGCGGAACGGTATGTGCCGCTGTTCAAATATGTGGATCTCAAGTGGAGCTACTGGATTAACACCAAGGCCTATTACAGACAAAGTCATACTGGAGTCTTTACAGACGATTATTGCAACCAGACTTTTTGGGCGTCCTTCAAGCCTTATCGACTTCTCCCTGCTGGGGCACAAAAGTTTTATCCTAGCTGGCTTGCCATTGCGGCGGGCCTTAGTATAGACGAAGGCGTGTTCATCAAGGATTACGAGGGAACGCCCCATAGGGAAGTTTATATAGCCTTAGACTATGACTTGGAGGCCTTTAGGCCCCAGAGCCGTTTGGCTCGCACTTTGATCAAGTGGCTGAACTATTTCAAGCTCCCTGCTCCGGCGGTACAAGTTTATCCAAAATATCACTGGTTCTTGCTGTACCCGATAAAGTTCTAGCCTCTTTTTCCTATATTTGAGAAAGATGCAAATGAGACTCCGGATATTGCTCTTCTGGGGCGTTCTTTTGGTTACATTCGGAACTACGGGGGCATCCCCTGTGGTAGGTTCTGAACGTACCCGAAATTTACGCCAGTTGGACTATATGCCCATGCTTATGGAGTACCACCAGCAGACGGTGGGAGAGTCTCGCCAGTTCTTTACCTATCCAAGGCGCAATTACGATTTTATCCGTGACTTTAACAAGACGGAATCCTCGGCCATGGTGTTCTTTGCGGACACGACTGGTGAATTCTTCGGTACGGATCATCGTTTTGGCTTGGCGGCCTCGCCGGTGTTTGGCGTTGACTACCAGGCGAGTGAATCCTTGGGAGATACCCTGTGGCCTTCTTTTGATGGGGGGCTTTACCTGCGTGGCTATGCGGACTCCTTGGATTTTGATTTGGATGCCCGTATGTATGCTGGCGAACATTCCGCCAAGAAACCCAAGAGTTTTGACGGCGAAGTCTTTGATGTGCAGACCAAGGAGAAGAATGCCGGTGCGGACTATGTGAGCTATTCCCGCTACAGGGCCCACATGGCGTTGAACTATGCTTGGGCACGGCTTCAGTTGGCCCGTGATGTGCTCCATTGGGGTCCGGGCTACTACAATAATCTCTCCATGAACCAGTATGCGCTGCCTTACAACATGCTCTCGTTGGACCTTACCTTTGGCCCCTTGCGTGTGTTTAGCGTGTATGCCGACTTGCGGGTGGATAGCTGGAGCTATAGCCGCAATAACCTGAATGACCGCAATCTTTATGCTCACCGTTATGAACTTGCTGTAGGCAACTTGACCCTTGGAATGAGCGAGCTCCAGGTGCTCTATAACGAGAACAAGCCGTGGCTGTTCGCTCCTATTGTGCCTCTTTTTATCGAGAAGGGAAACTACACCGAGCGGGTGAACAATGGGGCTCTGGCCTTTGACATGAACTATCGTTTGTTTAGTACGGTACGCCTTTATGGGGAGTTCTTTTTAGATGATATGGAATCGCCTTATGCAGTGTATGAAAACAAGTACAGCAACAATCGCTGGGCTGGCATGCTGGGTATGCAGGCGGGGCACGACTTTCATGTAGGGGGGCACCTCCTTCAGACGGGAACCATTGCTGAAATTGCCCGTGTGGAACCTTTTACTTACTGTCATTACGATACGGCCCGTGCTCAGATGGCACATCTAGGGGAGCCCCTTGGGAACCCCAATGGTCCTAACAGCCTTGCTGTGGATTGGACCGTTTACGGTCAACTGGAGATGGGTAGTTTTGGTGGGCTGTTCTTGAGCGTCCATCAGAAGTGGTTCTGGAAAGGGACTGATGCAGGTAGCAACATCGAGGACCCCTACAAGACGGTCCGCAAGAGATTTGTGCATGACGCCCCCTTGGTTTATACGGTGACACCGGCGGTTGGATACCGCGGTCGCCATTTGGCCTTTATGGGAGAGTTTGGTTTGGGTGATGAAAAATCGGTTAATGTCCGAACATCATTTATGTGGTAGGGTATGATGAACATTAAAGAAAAATTAGAGAAGAGCAGTCGGTTCAATGCGTTGATGAACAGCTTCAGGTTGCGTAAGCGGGTACTTGCGCTGTCGGATGCCTTCGTTGTGGCGGTGTCGGCGTTGATTGCCAACTACCCGTTGCCTCTTATTGCCGACCATATCGGTCGCCCAGACCAGTTTGTTATTATCGTTACCAGCGTTGTCTGCTGCTTTGGTAGCCTTTTGTTCTTTGGTGCCTACAACAAGTTGTGGCGCTACTTTAGCAAGCGTGATTATTTGAGCTGCGTCAAGGGAATCGTGGTGGGCATGGCCGTGGCGTACGGCTTGGTCTATTTGTTCCACAAGGACTTGTTCTGGGAATTCGCCCTGCTTCACGCTTTTGTGGCCATTGTTGGCATATCGGCGTTCCGTTATCTTTTCCGTAGAACGTTCGTATCTCTTGTGGCTACTGGACACCAGGAGGCGGAACGCAAACGCACCATGATTATCGGTGCGGGAAATGCGACCCGACTGTTGCTGAACGAAATCCGGAACAACCAGGACGATGCGAGCCATGGGGAAAGCACCGGGTCTGCCAAGAACATCAACCCGGTCTGCTTGATCGATGACGACCGCTACAAGATTGGTAAGCCTGTTGGTGGCGTGCTGGTGGCAGGGACTACCTCTGATATTCCCAAGGTGGCAAAGGAACTGCGGATAGAGCTGATTGTCTTTGCCATTCCCAGTTGCCCGCCTAAGGATCGACAGGCAATTCTGGATATCTGTGGAAAGACTGGCCTCCCAGTGAAGGTGTTGCCCTTTATCGGGAACCTGTTGGACACTTCTTCAGTAGGAACCGGCTCCACAAGTTTTGTAAGTCAGATTCGCGATATCAAGGTGGAAGATTTGTTGGGTCGTGAACCTATCAAGTTCAACAATTCCGAAATCCGCGAATTCATTGAAGACAAGGTCTGTATGGTCACGGGCGGTGGTGGAAGTATCGGTAGCGAACTGGTGCGCCAGATTGCCAAGTACAAACCCAAACAAGTGATTATCGTGGATATCTACGAGAACAATGCCTACGAAATCCAGCAAGAACTGATAATGGAGTACGGCAATCGCTTGAACCTGGTGACGCTGATTGCAAGTGTTCGTGACTACTTCCGCATGAACCAGATTTTCAAGAAGTACGAACCTCAGGTGGTATTCCATGCGGCGGCCCACAAGCATGTGCCCCTGATGGAAAACAATCCTATGGAAGCCATCAAGAACAACGTGGTGGGCACTTTCAACATGGCGACGCTTTCGCTGCTGCACAACGTGAAAAAGTTCGTGATGATTAGCACCGACAAGGCCGTGAACCCCACTAATGTGATGGGAGCTTCTAAGCGTTGTTGCGAAATGATTGTCCAGTTCTTTGCACAACAGAAGGACTGCAAAACTGAATTTGTGACCACCCGCTTTGGAAACGTGCTGGGAAGTAACGGCTCCGTGATTCCGCTGTTCAAGCGCCAGATTGAGCAGGGCAAGCCCGTGACGGTGACACACCCTGACATTATCCGCTACTTTATGACCATTCCTGAGGCGGTGAACCTGGTGTTAGAGGCGGCAAGCTTTGCTCATGGTGGTGAAATTTTTGTGCTGGATATGGGACAGCCCGTGAAAATTGTGACCCTGGCTGAAAACCTGATCCGTATGTATGGCAAGGTGCCTTACAAGGATGTGGAAATCAAGTTCACGGGATTGCGACCTGGAGAAAAACTGCTCGAAGAATTGCTGATGAACGAAGAGGGCCTGCAGAAGACCAAGAACAAACTTATCTACATCGGAAAGCAGATTCCCATTGAATTAGATACCTTTGTGAATCAGCTGTGGACCCTTAAGAATGCGGCTCAGGAGAATGATGACAAGACGGCTATCAATGCCCTCCACGACATTGTGCCCACGTTCACCACGCCTGAGGAATTCAACAAGACCGTCAAGATGCCGAAGATATAAGGCTTTCTCAAAGAGGTGGTTATGGATCGAAATTTGAAAATCCTTCTTTCTTTCGCTATGGCCTTGCTCTTTGTGGCCTGTAGCAATTCGTCTAGTTCTTCCAGTGACGAAGACCAGGTGCTGCTCAGCACCACCGTCAAGAAAGACGGTATCGACATGCTGAGTTTTGGCAGCCTGAATCTAGACGTGGCGGCGGATTCGTTCCTTGCGGTATTTGAACTGGGGGATATTGTGACGGTGATGGTGGATGGTTACGACACTCTGGAAGTCCCCGTTGTGCCGGACTACGATGCCGTTTCTCCCGGAGAACTGTTGCTGCGTGTGGTGTCGGGTAAGCCCCATGTGACCCTGGGCATCAACTTTGGGCAGCTTGCCGTTGCCCTTGGCATAGCAGAAAATGCCCCCGCAGGTTCGGAATACCCCTACAGACTGAAAGACGTCAAGTTACCCATCGAGGTGAATGTTGCCCTGAAGGACAAGGGCGGTTTCAAGGAAAACCTTGAAATGCTGGAATACCAGAACTACGGGCTGGTCATCGATAACTATCCGGACCTGTCCGTGGCGGATTTTGCCAACTTCAGGGAAATTACCACCACGGGAATGGGGAAGGGCGTGCTCTACCGTTCTTCTAGCCCTATCGACCCGGTGGATGGCCGCAATACATACGCAGATTCCCTGGCCAAGGCGGCCAAGGTGGCGACATTTATCAACCTGACGGATACGGACAAGGGTGCCAAGGCCTACGAGGGCTTTGACAAGTCCTACTACGCTACGCAGAAAGTTGTTTACCTGTCTTTGCCGGCGTCGTTTACCACCAATCTCTTCAAGGAAGGTCTGGTAAAGGGGCTCCGGTTCATGATAGAAAACGAGGCCCCTTATCTGGTGCACTGCCAGATGGGCAAGGACCGTGCAGGCTTTGTGAGTGCCGTGCTGGAATCTCTGATGGGAGCTTCTGCCGAAGAGGTGGAGAAGGACTACGTGAAGACTTACGATAACTACTACAATGTGGTGCACGGCAAGCAACAGCGCCTTACGGAGTCGCAGCTGGACTGGTTCCAGGCCTTGATTGTCCGCAATATGAAAATGGCCTACTCCGATGCGGGCGTGGATATCGAAGATTTCGAAAAAGTCGATCTGGCCAAGGCTACAGAGCAGTACCTAGAAAAGTTGGGTCTGTCCACAAAAGAAATAGCGGACCTAAAGGCCCGCTTGAAGTAATAAGTTTTTTTCACCTGAAACGTCATTCCGGGCTTGACCCGGCGGACAGCACTTGGCAATTTATTGCCTAGTGCGCATGGCCACCTTTAGGTGGGAATCTAGCAAGCCTTTATGCCGTCGTCTTGCAACAGGATTTTCCCTTCGCGGTAGAGCGTCCCGAGAATTTTCTTGAAGGTCTTCTTGGACATGCCGAATTCCTTCTGGATGGTCTCTGGGTCGGTGTGGTCACCGTAGGGCAAGAACCCGCCAGCTTCTTCGAGCTTTCGAAGAATGGCGTTCGGACTGTCACTCTTCATGATGCCCTTGTAGCCTACGGGAGTGAGGTTCAGGGTAATCTTTCCGTCGCTGGTAAAACGCTGGATGTAGCCCGGCATGGTATCGCCGATGTAGATGCGCTTGCTGCCGGGTGTGACCATAAGGCGCCCTGTATAACGGTAGTTTACCAGAAAGTCCACATAGTCCGGCGTGACTTCGTAGGCGGCCAGTTCCACCCGCTCGCCGACGTGCAACTCCGACGTGTCGGTATCGATGAAACTCTTGATTTTTTCGGTGGCCACTAGGCGGTTACTCTTGTCATCCAGCAAAATGTAGACCACGCAGCGGTCGCCCCGCTGGAGTTCTCCCAGCTGTTGTTTGTAGGGCAAGAACAGGTCCTTGTTCAGCCCCCAGTCCAAAAATGCGCCTACGCGGTTCACGTCCTTGACTTCGAGAACGGCAAATTCACCGGCTTGCGCGTAAGGTTTTTGCAATGTGGCGATGGGGCGGTCTTCGCTATCCATGTAGACAAATACATCTAGGATTTCGCCCTCTTCTAGGGAAAAATCTTCTCGGTTTCCGGGGAGGAGAACCCTGCCGCCAGTTTCTAGCTCCAGGTAATAACCTTGGGGCATAATGCTTTCAACGCGGGCGCGATTGTATTTGCCGATGTCCATAATTCAGCTAAAATATAGGTTTTTTATTATATTCAAAGGTGGAATTATGATTGATTTTATCGGTGACATTCACGGTCATTGTAGCGAATTGCGGGCTTTGCTTAAAAAGTTGGGCTACGAGGAACACGGTGGTGCGTTCCGCTATCCAGGCGGTAGTCGGAAGGTCGTGTTTCTCGGGGACTACATCGACCGCGGGTGTGAATCCCGGGAGACGGTGGACCTGGTCCGCGCCATGCGGGATGCCGGAACTGCCACCGCCCTTATGGGAAACCACGAGTTTAACGCTCTGTGCTTCTGGCAACAGAACGGCGCGGGCGGTGGGCACTTTTTGAAGGCCTTCACGGGTGGGTACCTGCGTGACCATTCTTTCAACAAGGTGGCCATACACGCTCGAACGGTGGAATCTTACCGCGGGCGGCAGCAGGAATTCCGGGAGATGCTGGACTTTCTGAAAACCTTGCCCTTCTACTTGGAAACGGACCTTTTCCGGGCGCAGCACGCCTGCTATGACTCTGAGTGCGTGCAGGCTCTGCGCGATGTTGGCATTACGTGCTTTGCTGACGGGAACTTTGACGAACTGATTGCCAGGGCCTGCGACAGCCATAACGAATTTGAGGATTCCCTGTACCACCCTCTGGATATTTTGCTGAAGGGGCCCGAAATGGAACTGCCTGCGGGAAGTTCGTTCCGGGATGGCGAAGGTGTGGTGCGCAGAAAGATGCGGCTCCGCTGGTGGATTGATCCGAAGAACGCCACCCTGAAGGATATGGCGCTCCAACCCGGAGTGGAGTTTTCTGATGAGCCCGTTCCTGACGCCATTCGTTCTCGCAAGTTCTACGGCGAAGAGGAACGGCCAGTATTTTTCGGACATTACTGGCTTAAAGGTGAGCCGGCGCTTATTCGTAAAAACGTCTGCTGCCTGGATTACAGCATCGGAAGTTTCCTTGGGCATGGCCGTATGGTGGCCTACCGCTTCGATGGGGAGCAGGAGTTGGATGCCCGCAAGTTCGTGTGGGTGGAGGGAACTTGATGTTGCAAGTAGCGAGATTCTGCGGGTCTCTTAAGGTGACCGTGTTCTTGCTGGTGGCGTTCCTTCTTGTGGTCTTTTGGGGCGTTCTGGGCCAGGTTTCCATGGGCATGGACGTGGGCACGGAACGTTTTTTCGGGAGCTTTTTTGTCTGGATTCTTGATGTGATTCCCGTGCCCGCCATGAAGGGCCTCTCGGTGCTGGCCTCTATCCACTTGGTTCTTTCCATGATTTTCAGGATGCCTCGTGGCAGGCGTTATGTAGGGCTTTACGGAATTCATGTGGCCCTGCTTTTGCTTTTGGTAGGAAGCCTTGTGGGGAGTGGTGTACAGATGCGGTACAATGGCTACAAGAATGTGACACCAGAATCCGCTCCGGAAACCTCTGGTATGTTGACCATGTTCCCCGCAGGAGATAGCCTGGGGACTTATGCCCGGCAGTTGCCTTTGGATGATGCAGGCTGGGCCTACCATGTGGAATACCGGGGCCGCTTTCCCATGTCGCCAGAGGCCTCTATCGACCTCTTTACGGTAACTTACGATCCCTTCCGTTTTGTACCGTACCTGTTTGCGCTTTTGTTGCTTGTGAGTATTGCCTACTTCTACGTTGGCGTTATGATAGGGAACCACAAAAAAATATGACCCGATTGCCGTTCCCGAAAATATTTGTGCTTCTTCTGCTCGCCGTCGTGACGATGGCGTGGGCGTCGGAACGTCCGATTCCTCGGACGGAATTGCGGGGCTCTGAGACGGCGATTGTCTACCAGGGGGAGCTGCGGCCTTTTGCATCGTTTGCCAGGGATGTGCTGGACGGTTTTTCGGGAAAATCGGCTTACCGCTGTGGCGAAGGGGAGGCTGACCGCTGCCCCCGTAAGATGCAGGCTACCGAAGTGGTTATGGAAATTATGGGTGGAAAGCCTGGGACTCGGGACTGGAAACTTTTCAAGGTTTTGCGTAGCGATGTGTCGGAGGCTCTGTCGCTTCCGAAGGACAGTCGGTATGTGAGTTATGGGGAGCTTTCCAAGTCCAGGGACTTGCTGGAGCTTTATGCCAGCAGGGAAGATGATCATGCCGCTACGCTAGAGATGAAACGGCTCTACGGGAATGTCCAGCTGTTCGAGACCCTGGGGGATAGCGCCCGAGTGAAGGAACTTTTCACCCTGGCAGACCCCGCCCAGGCAGAAAGTGGCCCCACGGTTCGGCGGATCAACCTGGAACTGGCCTACTATTTTGTGGATCCGGTGCTGTGGGCTTTTGTGGCGGCATTTGTCGGGTTCTTGCTTTCCCTCTTGAACCTGAATTTCAAGAAGACGGCTCTGGACCGTGGGGCGAATGTGGCTTGCTTGGTGGCGGCGGCGGTTATTGCCTTGACCCTTGTGGTGCGGCTTGTGGCTACCGGGCGTCCGCCTATGGTGAATTTGTACGAAATCATCCTGTGGGTGGCTCTCTTGTTGGAATCTTTCGAGGTGGTGGCGTTTTTCCGGTGTCCCCACCGCAGTTTCTCCCTGATGGTGCCTATCGCCTTTGTGTTGAGCCTGTTGCTGTTCTTTGATCGGTTTGTTTTGGAAACGGGAGATGCCTTCCGTGCCGTGCCCGCCATACTGAATTCTTCGGTATTTTTGACCCTTCACGTGTTTACCATCGCCCTTGGTTTTGCGGGGGTGATCCTTTCGGGAATTGTGGCCCACGTGGCATTGTTCCGTTTTAGGGGTAGGGAAATTCCCGGCGACGACCATCTGCTTTCACTGTTGTATGGCACGTTAGTTTTTGGGTCGGCTCTCACTGTTGTGGGGACTTTGCTTGGGGGCGTGTGGGCGGACTTTGCTTGGGGGCGCTTCTGGGGGTTCGACCCCAAGGAATGCGGGGCCCTGTTCGTGATTCTCTGGACTATGCTGGGGCTTCACCTGCGCTCCGGTCGCCTGGTTACAAACCGGGGCTTTGCTCTGTTTAACGCCTTCAACGTCATTGTTACCTTCTTGTGTTGGTTCGGGATTAACCTGCTTGGCGTGGGGCTTCACAGCTACGGCTTCCAGAATGGCACGTTTACGGGGCTTGTGGGCTTTGTTTTGGCGGATTTGGCCTTGATTCTGTTCTTAAATTTCTATTTTCGAAAGCATGAGTGAGAATGTATCGAATATGGAAGAAGCTGCCGAGGAATCGGCGGAACTTCCGAAAGTGGAAAGCCGCGAAGACTTGGCCCGCATTATCCAGGCTTTGGTCTTTGCCTCGCCGGACATTGTGACCTTGAAAAAATTGCGGGAAATCCTGGGTGATTTCCTGGATGCCCGTACTGTGGCCGAGGCCCTAATTACCGCCAACGATTCCCTGAACAAGATACAGTCCCCCTTCGAAATTGTGGAACAGGCCGGTGGTTACCGTTTTAGGACCCGTGCCAAGTATTACCCTTGGGTGCGCAAGCTTTTCCCAGAGGCCAATGCCCGTAGGCTTTCTCAGGCGGCTCTGGAAACTCTGGCCGTCATTGCCTACCAGCAGCCCATTACCAAGGCCGCTATTGAACAGGTCCGTGGTGTGGCTTCTGTAGATGGCCCGATCCGTAACCTGCTGGACAAGGGATTTATTTCTCTGGGTGCCCGAGCGGAGACGGTGGGCAACCCCTACACCTACATTACCACCCAAGAATTCATGAAGTACTTCGGGATTAACCGCATTCCCGAAGACTTGCCCCGCTTGAGGGAGTTCAGCGAACTTCTGGAAGCGGGCAATCTGGTGCCCCAGTATTCGATACCCGAGAACGCTCCCGAAGAGCCCAAGGCCCCCGAAGAGGTTCCTGACCAGATTGAGCTGTCCATGGGAGAGACCTGATGGCCGCTACACCATTGATGCAGCAGTATTACGAAATCAAGAAACAGAATCCGGGCTGCATACTTTTCTTTAGAATGGGTGACTTCTTCGAACTGTTCGAGGAAGATGCCGTTATTGCTTCCAAAATTTTAGGACTTACCCTTACCAGCCGCAACAACGGGGCTGCAGGGGAGACCCCCCTGTGCGGGTTCCCGCACCATGCGGCGGACCGCTATGTGCCCAAGATGGTGGCTGCCGGTTACCGCATAGCTATCTGCGAACAGGTAGAAGACCCTAAGCTTGCCAAGGGAATCGTCAAACGGGACGTGGTGGAAATCATTAGCGCCGGAACCGCCATGGACGAGACCAACCTGAACGCCAAGGAGGCCAACTACCTCTGTGCCTACACGCCGGCAGAAACGGCGGGGGAGGCGGTGTTCGCCTTTGCCGATGTGACCACAGGTTACCTTGCGGTGAGTAGGAGTTCGGAGCAGTCCTTCGAGTGCGAGTTTTGTAGGCGCATGCCCAAAGAAGTGGTCATTGCCGAAGGCTGCCAAATTCCCTCGGGCATTATGGACATTATCCGCTCCGAAAATATTCTGATTACGGAAATTCCGGCCTTCTTGTTTGCGGCGGAACAGGCACGTGATGTTTTGTTTGCACACTTCAAGGTGGAATCCCTGGTAGGCCTCGGTCTAGATGGCCGCGACAAAGAAACGGCGGTAACAGGGGCCCTTCTTCAGTACCTGATGAACCAGAAAAAGTCCGAACTGTCCCACTTTACGGGCCTCGAGATTTTGAATCTGGACGACTACATGACTCTGGACCCCAGCACCCTTAGGAACCTGGAACTGGTCCGCCCGCTGAATGCCGACGATTATTCTAGCACCTTGTGTTCTGTTCTGGACTTTACCGTTACCGCCATGGGCGGCCGCGTGCTGAAGGACTGGGTCAGCCACCCGCTGATTTCTGTTGCGAAGATTCAGGAACGGCAGGCCGCCGTGTCCGAGCTGGTGGGTAACCCCATGGCTCTGGACGAGCTGAAGGAATCCCTTACCTCTATTCTGGACATGGAACGCCTGATGGGGCGTGTAGGGAGCGGTCGCGCCAACGCTCGTGACCTGGCGGGCATGGGTCGCTCCCTGTGCCAGGCTTCTAAGGTGGCCCGTGTGCTTGGGGAGTTACATTCCCCGCTGTTCGAACAGTTCCGTCAGGTTTTGGAACTGGCCAGCGGCAGGGGAGAGGAACTTCTCCAGAATTTCAACGACGACTTGCCCCTGACGGTCCGCGAGGGTGGTATGATTCGCGAGGGCGCCAACGTAGAGCTTGACGCCATGAATGCCGACATCAAGGATAAGCGCCAGTGGATTGCCTCCCTGGAAAGTCGTGAGCGGGAACGCCTGGAAATCCCAAGCCTCAAGGTGGGCTACAACAGGGTGTTCGGCTACTACATCGAGATTACCCGGGCCCAGATGGCCAAGGCCACCAAGCCCATTCCCGAAGAATACATCCGCAAGCAGACCACAGTCAATGCGGAACGCTACATCACCCCCGAGATGAAGGAATGCGAGTCCGTCATCAGCAACGCCGAGGTGAACATTCACGAGCTGGAATACCGCATCTTCTGTCAGCTCAGGGACCGCGTGAACAGTTGGCGCAGCGAGCTTCAGGAAATTGCCGACGCCATTGCCCGTGTGGATACGCTCTACAGTTTTGCTCGGGCCGCCCGCAAGTACAACTACGTGTGTCCGGAGGTCTATACCGGCACGGGAATCGAGATTCGTGGCGGTTTCCACCCTGTCATCGTGGCGGTGAATCCGGACCTGGATTTTATCCCCAACGACGTGGAGCTTTCTCCTGAGGCTACCCGCCTGATGCTCATTACGGGCCCCAACATGGCAGGTAAATCGACTTACCTGCGTCAGACGGGGCTGATCGTGCTGATGGCCCAGATGGGTTGCTTTGTGCCTGCGGAATCGGCCCGCATAGGCGTGGTAGACCGGATTTTCACCCGCGTGGGGGCCAGCGACCGCCTGAGCCGTGGTCTCAGTACCTTCATGGTGGAGATGATCGAGACGGCCAACATTTTGCGGAATGCTACGCCTCACAGCCTAGTGCTGCTGGATGAAATCGGTCGCGGAACCAGTACCTTCGACGGCCTTTCCATCGCCTGGTCCATCGTGGAGACTTTGCACAGCGAGCCTTCCCGCATGGCGCTGACGCTGTTTGCCACCCACTATCACGAGCTGACCGGACTTGTAGATTCCTTGGAACATGCAGGGAACTATCAGGTGGCGGTCCAGGAAAAAGGCGACAAGCTCATCTTCTTGCACAAGATTCTTGCCGGGGCTTGTGATTCCAGCTACGGTATCCATGTGGCGGAAATGGCGGGGCTCCCCTCTACGGTGGTGCGCCGGGCCCGCAAGATTCTGCTCCGTCTGGAAAAGCAGAAGATCGACCCTAGCGACGAGGCTATTCACAAGAAGATCAAGGAAAAGCCTCAGATGGACCTGTTCGCCGCCCCCGACGAGTCGCTGACGCTTTTGAAGCAAGAAATCAGCCGCTTGCGTCCGGAAGAGATGACCCCCCTGCAGGCCCTGCAGCGCCTCACTGAGCTGAAAGAAAATTATGGAAAATAGGAGTAAACAATGTCTGTAAAAGTAATGGTTAATGGAATTCCGGGCAACATGGGCCGCATTGTGGCCGAAACTTGCGTGGCCCGCGGTTTGGAACTGGTCCCGTATTCTTTGACGGGCGAGATTATCGTGGAAAACGAATCCGAGGTGGCCGGCAAGACCATTCAACTTTTGAAGCCTAGCAATCGCGAAGAACGCATTGGCGAAGTGCTGGCCAAATACCCCGACCTGATTTGCATTGACTATACCCACCCCACGGCAGTAAACGACAACGCCGCCTTCTACGTAAAGCATAAGATCCCCTTTGTGATGGGCACCACCGGCGGAGACCGTGAAGCCCTGGCCAAGTTGGTGGCCGACGCCAATCACCCCAGCGTGATTGCTCCCAATATGGCAAAGCAGATTGTGGCTTTCCAGATGATGATCGAGTTTTTGGCCAAGGAATTCCCCACGGCATTCAACGGCTATAAGCTCTCTGTGGTAGAAAGCCACCAGAAGACCAAGGCCGACACTAGTGGTACGGCCAAGGCCGTGGTAGGGGACTTCCAGAAGATGGGCTTTGACTTTTCTGTGGATGACATCGAGAAGGTCCGTAACGAAAAGGAACAGATGGAACGGATGCATGTGCCTGAGGAATACCTGGGCGGTCACGCTTTCCACACTTACAGCCTGGACAGCGCTGATGGCACCGTGCATTTCGAGTTCCAGCACAATGTTTGCGGCCGCAAGATTTACGCCGAAGGCACCGTAGACGCCGTGAACTTCCTCGC
>CAMHOW010000038.1 GCA_946186895.1 uncultured Fibrobacter sp.
TGAACATCGAACGCCGTCACGGTGCCGACAAGCCGGTGATCCAGAAGGCTCTCGTGGAACTCGACGGCGCTCCGTTCAAGTTCTTCGCCAAGAACCGCGACGTTTGGGCCAAGACTGAATCCTACACCTACCCGGGTCCGATCCAGTACTGGGGTCCCAGCGAAGTTTGCGACATCACGAACTTCACGATCAAGCTGGAACGCGGCGCCCTCAAGGTGAAGTAATCCCAATGCGTCATTCCACTTCGTGGCATGACTAGTTCGTCTCGGCAATGCTAGCCTGCAAGCAGTCTGACATTGCTCTCGACTCCTACGTCATTCCACTTCGTGGCATGACTGGGTCGCCTCGGCAGTGCCAGCCCGCAAGCGGTCTGTCGCTGCACTCGGCTCCCACGTCATTCCGGGCTCCGACCCGGAATCTAGATTGCAAAGTCCCTGCCTTTGGGCGGGGATTTTTTGCATTTATAAACCGTTTATACTCGCTAATTGTCTTCTCGTCGCTTATTTTGTTCATACACCCTACTTTTTTTGTGGGAAAAATTGTATGTTGGGTAGAAAGAGGAATGTTATGAACATTTATGACTTCACCGTTCTCGACAACAAGGGCGTAGAAACGCCCCTCGCAAACTACAAGGGGAAAGTACTCCTGGTGGTGAATACGGCCACGGGTTGCGGCCTCACGCCCCAGTACGAAGCTATCCAGAAACTCTACGATACCTACAACGCCCAAGGTTTCGAGATTCTCGATTTCCCTTGCAATCAGTTTTTGGAGCAGGCCAAGGGGAGCGACGACGAAATCCATCAGTTCTGTACGCTTACCTACCACACCACCTTCCCGCGGTTCAAGAAGATTGACGTGAACGGTGAAAACGCCGCCCCGCTTTTCAAGTTCCTCAAGGAGGCCATGCCCAAGCCCACCAACGCGGGAAACAAACTCAAGAACGTGGCCATCGCTGCTGCCGGCAAGCTTAGCAAGGCAGTCCACGAAGACAACGACATCAAGTGGAACTTCACCAAGTTCCTGGTAAACCGCGAAGGCCAGGTGGTGGGACGTTTTGAACCCACGGTGCTTCCCGAAGCTATTGAGGCCAGCATCAAGGAGTTGCTGTAATGGCCTGTGCAAATTGTAAAATCCGCGCCCAGTACGACAAGAACCCCAAGTCCCTCATCGGGCGGTTCTGGCGGCTCCACATCAACTTCTGCCCCGGCTGGAAGGCCTACCTGAAAAGCCTTTCCGACGAGGAATGCATCGCCATAAAAGAAAAGTACGGACTCAAATAGCCCGCACTTTTTATTAAATGGTTTTCGGCTTTATTAATCGCTACTTTGTTTTGTAAACAAAGTAGCGCCTTTGGCAAACTGTGTTTGCCAAAGATTATTTCGTTGTTTTCGGCATCTGCACGGAGATGTGGATGTCCTGCAGCTGCTGGAGGTCGACTTCGCTCGGGCACTGGTCCATCGGGCTAGAAGCGCTGGTGTTCTTCGGGAACGCGATGAAGTCGCGGATGGATTCTTCACCTTCCATGGTAGCGACAACGCGGTCGAGACCGAAGGCGAGACCACCGTGCGGAGGAGCGCCGTACTTGAAGGCGTCGACGAAGAAGCCGAACTTTTCCTTAACCTGTTCTTCGGAGAGACCGAGCAGGCGGAACACCTTCTCCTGGACTTCCGGGTTGTGGATACGGATAGAACCGCCACCGATTTCAACACCGTTCAGAACAAGGTCGTAGGCTTCGGCGTTGCAATCCTTGAGGTTGCCACCGAGCATCATGTCCAGGTGTTCCGGGAGCGGGTTGGTGAACGGGTGGTGCATGGCCATGTAGCGGCCTTCGGTGTCGCTGTATTCGAACATCGGGAATTCGGTAATCCACACAAATTCACGCTTCTTCGGATCGCGGAGACCCTTGATACGGGCGACTTCCAAGCGGAGCTGACCCATAGCGGTTGCAGCAACCTTTTCGGGGCCTGCGATGAAGAACATCATGTCGCCGCACTTGGCACCGACGGCGTCGCGCAGTTCGTTGAGCTGTTCGGTCGTGAAGAACTTGCCGACCTGAGTTTCCACTTCGTCGTTTTCCTTGACGCGCATCCACACGAGGCCCTTGGAACCGTACTTGCCCACGTAGGCGGTGAGTTCGTCGATCTGCTTGCGGGTGAAGTCCACGCAGCCCTTGGCGGCGATACCGCGAATCTTGCCACCGGCGGCAACGCAGTTCTTGAACACGCCAAAGCTGCTCTTCGCGCCGATTTCAGACACGTCGTGGATTTCGAGGTCGAAGCGGAGGTCCGGCTTGTCGGAACCGTACTTGAGCATGGCTTCGTGCCACTTCATGCGGCGGATCTTCTTGGGCGGTTCGAAGTCCCAGACCTTGCCGAGCACTTCGGTCACGAACTTGTCGAACATCGCCATCACGTCGTCCTGGTCCACGAAGGACATTTCGACGTCGATCTGCGTGAATTCCGGCTGACGGTCGGCGCGGAGGTCTTCGTCGCGGAAGCACTTGGCAATCTGGAAGTAGCGGTCCATGCCGGCAATCATCAAGAGCTGCTTGTACTGCTGCGGAGACTGCGGGAGGGCGTAGAATTTGCCCGGGTTCACGCGGCTCGGCACCAGGTAGTCGCGGGCGCCTTCCGGAGTGGACTTGCAGAGCACCGGCGTTTCGATGTTTTCAAAACCGTTAGCGTAGAAGAAGTCGTACACGGCCTTGAGGAAGCGGCTCTTGAGCAACAGCTTCTTCTGGATCCACGGACGGCGGAGGTCGAGGTAACGGTACTGCAGGCGCAGGTCGTCGTTTTCCTTGCACTCTTCGTTCGGGTCGTTGATGGCCAGCGGGGAAGTGAGGGCCGCGTTCAGGATTTCGATGGAGTCAATCTTGACTTCGATTTCGCCAGTAGCGAGCTTTTCGTTGGTGTTGCCCTCTTCGCGGGCATAAACCTTGCCGGTCACCGTAATCACGTATTCGTTGCGGAGCTGTTCGGCGGTCTTCATCACGTCGGCATTGTAGTCCGGGTTGAAGACGATCTGGGTCTTGCCATACTTGTCGCGGAGGTCCACAAAAATCACACCACCATGGTCGCGGCGGCGATCCACCCAACCGGCGAGTGTTACGGTCTGGCCAACATCTGCCTTGCGCAGCTGGCCGCAGTTATGAGTACGTTTCATGTTTCTATCCTTGGATAAAATTTTTCGCGCGTAAATGTAGAAATATTTGCCAAAGGGGAAAGCCTTCCCCTCGCTCCAGCCTTGTCATTGCGAACCCCGAATAGGGGTGAAGCAACCTCATTCCGGCATTCCAGCCAAGTCTTCCACTACCCCTTCTCCTAGGGGGCTCCCGCCCCCTAAAACCCCTCTTTTTTGACAAAAAAGTGTGACTTTGGGCACGCGATCCTTCAAAATATACAAAAATGTTACGAAAATGTTACAAGTGCTTGCGAAATTACGATAAATATTCTAAATTTACATTGTAAATTAACGTAAAAAGGGCTTTTTTTATGAAAAAACCGTCTTTTTTGAACAAGTTTGTTCTAATTGCCGGCCTGTTTTTTGCTGGCCAGGTCTTTGCGGTTGAAAACTGGGAAGATTTTGTCTCTGAACCTAAAATTGAAAAAATTGACGGAAAGGACTATCGTCTGATTTCCACAGCCGAGGAACTGGCCTGGGTAGCAAAAAATACGGACCATCCAGAGTTACAGGGAAACATTCCCAATGTGAAACTGATGGCGGACATCGATTTGGGTGGAAAACTCTGGACTCCCATCTGCGCGGGAAAGGGAACGCCGAAATTTAACGCCATATTTGACGGAAATGGATTTACCGTCAGCAATTTGTACATCAAGGGCTCTGAGCTCCTGGAAGCACACAGCAACAATAATTTCTATATCCAGAATGTCGGTTTTATCGGTGTCTTGGGTTCCGGCACGGTAAAAAATCTTACCTTGAAGGATGTCGATATTTTGGCGACAAACGATGACGGGACTAACCCTGGAACCAATGAAATTTCCGTGGGTGGCCTCGTCGGCTGGAAAGACGAAAGCGCAAGCGGCACAATAGACGGAGTTTCAGTGTCCGGTACCATTACCGTGAGCGGCAAGGGCCAGGGTATCGGCGGCGTTGTCGGAAATGCCAAGGCGGGGACCATCAAGAATAGCATCAGTACCGTAAGCATCTACGCCAGCGGGAACAAGTCCTACATCGGTGGCGTTGTCGGACTGACAAAGGCTGACCTGAAGGTGGAATCCTGCGTCTATGCAGGAGAGAACCTTGTAAATACTGGTACTGGAGGCTCAGTCGGTGCTATTGTTGGTGATCATCGGTCGGGTACGTTGACCACTACGAATACTTTTTATGATTCTGATTTGTTTGAAACTGGAGTTGGAAGGGGTACGGTTACTACCACGAATCCCATTTCCGAACTCAATTCTGAGGCCGTTGTTTGTGTGTTGAATAAGGGGACGATTGACGAAAATGGAGATTGCGATAAGCAGGAACCCTGGTCTGTTGGAAGCACGACGATTTCGTTGAATGGCTCCGATGGTTACAAGGTTGTTTTTGATGCCAATGGTGGTGCTTTCCCTGTTAGCGCAAAAACCTTTAAATTGTTGTCTAGTGGTAACGCCATTACGGCAGACGAAATTTCTGAGCCGAGTAAGGAGGGATTCTCTTTTGCTGGCTGGTCTTTGGAAGCAGAAGCATCAGAACCCTCTAGTCTTGGTACTGTAACCGAGGCAACCCGAGTCTATGCAGTATGGTATCCTCTTATGACTGTAACTTTTGATGCTACAGATGGATATTTCCCTCCGGAGAGTCCTGTTGTTAAAACAAAGACGAAAACAATAGCCGTAGACGAACCTCTTACTGTTGAAGGTCTTGGCTCTTTACCAGAATCATTTTGCAGTGTATATTCTCAGGAAACTGGCTGCGGTGAAATGAAGTTTTTTGCAGGGTGGTCCTTCGACAAAAATGCAACTGCTGAACAAACTGTTGATTTGAACGAGTTAAACACTTTTGTTACGCGTGATACAACTCTGTACGCCATTTGGACTACCGAAGAAATATATACCGTGACTTTCCATGCTGTTGGACATGGAAAAACAAAGGTTGCGTTTGTGAAGGTTAAGTCTGGCGATAAAGTTGAAAAAATGGATGCTGTGCCGGATGAAGGATACATTTTTGAGGACTGGTTCACGGAAGATGGTGTTGCCTTTGACTTTGATAAAACGGGAATAAGTAGAAGCATAATTCTCTATGCACATTGGATTCCAGAGGAATACACTATTCATTATGAATTGAATGGTGGTGTGAATGCTTCTTCAAATCTCACAAAATACACTGTTGAGACACCGACCTTTAAGTTTGCTAATCCATCTAATGAGGGATATACATTTGTGAAATGGTGCTACGATGCAAAGTGTTCTGAACCGGCATCACAAATTACACAGGGAACAACGGGTGACAAGACTCTCTATGCTCAATGGGAGATTAAATCCTATACTATCACTTACCTTTCTGGCAAGAGCGTAATTGGAACAACCGTTGCTGACAAGAAAAACTACGGCGAATCTATAACCCTGAAGGGGGAGGTGGAAACATTCAAACGGTCGGGCTACACTCAGGATGGTTGGTCTACAGAAGATGGCGGCAAAAGGGTGTATTCGTTGGGTGGAACATACACCGCTAATGAAGACATAACACTTTACCCGCATTGGGTGGAGGGAAATGTTGAAGTTTCTTGCTATGGCGCTGTTACGGTTTATACCTACACCGACGGCCGTAAAGAAGCGGTGATTGACGGTAATTCTATCGAATCAACAAATATTCCTGAAGACATTGAGAATGTTGCTTCTGTTCGGTTTGATAGAACCTTCCCGATGGGTGAACGTTCTACCATTGTGCTACCCTTTGATATTGCGGTTGCAAATGCTCATGGCGGTAAGTTTAATGTTCTGTCTTCCATATCGGACGATTTTAAGACAATTGAACTTGGTGAAAAGACGGAACAATTGTATGCTTACGAACCTTATGTGGTGAAGGCCGATGAACAGACGCTGACCTTTGATGGACCCATTACCCTCAAGAAGACCGTGACTAACGATAAGCCTGTCGGTGATAGCGATTGGGAATTTAAGGCCGCGTACGAGAAGATTGTATTTGGAGAAAGGGAAGATTTGTACGGTCGTGCCTATGGTTTTGCCGGCAAGGCGGTGGACGGATTTACGGTCGGTCAGTTTGTAAAGGTCGGACGCAGAGCCTATGTTAATCCTATGAGGGCCTACCTGGTGTACAAGGGTGAATTGAAAGGCTCCTCTGCCACAAAGTCTGCTGTCGGTTCTGGCTTCGGAACGGTGCTCCCGGATGAAATCAACGTGGTTGTCCGGGATGAGCAGGGCAATGTTGTGGAACGGGGCGTCTTGGATACCAGGACAGGCGAGTTCCGCATGGATGGCTGGTACGACCTGCAAGGCCGTAAGCTGAACCGCAAGCCACAAACCCAGGGTACCTATTACCATAACGGTAGCCGTGTTATCGTAAAATAACCGCTGAAAATTCGCAAAAGAACGTGACGAAAGTCACGTTTCTTGCAAAAATCTGTCAGAAAACTTACGTTTTTCTTGTTGATTCTTGCATTCTAGTATGGAATATTCTATATTGGAATATAGGTAAAACAAGGGGTAGAGGCGGATTTTATGAAAAATTTGAAAATTCTGAATCTCGTACCATTGCTTCTTTTTGTCCTGCTCGGAGTGGGGCAGGCCTTTGCCGTTTGGGACGGCTCCTCTATCGAGGCCGCACAAGTATCCAATATTGGCGGCACGGATTACTACATCATCGACACAGAGGAAAAGCTAGCCTGGTTTGCCCAGCAGGTGAATAGCGGAAAGGTCAATTACAATGCCAAGCTGACTGCCAATTTGGACATGGGTCACAAGCTTTGGACTCCTATCGCAGCGGGCAACAACAAGAATAACTATAAGGGCATTTTTGACGGTGACAACCATGTCATCTTTAATTTGTACATCAACGCCGAAGAACTAATTGCAAAGTATAACGATAAGGACATGGCCCAGAATATCGGCTTTATCGGGTGTTTTAGCGGTACGGTCCGGAATCTGATACTTGAAGATATCGAAGTTCTCGGCTATGGCAAGGGCGGTTTAGGACAACCGGACAAGGTGATTGAAAAGCCCATTTCCATCGGTACGGTGGTGGGTTGGCAGAGCGTAAATTCCAGTCTAATCGAGGGCTGCTACACCACGGGTCAGATTACCACTAGCGGCGATGGCCAGGCTGTGGGCGGAATTGTGGGCAATGTTGGTGGCGGTACCGTGAAGAACTGCTTCAGCGCTGTCAATATAGATGCCAATGGAATTGGCTACGTTGGTGGAATTGCCGGCTATACCAAGAATTTCGGTAATAACGGTGTGGTGAAAATTTCCTCCTGCGTCTATGCAGGCGAGAGCCTTGTCTCTAATGGTGAAGGTGCGGTTGGCGCTATCGTTGGACACCAGTACAAGGGAAATGTCACTTTTGACAACCTCTATTACGATAAAGACATGTTTGATACAGGTCTTGGATTCACGACCAGTGGTGGCAAAACTAAGGGCAAGACCGAAGGTGTTGAAGAGGTCAATGCCGAACAAATCGCTTGTAGCCTGAACGGTGGAACTTTGACCGATGGTGTATGCGACAAGGATTCTCCCTGGTCTGTGGGCTTGAATTCTCTAGTCCTTAACGGTCATGGTGCCGATGGATACAAGATTGTCTTTAATGCCAATGGCGGTACGTTTGCTGCCGGTGCTACGACCGTAAAGTACCGCACCAGCGGTCAGAAGATTACGGCCGATGAAATCGGGACACCTGCTTTTAGCGGCAAGTCTTTTGCCGGATGGTCGCTGTCTGCAACTGCTACCGAAGCCGATGTGGACTTGGGTGTTGCAAATGGACCTACGACGGTCTATGCTGTTTGGGATCCGACCTTTGAGATAAATTTTAATGTTGCCCCCGGTGTTTTCCCGTCGGAGGGCGTTTCTGAAAAGACAAAGCGTGTGGCCAAGGATAGCGCTATCACTGTAGAGGGCATTGAACCCCTGCCTACCTCTTATTGTGTAGGTGAGATTGTGAATGGTGAGTGTGACCAGCTTGCTTACTTTGCAGGTTGGGCTCTGACACCCAATGCCACGGTAGACAATGCAGTTGACTTGAATACCCTTTCTGTGGTGGCTACCGAAGACATGACCCTCTATGCAGTGTGGGTTGCAGAAGTTGTCTATACGGTGACCTTCCATGCCGAAGGCCATGGCAAGACCAAGGTGAGCTTTGTGAAGGTGAAGGCGGGGGAGACCACCGCTGCTCCCGAGGACCCCACCGCCGATATCGGTTATGAGTTTGAAGGTTGGTACACCGATGCCGGTGTCAAGTTCGACTTTGACGAAACGAACATTACAGAAAGCATCGTTCTCCATGCCCATTGGTCATTGACGGAATTTTCCATCGACTATGTGCTGGATGGCGGTAAGAACAGTGCTCTGAATCCGTCTTTATACACTATCGAGAGCAAGGATATTGTGCTTGTGGACCCCACCAAGGATGGCGCCGATTTCGATAGCTGGTACTACGATAGTGAAAAGACCAACAGGGCTACCCAGATTTCTACGGGAACGACGGGCAACAAGACTCTGTATGCTGGCTGGTCGGTAAAGACTTACGAGATCAAGTATAATGCTGGTGCCAATGGTTCCGGACTTGTCCCTGCCGAAAAGAAAACCCACGATGTGGCATACACGTTGAAGGGAGCCTCCTATACTCGCAAGGGTTACGGTCAGGATGGCTGGAGCCTTAGCGACGGTGGCGACAAGGCTTATGAATTGGGCGCTACTTACACCGATAATGCGGGCCTAATCCTTTACCCCCACTGGGTAGAAGGCCTGATTAAGGTGGAAAAGTTCGGTGGCGTTACGGTTTACGAATATGAAAGCCATAACGAGGCAGTCATTGACGGTTCTTCTTTGGAAGATCTCTATATTCCCGAAGATATCGAAGTGACCTCTGTGCGCCTTGACCGGACTTTTGAGATTGGCAAGAATTCTACCATCGTTTTGCCTTTTGACATTGAGGTCAAAAAGACCCATGGTGGAAAGTTCAATGTGTTGAGTTCTATATCGGATGATTTCAAGACGGTCACCCTTGGTGAAAAGACTGTTCAGCTGTATGCCTACGAACCCTATGTGTTGATTGCCGATGAAACTTCGCTGACCTTTGATGGCCCCGTCACCCTCAAGAAGACCGTGGTTAACGACAAGCAGGTTGGCAACAGCGACTGGTACTTTAAGGCCGCATACGAGAAGATTGTGTTCGGCGAAAGGGAAGACTTGTACGGTCGGGCTTACGGGTTTGCCGGTAAGACTGTGGATAATTTTACGGTTGGCCAATTTGTAAAGGCCGGCAAGAAGGCCTGGGTTGGCCCCATGAAGGCTTACCTGGTTTACAATGGTGAACTGAAGGAGTCTGCTTCTAAGTCCGCTGTCGGTTCTAGTTTTGAAAAGGAACTCCCGGCCGAAATCAACGTGGTCGTTCAGGATGAACAGGGCAACGTTGTGGAACGGGGTGTGATGAACACCAGGACAGGCGAGTTCCGCATGGATTGTTGGTACGACCTGCAGGGCCGTAAGCTGAACGGCAAGCCCCAGGTTCAGGGAACTTACTACCACAATGGTAAGAGGGTTGTCGTAAAGTAGGGTGCTATGAAAAAGCCGTACCTTACTCCGACCATAGAATTTGTATATTTAGGGCTACCCAAGAAGGCCCTTTTGTCCGATGATACCGATAATGGTTTGCCGGATAAGATTGACTTAATCCAGGGATCTCCGGTCCCTTAAGGAGATAGAGATGGAAAAGAAGGAATATTCTGCACCAGAACTCACTGTGGTGGAGATGGAACGCCGTGCTCCGCTGTGCGATGTAAGCTGTGAAACTGAATTTTGTGATCAACTTGGTCTCGCGCCCACGTCTAATGACCATTTGGCTTAGGCGCTTCCGTTAGCTCGTTATGCCGTGCGCCTCAAGTGGGCGCGGTTGTGCTGTAACAGAGCTGCGAACGCATTTTAATTGAACAGGAAATAACCTTGTTCTTTGTCATGCCGCACTTGATGCGGCTTTTTCTTTTTTTATACTTGACTCTATGGGTGTTCCCTCTCAGAAAATGGTTCAACTTCTTTCGGCGCTGCTTCGCCTGGGCCTTGGTGCCGAAAGTTCAAGCGTAGGCTTTCCGCAGCAGCTTGAATCTGAGGAATGGACCCGCCTGTATTCTCTGGCGAAACAGCAGTCGGTGTTGGGCGTTGCCTTTGCGGGCATTGAAAAGCTTCCTAAAGAGAGTCGCCTGCCTAAGCCCTTCCTGTTGCGCTGGGCCACCGAAGTCGAGGCGATTCGGGGCATGAATACCCTTATGAATAGAGAGGCACGCCGGCTTACCCAGTTATTCGAAAATGTAGGCCGCAAGAACGCTATCCTGAAGGGGCAGGCCAACGCCCGCCTGTATCCGGACCCGGGGCTCCGCCAGTCGGGGGATATCGACATTTGGGTGGAAGGTGGTCGTGACAGCATTAACAAGATGCTGGTGGAAATGGGGTTGGTTTCCGAGAAAGATCTGGAGTACGGTCGCTTTGTGCACCATGCCCACCTGGAACGCTCCAAAGACGGGATTATGGCGGAGGTGCATTACAGGCCCGCTTCTGGCAATCCGTACAAGAGTCGGGGACTTCAGGATTTTTTGAACAATGAGATTTTGAATGCGGAGCTTGTGCCCGAGGGCTTTTATGCGCCCAGTATAAAGTTTGCCTTGGTGATGCAGCTTTCGCACTTGCAGCAGCATTTCTACAGTGGCGGCCTTGGGTTCCGGCAATACATCGACTATTATGTGTTGCTGAAGAATTCTACCGAGGAAGTGCGTCGTGAGATGTCGGGGGTGATGAAGTCCCTGGGCATGCTGCACGCTTGCAGTGCGGTGATGTGGGTGCTTCAGCAGGTACTAGGGCTGGAACGTGACCTGATGCTCTGTGAGCCCTGTGCTTGGCGGGGTCGGCGCTTGCTCCACTTGGCCTTAGTGGGCGGGAATTTTGGCAAGTACCGGCAGAAGCCACGGAATGTTTTTGTGCGGTGGTTTAGGGATCGCAGGCAGGCCTTGAGTTGGCTACCCTTTGACCCTATGAATGCGATTTTCAAGGAACTGAAGTACTGGCGTGCCACCCTTTACCTGATGCCCTTGCGGGTCAAGCGCCGGAGGATCGGATTATGAGCGAGTGTCGTTTTTATAAGGTGGCGGACCATGTGTTCTCTGTGACTGTGGACGAGAGTGTCGCCACGAATACGAACGGGACCGCCGATTTCTTTGCTCGAAGCATGGACAACTATGCCCCCTTCGTCATTCCGGGCTTGACTAACGACGTCATTCCGGACTCGAATGATTGCGTCATTCCGGGCCAGACACGGAATTTAGCCTTTGCGCTTGCCGTTCAATCTTCCGCACCCCTCGACTACACCGAAGAAATCCGTCAAGAGGACGAGGGTCAAACCATCATCTGCGGCCACACTGCGGCGGGGGAGTCGGTTTTCGAGTTTCTCTTACGGGATGTATCTACGGGAACTCTCGTTTGTTCCAAGGACTATCGGGAGGCCCGCCTGCTGATGGGCAATGGGTTGACGGATTTGCGTCTGCAGAAGTTCGCCTTGAATAACTCCCTGATGGTGCTGTACGCCTTGGCTACTGCTGGGCTCGGCACAGCACTGTTCCATTCGGCGGTGGTTAGCTACAAGGGCAGGGGTTACATGTTCCTGGGCAAGAGCGGTACCGGCAAGAGCACCCATGCGAGGCTTTGGCTTGAACATGTGGCGGGCACCGAACTGATGAACGACGATAATCCGGTGGTGCGGTTCTTTGACGACGGTCCGGACGGTTCCTGTGCCGTTGTTTACGGCTCCCCCTGGAGCGGAAAAACCCCTTGCTACAGGAACGTGCAAGCTCCCGTAGGCGGGATCGTGCTGCTTTCCCAGGCCCCTTACAACAAGATTGTCCGTCTGAAGGGTGTGCAGGCATACGCGGCTCTGGTTACAAGCATTTCGGGCAAGCGTTGGGACAAATCCGTTGCCGACGGCCTGCACGCTACGGAAAACGCCCTGGCGAAAAACGTTCCCGTTTGGCACCTGGAATGCCTGCCCGACGAAGCCGCTGCAAAACTGTGCAACGAGAATGTTTCTGCACAGGATGTCATTCCGGGCAACGACAATAACGTCATTCCGGGCAACGACCCGGAATCTAGATGGCGTCCCCGTTGCCGAGGATCATATCCACTAAGCGGCAAGCCGCAAGTAGATATTGAGATCAAGTCCGCCATGACGAAGGACGAATCTAATTTGCCGGATGGAATTTGACATGCCTACCGACGAACAGATCCTTTCCGAAGCCATCCGCCTGGTAGGCGAGGGCGTGCAGGTGACGCTTCCTGTAAACGGCCGGAGCATGTACCCCTTCATTATCGGGGGGCGCGAAAGCGTTGTGCTGGTGAAACCTCAGGGACTTCGGGTCGGCCATGTGGTGCTTGCCCAGGTGGAAGGTGGCCGCCATGTGGTCCACCGCATCGTTCAGCTGGATGGTGACCGTGTGACACTGATGGGGGACGGCAACCTTCAGGGACGCGAACATTGCAATATTGACGGCGTCAAGGCCCTTGCCATCCAGGTGGTGGGAAAAACGGGGAAAAAATGCCCGCTTTACGGCTTTTGTGGTAATTTGTGCGCCAAAATTTGGTATGTGGCACGGCCCATTAGGCGATATTTGCTGAAGATATTCCGGGTTGCTAAAGGCTTAGATTAGCTGTTTTTCCACCAATTGAAGAATTTTCCGAATCGCGTCGTCCGGCGATAGGTCCGTGTCGCCCCCTGCGGCCCGTGTGTGCCCGCCACCGCCGAACTCTTTGGCGATGACGTTAACGTCTACCACGTAGTTGCTCCTGAGGCTAATCTTGTACTTGCCGTTTACGGGGTAGAGGAACAGGGCTATTTCGGTGCCCGAGACTTCGCGAAGAGTGTCAATGACGTTACTTAGGTCTACCGTCGTGACGTCGAATTCTTTCATGGTTTCGGGAGTCACGTAGGCGTAGACAGCCTTGCCTTCTAGGCCGAGCTTGCAGTGGCTCAGCACGTGGCCCGTAACGAGAGTCTGCTTGTAGGTGCGGCTGTAGTAGGTCTCGTTGACGATTTGGGCGAAATCGATGCCCTTCTCGATGAGGGCGCCCACTACTTCCATAGTATGCTTGCCCGTGTTGCTGAACTTGAAGGCTCCCGAGTCGTGGACGATTCCCAGGTAGAGGCAGCTTGCGGTGCGCACGCTTATCTTGCTTGGGTCCAGTTGATCGAAAAGTACCTCACAAGCGGAGCTAGCGTCAGGCTTTACGATGTTTAGGTCGCAAAGGTTAAGGGGGTTGCTTATATGATGGTCTATGTTACAGGTCTTGCGTGCTGCCTTGATGGCTTCAGTGCCGCCGGCCCCCACACGCTCGAAGGAGGGCGTGTCCAAAAGGAATGCCGCATCGTAGGGCTGGTCGCCGGAACCTTCGAACAGTGGCGACGCCTTGTCGGCACCGTTCAAGAGCTTGTAGCTTTCGGGAAATTTTTCCAGGTAGACTTGGACCTTGATGTTGGGGAAGTTGTCGGTGACGTAGTTGTAGAGGGCGAGGGTGGAACCTACACAGTCGCCGTCGGGACGCACATGGCCGAAGATGGCCACGGTCTTTACATCGCTTAAAAAGTCTTGAATATTCATGAGCATCAATATAGAACTGTTTGACGTGCGTATCACATTATTTTATAATTTTAAGCAAAAAAGGAGCAAAAATGAGTAAGTTACGCCGTTCTACCGGGCTTGTTCTCGGTTTGTGTTTGACTTTCTTTGCTGCCTGTGACGACAGCAGTAGCGATGCCGGCTACAGCATACCTCAGTATAAAAACGAAACAGCCTTGCCGAATACCTGTGAGATGGAGGTGGCTAAGGTAGGCTCTACCTATTTTGCCTGTTTTGAGGACAAGTGGATAGAAGTTACCGATTCTGCCACGGTCGAGCAGTTCAAGGAAGGCCTGGACGAAAATGAGATTAAGGAAAACCTTAAAAAGCTAGAAAAGCAGCTGCAGCCCAAGGCGTCGGCCGAGCCCGAGTCATCAGCCGCTGCGGAAGAAGACATAGAGTCTAGCGCCGATGCTGAACCCGAAAGTTCCTCTTCCGAGGAGTGCACCGGACGCCGTTGCGGTGATTCCGGAAAGTCAAGTAGTTCCAAGAAAGGAGGCGATGACTCTGGTAGTGGAGACGACTCTGGTTCTGGCAGTGGAGATGGTGCCAGCAGCGATTCCAGACCTCAAAAAAAGAAGTGTGGTGATCAGTTGTATGATCCCGAGACACATTTCTGTACAAATTCCAAAGAAGTTCTTGAGTTGTGCGGAGGGGAAGAGTATTGGCCATCAACTGAAGACTGTAAAGAAGGGCGGGTTGTCGGGATTTGTGGCTCTCAAACCTATGATCTTGAAACGGAATCCTGTTCTAGTACTAATAAGGTCTTAAAAAAATGTGGTACGGCTTATACATATGATCCTCAGACGTATTTCTGTGGCTCAGATAATAAGCCCTATCAACTGTGCAACGGTGAGTCTTTTGATACACAACAGAATTTCTGTTACGGATCTGAGCTCTACGAGAAATGCGGAGGAAAAACGTTCACTCCTGGATATTATTATTGTTGGGATGGCGTCGTAAAGCGTAAGGATTATTGTGGGGAAGTTCTTTTTGTCCAGGATACGGAATATTGCAAGGATGGAACCACTGTTATACCCAAAGAGAAATGCGGCTCGCAAACGTATTATAACCCAGAGACCCATTACTGCGACGTTGATGTGGTTTATGCTTTGCCCGAATGCGGCGGCAGTATATATAATCCCAAAACTCAATTCTGTGGTTCCGATGAAATTATCTATGAAAAGTGCAGTGGCAAAAGCTATGATCCGACTGCAAAGTTTTGCAAAGACGGAACGACCATCACTGATTTGTACACATGTACCGTTGGATCGAACGCAATAAAATACAACCCCGAAAAGCAATTTTGTGCAGAGTACCTCAATAATCTTGGCTTTACAAAATATACTTTGGTCAAGTATGTGACTATCGGAAACTTAAAATGGATGGCGGAAAACTGGAATGTACCGGTTACGGGCTCTGTCTGTTATAATGATGCCGAAGAGTGCGATGCGTATGGCAGGCTTTATCCTAAAAGTGCAGCAAGAAAATCGAATAGTTGCCCTAAGGGATGGCGTATTCCCACAAATGCCGAAGCGGAGTCGATGGTTGCTACTGTAGAAGGAACATCTTCATATAGTATTTATAATGGCGCTACTTCAAAGCTAGAATCAATTGGATTTAACGTGGTATATGGCGGATATTACGACGGAAATGACGAAGAATATGCGTTGCGTGGGTCGAGTATGTTTTTGTGGACGTCAGATTGTCTAGAAGAAGGTTCGTGTGCTTTTGAAACATCGGTTTCTTACATTTTAGCCTCCAGCGGCAATAATGCGATAGCGGTGTACGAGCCTTACAATATCTTATATGAAATGAGAATGTCTATTCGCTGTGTTGCGGATAAGTAAGTTGCAAGGGTGCTTTTGAGCATAAGGTCTGCAGAAATGCAGGCCTTTTTTGCAGGTTGGTTTGTAAAATTTTGTAAACTTTGTTGCGTGCGAGAGTGTGACTTACAAAAATGTAGGTTTTTGCTTTGTGTACTATTAAAATTTAACTAAAAAAGGCAATTTACAAAACTTGCAAAATAATAACTTACGAAAATGTAAGAAATTGATGGTTTTGACCGTTTTTTTGCTTTTTTTGGGCGGGCTTTGCTATCTTTAAACCCGTTAAAAACTTTAACAAAAACATTAACAATCAAACTCTCAACGGAGAATAAATAAAATGGCAATCAAGAATGCTTACCTTCAGAAGGTTTATGAAAAGGTCGTCGCTCGCGATCCGGACCAGGCCCTCTTCCACCAGGCTGTCCGCGAATTCCTCGAATCCCTGGACCCCGTCCTCGAACAGGACAAGTCCTGGGAAACCAACGGCGTGATCGACCGCCTCGTCGAACCGGAACGCGTGATCACTTTCCGCGTACCTTGGCTCGATGACAAGGGTAACGTTCAGGTGAACCGTGGCTACCGCGTGCAGTTCAACTCCGCCATCGGCCCGTACAAGGGCGGTATCCGTCTCCGTAACGAAGTGACTCTTTCCATGCTGAAGTTCCTCGGCTTCGAACAGATCTTCAAGAACAGCCTCACCACGCTCCCCATGGGCGGCGGCAAGGGCGGTTCCGACTTCGATCCTAAGGGCAAGAGCGACAACGAAGTGATGCGTTTCTGCCAGTCCTTCATGACTGAACTCTGCAAGCACGTCGGTGCCGACACGGACGTTCCGGCTGGTGACCAGGGTACTGGCGCTCGCGAAATCGGTTACATGTTCGGTCAGTACAAGCGCATCCGCAACGAATTTGTGGGCGTTCTCACCGGTAAGGGCCTCTCCTACGGTGGTTCTCTCGCCCGTACCGAAGCTACCGGTTACGGCCTCTGCTACTTCACTCGCGAAATGCTCAAGGACCTCGCTAACGACTCCTTCCAGGGCAAGACCGTCGTGATTTCCGGTTCCGGTAACGTTGCCCAGTTCGCTTGCCAGAAGGCTACTCAGCTCGGTGGCAAGGTCGTGACCATGTCCGACTCCAACGGCTACATCTACGACCCGAACGGCATCAACCTCGACGTCGTTCTCGACCTCAAGAACGTGAAGCGCGCCCGCATTAGCGAATACGCCAAGCTCGTTCCGGGTTCTGAATACCACGAAGGTTCCAAGGGTGTTTGGACGGTCAAGTGCGACATCGCTCTTCCGTGCGCTACCCAGAACGAACTCGACCTCGAAGGTGCCAAGGCCCTTATCGCTAACGGCGTGAAGGCCGTTGCCGAAGGTGCAAACATGCCGTCTACTCCGGAAGCTATCGAAGCCTTCCAGAAGGCTGGCGTTCTCTTTGGACCTGCCAAGGCTGCTAACGCTGGTGGCGTTGCTACCTCCGGTCTCGAAATGTCCCAGAACTCCGAACGTCTCTCCTGGACCTTCGAAGAAGTGGACAAGAAGCTCGAAGGCATCATGAAGAGCATCTACGCCGCTGCTTCCTCTGCCGCTGTCAAGTACGGCCAGAAGGGCAACCTCGTCATGGGTGCAAACATCGCCGGCTTCCTCAAGGTTGCCGATGCCATGAAGTGGCAGGGCGCTGTTTAATACGACCGCTCGGGCTAGAATCTGTACAACAAGTACAGGGCTGGCCCTCGCTCTCGCAAACGCGACCGGTTAATACCGGTCGCTTTTTGCTCACGGATACGACACGAAGATTGTCATCCCCGCGAAGGCGGGCGGACAGCACTTAGCACTTTAGTGCTTAGTGCGCATGGCCACCAAGGTGGGGATCTCCTTTTCGAAAGGTCTCCGGTCAAAAGCCGGGGCTTTTTTTATATTTTATAGAACGGAGATTTAGGAACATTTATGGTTATCTATTCCGAACCATTTGACAAGAAAATTTTATTGGATTTGCAGACCCATTACTTTGGCGATATGGTCAAGGGCGTTGTTGACGTCGTTGAAAAGAAAATCGCCCTTGATGCCGAAATGCATGCAGATTTGGAAACAATGCTTTTGGAATCAGGTTCTCGGCAGGAAAACCTTTGGGGAATCAACCTTTATCCGGAAATGGCTGGCGAAGATTTTTTAGAATTTGATTCCCTTATCAATATTCGTCCGAACCAAGGTAATCGTAGTCGTGGTGTTGAAGATCCTGCTATCCGAAATACTATTGCGGAGATTGTTAACTCGTTATGCAAGTAGAGAATGCACAGCATAAAAGTTTGGCTGCAGGACGATGGGCTGAAATGCCCCTTTCTCTGCAGATGCTGAATATTGGAAGCGAAATTTCGCGTGCAAACCGCTGGAAAGGCAAGGGCAATCGCGAACAGACGGAACGGGCGGTTTTTCGCGCATTGGAATTGATTGATTTGACTATTGAGGCTCAGCGGGGTAAACATTCTCTTAAGGAATTCACCCGCATGCGTGAAATAATTTGCGATTATTTTTTAGGTGAGAATTTTTATCATTCAAATGGTGAAAGAATTCAGCGCGACTTTGATATGTTCATGCCGGGAACTCGGTAGGGCTCTATGACCTCGAAGACCATCAAGATTCAATACCTCGACGATTCTATCACGCGCCTCACGTATGTGGGCGGCAAGTCCGACTGGATTGACCTGGCGGCGGCGGAGACCGTGACGCTCAAGGCGGGGGAGTTCCGCCTGATTCATTTGGGCGTTGCAATGAAGTTGCCCGAGGGTTATGAGGCGCATATCGCCCCGCGCAGTTCCACGTTCAAGAATTTCGGCATCTTGCAGGCGAATTCCGTGGGCGTGGTGGATTCCAGCTACTGCGGCGCGAACGACTGGTGGAAAATGCCCGTGTACGCCACCCGCGATGTGACCATCGAGAAGGGGAGCCGCATCGCTCAGTTCCGCATCATGGAAATCCAGCCGACGCTCACCTTCGAAGAAGGCGCTCTTGACGCCACTGACCGCGGCGGCTTCGGTAGCACGGGAATCTAAAAGGATTGCGCCAATAACATGAAGTGTTTTCGCCTAAGCATAAGCGATAAAGCCTTCATGGCTTGATGAAGTGCATCTATTACGGATTCAGCGGATTTTGCTTGTTCTGTGAGAAAAACGGAGTATTCCATTATGCGAAGCGCTGCTTGAGTTCTGCGAAAGCGTCGTCCAGGGGCGTGACGCGACCGTTGCGAGCGTCATCTAAGCTTTTTTGCATCTTGGCATTGAATACTTCATCCGACTCTTCGAGTGCGGCCATGCGTTCCCGCTTATCATATGACATAAAGACTCCATTTTATGGATTCCGTAAAAATCAGCATAATTTTATTAGACGTGAGCAATCATATCTACAGATGGTGTTGAAGGCTATTTTGTTTCCTGTCTGCAATAAAAGACGCGCAATATAACGACGATTCGCTTGTCATGGTCGACATGGTAAAACAGTCGGTAATTGTCCACTGACATCGCTCGAACTTCACGTAAAATCCAGGGTTCATCTTGACATAAGGCAAAAGCTTCTGGAAAATCGGACAATGTATTCACCGATTCCTGAATTTTTTCCATTAGATTCTTTGCCGCGATAGGCGAACAAAGTGCTACGCTGATATAGTCAAAGATTTGATCGATATCATCCTGTGCTGCGGAAGAAAAATGGACTTCGAAATTCATACCTTGTATTTTTTCTTGACATCGGAAAGGACCATCGCGGCTGGGCAGGTGCGACCTTTCAGCATGTCATTGTAGCCTTTCTCGAGTTCCGCATCGAGGCGCTCTTTAGACCATTTGGCGGAGTTTTCGGGAGCCTTGGGTATTTTCACGTCAAAGGGAATACCCTGTTGCAGAATAATCTGTTTATAGAACATGTTGATGGCGCTGGAAACGGATATGCCGAGGGTTTCCAGGACGTTTTCGGCTTGTTCCTTAACATCGGGCTCTATGCGAGCGTATAAATTTGCAGTCTTGTTCATGATAAACAATATACATTTTTGTGCGTACAAATGCAATACATTTTGAAACTTTTCAATACTCTTGCCTAGGGTTGGGCCTCTAGAACCCCGAAAATATCAGATGGTTGCTTTTTTTGTCATGCCCCGCTTGACGGGGCATCTCCTTTTTTTAGACGTCATTGCGAGGGGTCGTGGAACCCGTGGCAATCTCTAGCCCGCATTTTATTTATATTTCATAATGACATAGCCCCCGTACCGAATGGTACGGAGCGACAGAATTTTTGAGTTTTCGACTCTTGTTCTTGACGCGGAAAATCTGGTAAATTTTCAACATTACGCAAGGACAAGTCGGACGCTCACGCACCCTGTGCGTGGGCCGTTCGGTCTTGTTGCGTAATAGGTTTACCAGAGCCTCCGTGTCAGCAAGCCTTCGGTCCCACGCTTTTTTATTTGGCTGGAATTTGAAGAATTGCTACATAAGTCGAAACTCCTTATAGGAGTTTATATGGCGAATGAACAATTCAGCGAAGCGTTTGTCCTCAAAGAGATGAGGTGCAATCTTGGCGAGAATGAATTTGGAAAAGTCTATCCTCAGGGAGATGTACCCGAGGTTTCTATAATTGAAAAACTCCTGAAAAAAGCAGGTGGAAAACCCAAGGAATGTGATATTGACGATAACACTCAGGGCGGAAGAGGAAAAGCGAAGCCAGAGTTTATCCTGACTTTCAAAAAAGACTCTAGCACAATTATTGTCATTGAATGCAAGCGTAGTATAAAAAGCCACGAAAGCGAAAATCGCAATAAGCCTAAGGATTTTGCGGTAGATGGAGCTTTGTATTATGCAAAGTTCCTTAAAGAGCGATATAATGTTGTAGCCATTGGTGTAAGCGGAAGCAAAAAAGACGAAAGTAAAGTCTCCACTTTTTATTGGCAAAAAGGACATGATGAGTTTAAGGAGCTCACCAAATTAAACATCCTACTTGAGCCGAATAATTATCTGCAATATCTGAAAGGCGAAAAAATATCGCGCCAGTTTTCGCTAGAAGAAATTCGGCAAACGGCTATAAACATGAGCAACAGTTTAAGAGTTGCCAAAGTGACAGCCAATGATAAGCCAATTTTTATTGCTGGGATTTTGATTGCTCTCCAAAACGAAGAATTTGAAAATCTTTATACGCAAGCACCGACCCTAAAAGCGTTAAAGTGGAATATAAGTTCCGCAATTTCAGAGGTCTTGGGTGAAGCAGAAGTAAAGCAAGATCGCATTAACAATATCTTGAACACATTTGATAATGTAGCAAGCCTTCATCACTTCAAAACCACACCGATGAATGAGGATTATTCATTGCGCTGGTATATTCAAGAACTGGATATGAAAATCAAGCCAATGATGAATAATTCAGATTCGTCAATTGATGCACTTGGAGAATTTTACCATGAATTTATCAAGTTCTCTAATGGCGATGATGGTAAGGCTCTTGGAATTGTTTTGACTCCGCAACACTTGACGGAATTCATGTGTGATGTAAGCGGTTTGAATAAAAAAAGTAAGGTTGTAGATATCTGTGCAGGTTCTGGAGGTTTCCTTGTAACGGCAATGAGCAAAATGTTCAAGAAGGCCAATCCGAGTGAAATCCAGAAAATCCGAGAGGAAGGCCTATATGGTGTTGAAGCGGACCCGCACATCTATACATTGTGCATAGCGAATATGATTGTCAGACGAGCCGGGAAAAGTAATATCCATTATGGTAGTTGCTTTGATCCCAAGATTGCAAATGAATTAAGAAAAAAGAATATTGATGTTGGACTTATCAATCCGCCTTATTCGCAGGATGATTACAATGAACTTGAGTTTGTTGAACAGTTACTTTCGATATTGACAACTCGCGGCATTGCTGTTGCGGTTGTTCCGATTAACTGCGCTTTAGGGACTACTTGCAAAGAAGTTCGCGAACGGTTATTCAAGAAACATACGCTTGAAGCTGTTTTTAGTATGCCTACAGAAATATTCAATCCTGCGGCATCAGCACCGCCGTGTGTGATGGTTTGGACAGCAAATGTTCCCCATCCTGAAGATAAAAAGACTTTCTTTGGCTATTTCCGTGACGATGGCTTCGTAAAACGAAAGAAGTTGGGACGCATTGACGCTTATGGCAAATGGGAAGAAATCAAGAAAAAATGGATGAATCTTTATCAGAATAAAATTGAAGAACCGGGTTATTCTGTTTTGCATACTGTGACGCATACGGATGAATGGTGCGCAGAAGCATACATGGAAACAGATTATAGCACTCTTTGTGATGAAGTTTTTATTCGTAAAATGAGGGATTATGCAGCATTCCTTGTTCAAAGCGAGGATTTCTAAAATGGATGTGAAAAATTGGAAGTGGTTTCGTTATGATGAAATTTTCGATATTAAAACATATCGAGAAGGCGAGAATGTTCAAAATAGTGAAATAGGAAATACTCCATACGTTGGAGCATCCTGCACGAACAATGGTGTTACAAATTATGTTAAAGTCGAAAAATTTATAACCGGAAATAAGATTACAGTTGCAAGAAACGGATCTGTCGGTTCCGCATTTTATCAGTCGGGAAATTTTATGGTTTCCCCTGATGATATAAGGATTTTTGAATTAAAAAATCGTAAATTAAACAAATATATTGCAATTTTTCTTTGCTGCATAATTGAGAAAGAAAAATATCGATATGCTTATGGAAGAAAATTTGGCACCAAAAGAATGTGTGCCCAGTTGATGAAATTACCTGTTGTAAAAAATGAAATCGGCAAATATGAACCAAATTGGGGGTGGATTGAAGAATATGTTAAACTTGCAGAAAAAAAACTTCCAACTCGTGCAAAAGATGTTTGGCAGAATAAATTTAATCCAAAGCCCATTTCCGAAACTAAAATCAAATTAAATACAAGTAATTGGAAATGGTTCCGTTATGATGAAATATTTAAAATCTGCAAAGGTTTCTATAACAAGAAACCTGAAGAAAACCCTGTTGGGGCGATTCCTTTTATTGGGGCAACAGACTCTAATAATGGAATCACATCAATGCATGATCTTGAAACAATCAAGGATTCCTCTAAAACTGGCGATGAACCCAATGCTCCCCTTGAACAAAAGATTTTCAAGCCCAATTGCATAACCGTATCAAACAACGGTTCTGTAGGATACGCTTTTTATCAGCCAAAGGAGTTCACCTGTACTCATGATGTGAATCCTTTATACATCCATAAAAAATGGAACAAAGAACTGAATATCTTCATTGCAATGTTCTTGTGTTCTCTTATTGAAAAGGAACGTTTTAGATGGGATTATGGGCGAAAGTGGCGACCGAAAAGAATGCCAGGCTCTTTGATTAAACTTCCTGTTCGCAAAATCGCTCCCAACGAGTATGAACCTGATTGGCAATTTATGGAAGACTACATCAAGTCGCTTCCGTATTCGTCATGCCTTTAAGCAACCTCCTGCGTAGCGAAACCCATTTTTAGAGGCGAGAGGGCATAGTTGCTAGGCAAAAAATCCGGAGGGTAGCGACGAACAAAGTGAAGTTGCGACTGACGGTCTTTTTTGCAGGCGACTGTGCCCTTGAGACTCGGATTATTAAAGGGGTATTAGGGGCGGAGCCCCTAGGAGAGGGGGGCGCGGAAACGGCAAGGAGATCCCCGCCTGCGCGGGGATGACAAGATGGTGGCGGGGATGACGAGCCGTTGTAGCGAGGGGGAGGCGTCCCCCTTTACTCCCTATAAATTTTACATGAATTTCTTTCGTCTTTCGTCTATCGTCTTTCGTCTAATTCCTATATTTTCTACGCAAAAATTTTTAACAAGGATATTGTTATGGCAAAGATTGCTATTCTCGGTTA
>CAMHOW010000039.1 GCA_946186895.1 uncultured Fibrobacter sp.
GATGCCCGCCTTGAGAAGGCTCACCTTGCCCCAGAACTCGTAGCCGTCCATGTTGAAGTCCTGCCTGGGCAGGCCGATATTCTCGATTTCGCTAGAAGAGACATGGAAATCGTAGGTAATGTTGTGGACCGTAAAGAAGAAGGGAACCTGACCAAAGGCTTCTTGGTAAACGGTGTGGATTAGGGCCCCGGCCAGGGCTCCGCCCCATTCGTGGCCTAGAATTGCCTGACACTTGAATCCGCTTTCCTTGGCATAGTCCAGGGCGGCAGAAGCTAGAAAAGCGAACCGGAGGTGGTTGTCGCCGTAGGGAACATCGTTAGGCGGTCCGTAAATGTCGGGTCTTCCGAAATACTCTTCGTTGTAGATATAGGTGTGGAAGGGGTCGTCCGGGGACTTCCAGATCTCGTAGGGCTTGCCGTGGAGCTTTTCGGTTCCGTTATAGATGCACTGGTAGTTGCCTAAATCCTGGAGTAGCGTCTTGAAAAGCGGGGAGCAGGTCATGGCGTTGGCCCCCGCACGGGCAAAGGCGTAGGTCATCCTGTTCACAGCGGTGGCTAGGGGACTCTCCGTCCTCCAGTTTCCTGCTTCTGGGCTCACCACCAGGATTTCCATTGAATTTTCCCCTTTTTTAATAAAATTTTACTATTTGCGATAGTAATAGGCCAAATTTATTTAATTAAATTATAATTTGAAAGTCCTAAATCCAAATTTTACGGATAAAAGGTTTCTTTTTGAACTTAATCTTCGAGGATTTATAAAAATGAAGAAATTGTTAATCGCTGCATTGGCCGCCTCCGTGGCTTTTTCCATGGTTGGTTGCAAGGGCACCAACGAAAAGCGCGGTGACGAACACCTCAAGGAAGGTCGTTTCCGCAATGCCATCAACTCTTATCTGGAAGCCAAGAAAAAGGGTAGTATGTCCAGTGAGTTCTACGACAATTTCACCCTGGCTCTGGTTCGTGCCGCCGAAATTGAAGCCAAGAAGGACCTGAACAGCGACCTCATCAACGGTTACTTCGAAAAGGCTTCCGTGAACATGCCCGACGTCAAGGAAGACGTGGTGGTTGAAGAATACGTGACTACCCTTGCTAACGTGGGTAAGCAGCAGGCCGCCCAGGAAGGTGTGGACTACAACACGGTTATCAACGCCTTTGCCAAGATCGATACCGCCCTTGCTACCGCCAAGGCCCGTAACGTGGCCGAAGGCGCCGTGAAGGCCATTCGTACCGAAGCCGAAAATGCTTACGTGGCCAAGAACCTCGCCGATGCCAAGAGCGAATCCGACCCGGTGGTGTGCGAATACCAGCTCATGAAGATTGCTGAAATGGCTCCGGAAAACTCCGAAGTCAAGGCCGCCCTGAACAAGAGCCGTCTTGGTACTCGCGGTTACTTCCTCATCTTCGGTGAACAGATTGGCGAACCGGTGAACCGCCGTATCGACAAGTGGGGCTATGTCATGGCGTTCCCCACCATCAAGATCGCTCCGGGCTCTCTCAGTGGCGAACTTCAGTTCTGGGCCTCTACCGGCAACAACACCGAACTTGACCCCTCCAAGATCAAGCTGGTTTCTACCGACGGTCAGGAAGTGGTTGCCAAGGCTACCGGTGGCTGGTGCGAAGCCGAAGTCCTGGTGGGCAAGAAGGGCGATGAGAAGATCGAAAAGAAGCAGCAGAAGATTAAGCCGGGTCAGAAGGGCAAGCTGATGAACGAGTTCCAGTGCTCTCTGAACGTGAGCTTCAGCTATGGCAAGGACTTCGTTCCCGACTACGTGGAATACAAGGACGAATACGGTATTGGCCGCAAGTTCCTCGGTCAGTAAAAAAAATCCTGATACCAAAGAAATTCAAAGAGACGAGAGAAATCTCGCCTCTTTTTTTATTTGTCGTTAAAGCTCCGAAGGAGCCCACGAAAATAAACCGCCGCCCGAATGTTTCGGCCTAAATGAAGCGGTTTATTGAGTGTGGGGAGAGTCTTAGGGAGGGCTCGCCCTCCCTAGTCGTTATTAGCACCGTAAGGTGCGCACGCAAATAATCTGCGTTGTCCAAAGAATAACGACTAGCGTAAAGCAGATTATTGAGTGCGGGAGGGTCTTAGGAAGGGGTACCCCTCCCTAGTCGCTATAAATCTGAGCATTATATTAGCTCCGAAGGAGCCCGCGAAAATAAACCGCCGACCCAAATGTTTCGGCCTGAATGAAACGGTTTATTGAGCGTCGGGGAGGGTCTTAGGGAGGGCTCGCCCTCCCTAGTCGTATAAAGCGCTAAAATTCCACTTTCCCGCTGATACCCAGGGCAAAGTCGGTGTTGAAGTTGTCGCTGAAGTTATAGCCGTACCAGAACACGATTTCGCTGCCCATGGTGGGGTACAGGTAGAAATTCATGCCGAGGAAGGTGTAGTCGTCTTCGTGAACTTCTCTATCCGGGTCGTGGTATTCGTAGGACACGCCCAGGGTGAATTTCTTGTGGAGGTTGAAACTGGGTTCCACCGCAAACATGTACTGGTCGTCGGTGAACAGCTGGGGCTCGGCCTTGTAATCCTTGTCCGTGATGGTATAGAAATAGGTGAATCCCAGGTTGAAGAAATAGAAGTTGAAACTGGGCTCCAGCAAGAAGGAGTGGACGCCCTTGCCCTTGTAGGGGTGGAGTCCCCATACGGCGTAGATGCCGTAGTTCAGGTTCTCGTAGCTCTTGGAGTAGTCTACTTCGGTACCCAGCACGTAGGTGTGGGTGCGGTTGATATGCTGGCCGAACATCCAGTCTAGGCTTGGGGTGAGCACTAAGTGTTCGTTGGCGCGGTTCAGCAGGGGGAATGCGTAGGTGGCGAACAGGGCCATGGTGTGATCCGTGTCTTCGGAAGCTCCGAAATAGACCTTTCCCTTACCGTACTTGTCATTGCCGAATTCGGAACCGACACCTCTCAGCCCTTCTTCACGGGTGATGACGGCGTAGCGGGCGGGGTCGCGCCAATAGTAGTAGTTGAAGGCACCGGCACTGTATGTCAGGTCGCCAAACACGAAGGCTACGGCATGGGTCACGTCCCAGCGGAATTCCACTCCGTCAAAATTGAATTCCGTAAAGCGTCCTCCATCACCCATGGCGGTGGTCCTTGCCATGTAGTGTCTGCGGGTCTCGGAACCATCCTTGTTGCCCGTGCTGTCGGTGACATAGGTGCTATGGGTGTTGGTCTTTACTGTAATAGAGAAATTCTCGTCCATGTGGGCGGTGGCCGCAAGGTCGATATCCTGGTTCGCCGCATTGGTGGGGTCGAAATCGCTATCAAAATAGGTGGCATAGTCCGCATTCACGGAGCCGTGAAGTTCCACTTCGGCGGCGAGAGCAAGGGAAGCTCCCATCAGGGCTATGGGCAAAAACAGTTTTCGCATAAAAACCTTTCAAAAAAGTACAGGCGTAAAATAGAAAATTTTTGCCGGGGAAAGTACTGTTTTTACAAAAAGCGCCCCCTCCTTTTTGTATTTTTGACCTAATGAGAAACCGCTGTCTTTTTTTACTGTCCTTTTTGTGCCTGCTGGCCTCTGCCGCCTATGCGCTGACTGCCGACCAGGTGATGAAGAAATCTCAGGACTGGTTCAAGTCGGGCAAGGCCTGGAGCCTTGATTTCAAGTTGCAACTGTTCTATGCGGATTCCCCGGATATCGTAAGCCAGCAGGGCAAGCTGATGGTGGCGGAGGGGGACAAGTTCAAGCTGGAACTGGCGGGCATCAAGTTCTACAGCGACGGCGAGAGCATGTGGCAGCACAATGTGGAACAGAAACAGGTGCTTATCAAGGCGGTAGAGGACCTGTCCTCTTCGTTGCACCCCTCCGAGCTCTTGTTCAAGTACCTGAACTGCAAGGCCCTGAGCGTGGGGGAGGGGACCTTTGGCGGGCAAAAGCTGTGGGTGCTCAAGCTGGACCCCTCCAAGTACAAGGGGCAGTTTACCAAGATGGAGGTCTGGCTTTCACAGAAGGATTTTTCGCCGGTACGGCTCTTTACGGTAGACCCTTCGGGTAACTCCAGCTGGTACAACATCGTGAACCTGAAGGTCATGAAGAACGTTTCCGTCGAGGATTTCCGGTACAAGGCCCTGCCTGGGGTAGATGAAATCGACATGCGGTAGATGGCGCGGTAGTTATGCTTTTTTTGAAAGAGAATTTGGCAGGCAGATTTACAGTAGGAATAGCCCTGCTCCTGTGCGGGGTCGGCATGGCCCTTGCCGAAGGCGAGACCCTTTTTAGCAACTGGGCAGTAAGCGTTGCCCCCGGGCCTGCGGAAGGCCAGCTTTGGGTGTATTCCCGTGGTGAAGTGAACCAGGGCGTGGCCCTCTTGCCCTTGACCCTGGACGGTTCCGGAAAGATCAAGGTGGGCAAGTCCCAGGTGGAGCCTGTGGACAATGAATTTGCTGCAGTCCATTACCAGACCTATGCCGACAAGCTTGCGGAACGCAGGAGGTTCCCTATGGAAACGGCGGGTAACTTGGGCGTGGTGCTCCCCATGTATGGCCTGGACGAAGAGGACCATTTTTTAGAGCCACGTGGATTCTTCTCTCTGAGAGAGGCCGGAGCCACCCCTACGCCGCTGGACGTACCCTCTTCGGTAGAGTCTATCGAAGATCCTATGGACTACGCGGTCACCGGGTTTGCCTACCGGGAATCCAAGAAGGTGCTTTATGTGGCCCGTGGCCGCCTTGGTCTTGTGGAATACGAGATTTCCAAGGGGGCGGGGAACCCCCAGATAAGCCAGAAGCTTCTGGACAAGAAAACCCACCAGTGGGAAAAGTTGTCCTCGGGATCTACGGTAGACTTTTCCAAGTATCTGGACGTGTTCGATTTGGAGCTGAACCCTGAAACGGGAGACCTGTGGGTTGCAACGCCCCAGGGACTGTGGATACAGCCGACTTCGGGCGATGCCGTAAGTGCCTCCAAGGCCTTAGAAAAGGAGCGTGTCACGGGAGTCTGGATTGGGGGGAGTCCCTTGCAGGCCGTCGTGGAAACTTCTTCTCTGAACAAGGGAGTCTTGACAGGGGGTCTCTGGCGTAAGGAGCTGGGATCAAAGGACGATTTCAAGAAGGTCGTGTTCTTGGATTCTGCAGGGACAGCCCAGAAAAAAGACATTTATGACAACGCGGACTACACGGTGACGGGAGTTGCCTTTATGGGAGACAAGGCCTACGTTGGCGTGTGGGTGGCGGGAGGCTCCGTTAGTGGCTACCTGCTTCTGGATTCCAAGGGCGTGCGCACTCACGGCAAAGGTGTAGAATATACGGACCCCTGGCTTAACGGCTTTGAGACCGGGGTCACAGATCGTGATGCCATCATTACCTCCATCACCAAGTTCCCCCTGAATGCAAAGACCATGGGTCTTGCGGTAGCGACGGACGGCAATGGCATTTCTGTTTCGGCTGATTCCGGAAAGACTTGGACGCCCGTTCTCAACCGTGCCAAGCTGGGCGGTAACCTGGGCTCTGTGCGTATGGTTCCTTCCGTTATCGTGGCGGGCGGGGAATCCCTGGTGTCGTACAAGGTGGGTAAGGATTCCAAGATTACCATCGAGGTTTTCAGTTACGACATGCGTAGGGTGCGCAAGATTGTGAGTGGTGCTCCCCGCCTGGCCGATGAATCTCGCAGTACCAATGCTAAGGAAGATTTTTGGGATGGCTTTGACGATGCGGGCAGGCCCTGCACCATGGGTATCTATTACGTAAGGGTCAAGGACAATCACGGACACGTGGGCTGGGGCAAGGTCATGAGCCTGGGAGGCGGCCGATGATGAAAATTTCGGAATTCGGAATTCGGAATTCGGAATTGTTGGCGACAGTCTGCCTTGTTCTGATTTTCTCGACCATGGCCGCTGCAGGTGTAGTCGAAAAGAAGGCTGCCCTGGGAGGCTTTGACGGATTTGTGGAGCGTATGGGTGCTGGAACCCGTGAGCTGGGCCGTGGAAACACGGGCTCAGCCGATACCTCTGCCATGCCTGGCGCTTACTGGAACCCGGCAATCCTTGGCTTTAGGCAGAACCTGAGCTACACACTGAACGGTGAAAAGCGAGACCTGGACCGTACAGGTGGTTCCTTGGGAATTGAAAGTTCCGTAGGCAAGCGCATGGGAATCGGTTTTGCCATGCTTTACCGTGGCGATATGGATTTCAAGGTCATTGATGACGATGACCAGACTCTCGGTACGGCCACGCCCTTCTTTTCCATGATGTACCTGGGATTTTCGTACAGGGCCACCCGCAGGGATGCCTTCGGTATATCCCTTTCCATGAGCTACGACAACATGGACATTGCGGAATACTACGAAGACGACAACATTGAACTGAATGATGGCTATACCAGCCCTGTGTCCCTGAATATCGGATGGCTTCGCCAGTGGAACGAGAAGTGGTCCACCTCGGTGGTCATTCGAAACTTAAGCTTTAGCAAGAACCTTTCTTCTCGTTGGACCAAGACGGTGAGCTCCGACAATTCCGTGCCCTCTACCGAAGGAGTGCGGCCCAAGGTCTTGCAGGTGGGCGCCGGTTACCGTTCCAAGGTGATGGGCAAGCCTGTTTACGCCTGGATGGAGGCTCTGGATTATCAGCTGGCAGACACCCTTCTGGTATTTGATACCCATTGGCATCTATGGACAGCCCGTGTCGGTTTTGAATGCGAGATTATTACGGACGGAACGGTTCGCATGGGTATGGATGACCAGAACTACATGGTGGGTCTAGGTTACAAGTTCAGGATTCCCATTGCGAAAAAGAAATACCTGTTCGACGTGAACTACGCCCTGACCTACGAATCCGAGGCCGGACTCTGGAACCCCCTGAGTTTCGGCTTGCGAGGCTATATCCCGTGATTTCGAAACTCTGGATAGAAAACGTTCGGAGTCTTGTTTCCCGGGAGCTTGAATTTTCTCCGGGAATCAACGTGGTGGGTGGCCCTAATGGTTGCGGGAAGACTACGGTTCTGGAATCTATCCACTTGCTGTCGCAGGGCTTTTCGTTTCGGGCACATGACCTGAAGGAGATGATTGCCTGGAATGGCGACGAACTTATTCTTCGGGGAAACTTCGAAGAGGCGGCTCGCTCGGTGACGCGTGCCATACGGGCTGGACGTAGGGTATGCGATGTTCGTGAAAATGGGGAGACCCTCCGCTCTCCGGCGGCGCTGTTCGGCAACTTGCCGGCCGTCGTGATGCAGCCTTCGGACATTGAGCTTCTGCGTGGAGCTCCCGATGTACGCCGGCGCTGGCTCGATGAAATTCTCTGTTTTCGCTCGGCGGCAAATGCTACCACCCTGCGGAACTACAGGCGGATCTTGCAACAGCGTAACCAGTGGCTCCGTCAGTTCAAGCGCGAGGGTATAGCCACAGGCGGTGAGGAGCTGTTCATTGTGCTTACGGAACAGCTTGCCGACCTGGGTGCAAAACTTTGGGCAGCTCGTATAGGACTTTCAAAAGAAATTTCGCCGATTATTACAGACTATTACCGCAAGCTCTCAAGTGGCGTCGACGAAATTACTTGTGCCTACAAGAGTTCCATTCTCAAGGAACTGGACGCCTTGGACGGTGCGGAATTTCTGGATGATTCTGAACTCGATACGCTTGCTTCGGCATCGGTGGGGAGTGCGGACGGCATTACCTCAGATTCGGGTGAAGCTAGTGACGGAACGGTAGATGAAAATGCTCTGCGGGATGCCTATCGCCGTAAGCTGTCTGGTTTGGAGTATGCCGAAAAGATTCAGGGGATTACGCTGTCGGGCCCCCATAAGGACGACCTGGGCGTATGTATCGGAGATGTGGAGATGCGTTCTTCGGGCTCCCAGGGGCAGTGCCGCTGTGCGGCCATTGCCATGCGCTTTGCCGCGGTAGATGTGGCGAGCCGTTACCTGAACAAGCCGATTCTTTTGCTTGACGATGTCTTTGCGGAACTGGATGTGAATCGCCGTGATGCGGTGGCGTCCCTGATTCGCGAAAAGCAGTGCCAGGTGGTCATCGCCACGCCGGAACCAGAAGAGTTGCCGTTTGAGGCGGATGGAATAATAAAGCTATAGCGACTAGGGAAGGCTACGCCCTCCCTAAGACCTACCTGACGCTCAATAATCTGCTTTACACTGGTTTCGAGTCTGTGGTTGTGCAGATTATTTTCGCGGGCAAGCATAGCTTGCCTTATTAAGGAAGGAATTAACTGACTAGGGAAGGCTACGCCCTCCCTAAGACCTACCTGACGCTCAATAATCTGCTTTACACTGGTTTCGAGTCTGTGGTTGTGCAGATTATTTTCGCGGGTAAGCATAGCTTGCCTTATTAAGGAAGGAATTAACTGACTAGGGAAGGCTCCGCCCTCCCTAAGACCTACCTAACACTCAATAAACCGCTATACTCAGGTTGAGAGTCTTTGGACCTTGCGGTTTATTTTCGTGGGCACCTTCGGTGCAAAAATAAAAGAAAAAAAATAAAAGACCGCCGGAGCGGTCTTTTATTTTAAGATAACGTTGCGGCTTACTTCTTCAGCAGGTCGCGGATTTCGGTGAGGAGCTTTTCCTCGGCAGACGGCTCAGGTGGAGCAGGCGGTTCGGCCGGCTTTTCTTCTTCCTTCTTGCGCATGTTCTGCACAAAGCCCAGGAACTTCTTCATCACAATGAACACCACGATGGCCACAATTAAGAAGTCCACGATGTTGCCGATGAAGGCACCGTAGGGAATCTGGGCTCCGGCGGCGGTGGTGTAGGTCAGGGCCTTGAGGCCTTCGCCGGCACCTTCTGCACCGAGGCTTGCCACGATGGCGTTCACGCAGGGCATGACGATGTCGTTCACGAAGCTCGTGACAATTTTGCCGAATGCGCCGCCGATGATAACACCGATGGCCATGTCGACGATGTTGCCCTTGAGGGCGAAAGCCTTGAATTCTTCAAGGAGGGATGTTGCTTTTCCTTTGATACCCATAACGGTTCCTTTTGGTTGATGTTTTGATAAAAAATAGTATTGTGGCGCCCTTTGGCAAGATGAATTTCTAGATTTTGTGACCTATGTCATGGCTGTTGCTGGCACTTTCCTCTGCTTTTTTCCTGGGTTTTTATGACCTGGCCAAGAAAAAGTCTGTCCAGGGGAATGCGGTGCGCCCCGTGCTGTTCCTGTGCAGCGCATGTTATGCCCTGTTCATGCTGCCTATCCTGGTTTCGGGGCATACCGAAACCCTGGCGCTCCGCGAACATGTTTTCTTGATGGGCAAGGCCTTAATCGTTGGCGGCAGCTGGCTTTTGACCTACAACGCCATCGCCCACATGCCACTCAGCATTTCGGCCACCATCCGCGCCCTGGCCCCCCTTTTTACCATCGGCATCGCGGTGAGCTTTATGGGGGAGCGGCCTTTCCTCCTGCAGTGGGCGGGCATTGGTTTGTGTGTGGTTTCTTACATAGGCCTGAGCCTCGCGGGCCGTAAGGAGATGGGGCATTTCTTCAGCAGCCCCTGGGTCATTTCCATGGTGCTCGGCACTATCCTTGCAGCCTGCAGCGGGGTCTACGACAAACTGATATTGCAGCGGATGGATTTCGACCCTCTGACGGTGCAGGTCTGGTTCAGCCTGTACATGGCCCTATGGCAGTTTATCATCTGTGCGGTGACCTGGTACCCGACCCGAAAAAAGACCACGCCCTTCCAGTTCCGCTGGACTTTCCTCCTGGTGGCCCTGCTCCTGATTGTGGCGGACCGTTGCTACTTCTTGGCGGTCAGCGACAAGGACGCCTTGATTTCGGTGATTACGGTTTTCCGCCGTTCTAGCGTGTTCATCAGCTTTGTGGCGGGGATTGTTATCTTTAAGGAACGCAAGAGCAAACTGAAATTCTTGGCGCTGCTGGGAATTGTGGCAGGACTCTGCCTGATTTCTCTGGGCAAATAATGAAAAAGCATATCGGCATAACGGGGACCATCGGGGCTGGCAAGTCGACGGTAGGGGAGATTCTCCGCCATCGGGGTTTGCCGGTGCTAGATGCCGACGCCTGCGTGCACATGCTCTATCGGGACTGTACCGCCTTGCGCGAAAAGCTCGCCACCGCTTTCGGTCCGGAATGTCTAATTGCAGACGGCGTGAACCGCAAGTTCTTTGCCGAACTGATTTTCAAGGATGGCTCTGCCCGTGAAAAGCTGGAATCCATCGTCTATCCGTACCTGACCGATGCCGTGCGGGAATTCTTTGCCGAGAACCCTGGCGAGGCATTCCTGGAGGCCGCCCTCCTGCACCGGATCCCCGAAGTGGTAAAACTCCTGGACCAGGTATGGCTGGTGGACGCCCCCGCAGAGGTTCGCCTGGAGCGGCTCCAGCAGCGGGGCCTTTCTCGTGAAGATGCTGAGCGTCGTATAGAGACCCAGGGCGATATCGCCGCCCTCTGGGCTGGCTGCGGCACACCCGTCGTGAAAATCGAAAACGCCGGCTCTTTAGATCAGCTTGAGTCGCTAATACGTCATTCCGGCCACTGAGCCGGAATCTAGATTCGTGTAACTCGCCATCTAGAACAAAAAAGCCCTCGGCTAAGCCGAGGGCCACAATCACAGGACAAAACCTAGATTAGAAGTTCACGTTCAGATGAACGTCGATCTTCATCGGGGTGTCTTCACCGTAGTAGTCGTCACCCAGACCGAAGCCGAAGGAGGCGTCTACCGTGAACATGGGGTTGATGGTGAATGCACCACCGAGGTAAATCCAGATGCCCATGTCGCCGGAGTCGTCGAGTTCAACAGTCTTACCGGTAATGGCTTCTTTACCTTCGGAGTTGGTGATCTTGACGTTCACATCAGCACCCACATAAGGAGTGATCATCGGGCTGATGGCGAAGTCGCCTTCGGCACCCACGTTGATTTCGTAGCCCGGAGTGTGATGGTTGTCGCCTTCGGTACGCATCTTGAAGCCGAGTTCAGAACCCAGGTTCACCATGCCGAAAGGCTGGGAGTACTGCACACCGGCGTGGAGGCCGAGACCGTCGTCCAAGTAGACAACTTCTTCGTCACCGGTGGGGAGGTCCACGTCAACGAAGACGTTCATGGTAGGCATGAACTGGTAACGGACCATCAGGGGGATGTTGCCGAGACCATCAGGACCGTCATTGCCGTCGTTGTCAGAGAAAACTCGGTAAGGAAGTTTAACACCCAGTTCCAAGTTGGGAATCACGGTGAAGCGAGCGCCGAGATAAAGATCGAGCTGGCTCCAGTCACCCTGCATCAGGTAGCCTGCGCCGACCTGAGCCTGACCCTTGTGGTTTTCGAGAACCGGGAACTTGTCCCAGGTAGCGAAGGAAGCAGTTGCCACCAGAGCGGTAGCGAGAGCGATTTTCTTGAACATGTGTGTTCTCCTTGTATAAGTTGTTGTCATTCAATAAGATAACAAGAAAAGACTTGTTAGGCAAGATGACTTGTAAAAAATAGTTAAGAAATTCTTTTTTTTGTGATTATAGACCCAAAATCTTGATAAAAAAGCAAGTTTCCTTGCTATATTAAGGCAAGGAAATGGAGTTTTTATGAGATGCTTGGTGACTGGCGGTGCCGGATTCCTGGGTAGCCACCTCTGTGAGAGGCTTTTGAACGATGGACACGAGGTCCTGTGCCTGGACAATTACTTTACCGGGCGCCTTCAGAACATCGCCCACCTGCGGGACAACCGTAATTTTGAACTTATCCGCCACGACGTCACCGAACCCATCCTTTTGGAAGTGGACCGGATTTTCAACCTGGCCTGCCCCGCAAGTCCGGTGCATTACCAGTTCAACCCGGTAAAGACTATCAAGACCAGCGTCATGGGCGCCATCAACATGCTAGGACTTGCCAAGCGGGTCCACGCCCGCATATTGCAGGCCAGCACCAGCGAGGTCTACGGCGACCCGGCGGTACATCCGCAAAAAGAGGATTACTGGGGAAACGTAAACCCCATCGGTATCCGCAGTTGCTACGACGAGGGCAAGCGTGTGGCCGAAACCCTCTTTATGGACTACCATCGCCAGAACAAGGTAGATATCCGCATCGTGCGCATTTTCAACACCTACGGCCCCCGTATGCTCATGAACGACGGCCGCGTGGTGTCTAACTTCATTGTGCAGGCCCTGAAGGACGAAGACCTGACCATCTATGGCGACGGAACCCAGACCCGCAGCTTCTGCTACGTGGACGACCTTATCGAGGCCTTTGTCCGCATGATGGACCAAGAAGAAATCATCGGCCCCGTGAACGTGGGTAATCCCGGCGAGTTTACCATGCTGGAACTGGCCCAGGCTGTATTGGAACTGACCGGTTCCAAGAGCAAGATTGTGTACCAGCCCCTGCCTGGCGACGACCCCAAGATGCGCCGTCCCGATATAAGCCTTGCAAAAAAGACCCTGGGCTGGGAGCCCAAGGTGAATCTGTTCGATGGCCTCCAGAAGACCATCGAGTATTTCAAGACAATTGTGTAACTACTTCACGGCCACCTTGTGGGTCTCGTGAATGCCGGCTCCCTGGATACGCACCAGGTAAAGTCCCGGTTTTGCATTTACGGACAAGGCCACATTTCCGTTGGCGCTACCGTTCCAGAGCGTACTTACGGAGCGTCCCTGCAGATCCAGCAAATCTACCTTTGAATGTCCCTTGAGGTTCACGCTGATGGTGTTGCCTGCAAAGTGGAATCCGGTAGCGCTATGGAGTTCGGCGATGGCGGCAGGAGCGTCTGGCGTACTGGGATTGCTTGGATTATCGGGTGTACTTGGATTGTCCGGATTAGTCGGCGTGCCACCAGAAATGGGTGTCCATTCCGGATTGACAGAGCGAAGTTTTTCCCTGAGCCATTTGCCCGATTCGCGAAGGTCACTTTCAGACCAGTTCCCGCTGGCACTTGCACTCTTTTGCAGGGCGGCAGAGGTCTCGTCTTTGTTCACGATACTCCAGGCTGCCCAGCTAAGCTTGGTCTGGTCCAGCCAATCCCAGAAGGTATTGACCATGGAATAGTTGATGGTTCCGTTTCCCGATGCCGGAGTGAGTCCGCATTCAGAAATAAAAAGCGGGAGAGTGTTCATGGCTGATTTTGCCGCCGGCAGGTAATTGGTCAGGTGCCATTCTTCTGAGGCGTAAAAATGGAATACGTATGCCACGTTGCTGGAGTAGTTGCTTGATAGCGGGCTAGAAACTACCGGTGTAAGGTCCCCGGAATATTTTGGGGTGCCTACGAGAATCAAATTGTCCGGATCGATGGCGCGAATGATGGGGATGATGTATTCGGCATAGGGCTTGATTTGGCTCCAGTCATCTGTTCCCGGTTCGTTGTATATCTCATAGATGACATTGGGGTACTGCCCGTACTTGGTGGCCATGGCGGTAAAGAATTCCTGCGCCAGTTGCCAGCGGTCCTTCCCGTTTTCCTTGGCGGACCTGTCGTTGGTCCAGTGGCTATGCCAGTCGATGATGACGTATATGCCCTTGGCAATTGCCGCATCGACGACCTTTTCTACCATGGCTTGGTTTCCCGATTGGTTGTAGGCGTAACCCTTTTGTCCTTCTCCCCAGTTGTCCTCTACGGCCATAGCGGCGCGGACCAGGTTTGCGTGCCAGTCTTCGGCAAGCCAGTTGACCACGTTGGCGTTCCAGTAGTCTCTTGCCTCTTCGGCGATGTTCCAGAAAAAGCTCATGCCACGAAGCTGTGCGGGTTGCCCGTTGGCACCCACTACTTGGTTTCCTTTGACAGACAATGCGCCTATGTCGTCAATGGGAGCAGCGAAAGCAAGGGCACTCGCTAATGCGGAAATCGCAAAGAACGTTCTTGTGATTTTCATGGGGAATCCTCCCTTGGGTAAAAAGTTGTCACGCTACTTGACGGAAATCTTTCGTATCAGGTTTGCGTTGCGGGTCTTAATCTGAACGATATAGGAGCCTGTGGCAATGTCCTTTAAGGACATGTTGCCGGAAACGTTGTGCTGGATCTGGACGGGCCGACCTTGCATGTCAAAGACGGACACATCGGCGGCATCGATTCCGTTGATGTGCAGGATCCGTCCGTGGATGGAAAGCCCAATGGTACTTTGAGCCAAGCTTCCGATGGCTTCCACGTCTTGGTCAGGGTTTACGGCCTGTCCGTTGGAGGAACTTGGCTGTACAGAATTAGAGGATATGGGTTGCGGATCGGTTCCCTGGGAGCCCGAAGAGGCCGGTTGGGTAGAACCAGAAGATGCAACTTGAGAACTAGAGGATCCGCCCTGCTGAGAAGCGCTGCTGGAGGGCTTAGGTCCATCCTTGTCGGTGAAGTTAGGCATGTTGCCCGTAACGAGAAGTCCGCAGAGAATTTTCATGGACTGCTCAAAATAGGCTTCGTCACCCAGGCTTGCAACTTCGTTCCAGTATTCGTCCAACTTCGATTGGCGAGAAGCGTCCGTTACAAGAGATGTCATAAGGGTTGCGACAAAGGTGCTGTTGTGGTCGTTCCACATGGTGTTTCCGCTACGTTCAATTGTACCCTTCATTGCCGAAGCGGCATATTTGCTAACCCATGTTCCAAGTTTGCTTAGCATTGTTTTGGCTTTTGTCTCGCCGAACCAGTAGAAATCCTGGGCCAGTCGCCATGGAGTACGGGCTGCGTCGTAGCCGTAGTACTTATCTAGTCCCTTTCCGCTTGCATCGGACCAGTTGTCGAAAAGTCCTGTAGAATATTCTGCGGAATTTGTTTCCAAAAGTGCATAGTTGGCATTCATTGCCGTTGTGTTCCAGAATGTGGCATTGTCAGTGTCAACGGCGGCGAACAGGCGGTAGTAAGCCGGAGCTATGTACGACGGATTTTTCTTGTCGTTCCAGGCATCGCCCGGCTTGTGAAGCCCGTTTTCCTCAAATTCGTATTTCTTGACATTCTTTAGCAGTGTCCTTGCTTCATCCAGATACTTGTCATCACCGAACTGGTAGGCGGCCATAATCAGGGCCGCTGCAACGTCCATTTCGGCGTCGGTGGCAGCGTTGGCTTTGTTGTCGTATGGATTCAGCCCGCCAAAGCTCCAGTTCATCAGCCCATGTTCATTGGATCCTGCCTTGTAGAAGGCCCACAATTTGTCAAACTTGTCCTGGTAGCTGGTGGTGTTGTCACTGAAATAAACCATCATCAGCATTCCGTAGCCAGTGCCTTCGGATACGTAGTTGTTGCCTCCGTGATCCTTTTCTATGGCGGCGTAGTTTCCGCTTTCTTTGTATTTGTCGGTCAGGTAGTAATTGAAAGCAGACTTCAGCTGTGTGGCCGCCGTTGCTTTGTCCGACACCTCGATGCCGTTACCGTAATCCACGTTTTGCGGAAACGGGAAGTTGACAGTGGCCTGGGCCAGGCCGAATGCCAGCGCAGAAACCGCAATAATCGTTGTTGTGGTATTCATTCCAAACACTCCTTTCTCATCCATTTTTTGAAAAGATATATAAAAAACGGTCAAAGCGGATTGCTTGACCGATATTTGTGAGAAATAAGCCATCAAAAACTGATAATAACTACGGAATTTGGGACGAAAATGCCCGAAATTTAGACGTCTAGGGCAGATTCAACCATTTCCATATTCTCTTCGCAATATTCCAGCTGCCGGGAGAGTATCTTGACGGCATTGATCTTTTCGCCCAGTTCGCGGGTGAAAAACCGCACAATGTTCCAGAAGAATACGGCGAAATTACGTTTGCCGTCGGCATGGCCTTCGAACAGGCACTTGGCGAAGTGTCTGTACACGAGGTAGGCGAGCAGTCGGGAACTCTCTGTTTCTGTGAAAAAGCCCTGGTCCTGGATAGGGGAGGAACCTGCGGTTTCGAGGCTGGCCTTGATACAGGCAAGGGCCTTGTCCCAGTCGGGGCCGAAACTCACTGTCTTGGCGAGAAGCTCATATAGGTCGCGGGCGTTCCCGAGAGGGGCAAACGGGTTCTCGTCTGTTATCCCGAATGCCGTGTAGAGTCTTTCGTCGAAAGGTGTAGCTTCATCGGCAAGAGCCTTGAAAATCTGCTCCCGCTCGTAAAGCACCTCGTTTAGGATTTCTTCGTCATCTTCGTCCAGCTCGTCTTCGGGTTCGTCAATTTCTTCGCTGGTGAATGCGAGGGGACCTTCTCCCTCAAGCAAGAGTCGGGCTACTTCTTCGCAACAGAGCCCGAGACCCCGTTCCATGATGTCGCCGTATACTTCCACGAACCGCGGGTGTTCCCGACAGATGTCGCAGAGGGCTCCTTCGCCAAGGTGCTTGTAGATTTCGCAGAGGTTGCTTTGGTCTAAAAATGGGCAACGGTCATGGGGGAGAAGCTTGAAATGCCCATCCTCGATGTTTGCGCGGAGCTTGTCACCGAAAGCGCCGTCAACTTTGCTGTACGCTTCTTGCGAGGCTTTGTCAATGTCAATTTCCCAGCCGACGCAGCAGGTGTCGGTACACTTTGAGGCGGTACACTGGAAACGGTCGTAAAAATCGGGCTTGCGAAGGATCATTTCCCGAATATAAAAAGTTTTTTACGTTTGAACGCTATGTTCCTAAAAAGTTACCTACGAGAAACCTTATTGCAACGTAATTGTTACATGATTAGCCTTACCGCAAAAGTGGTTCAATTTTATATTTAATCCCGTAAACAACAGCAAGAAAGGACTCGTTATGAAAAACCTTTTCAAGATTGGTTTGGGCATGCTTGTGGCTACTGCGGTGACCGCTTCTGCTGCAGGTAACTTCCCCTTCCCGCAGAACAAGAAGTATCCCAACGGCAAGATTATTGAATATGCCGATACGGAAATGATTAAGGCTCACTACCAGAAGTGGAAGCAGGCATGGTACGATGCTAGCAAAGGCTGGGTCTACGCTCCGGAAGGAACAGAGACGACTGTTTCTGAAGCTATTGCCTACGGCATGCTGATCTCTGTCTACATGGACGATAAAGATGTGTTTGACAAACTTTATGGAACTTGGAAGAACAATGGCGGCAATGGTGCTGGTATGACATGGCGCGTTGGAAAGGGCAACGATTCCGGTACCGCTTCTGACGCTGATTTCGATGCTGCTCTTGCTCTGGTGCTGGCTTCCAAACAGTGGAATGGTACTAGCTATTTGAACGAAGCCAAAACTCTTATCGGTTGGATTGCTAGTAACGATATCACCAGCAATAAGATTAGGCCGGGTAATGGTTGGAATGATGCTTTCAACCCGAGCTACGCAACTACGGCTAACTTCAAGATTTTCCAGGATGTTGCCGGTGGTTCTTGGTCGAGCGTTATCTCTCAGGCCTACACTGATTTGAGTGCTTGCCAGGATAGCAAGACAGGCCTTGTTCCGGACTGGTGCACCTGGGGCGATCACAAGCCTACATTGACGTCAGCAGCCGTGGCAAACGCCAAGGGCTTTTATGATGACGCCGCCCGTACCCCGTGGCGCATGGCTTGGGCCTATTACTGGTATGGCGATTCCAAGGCCCAGGCTTTCAACAAGAAGGTTGTCGATTGGCTTATCCCCACAACTCGCACTGCTAGTGGCGTGAATTCCGGTTATAAGTATGTTGACAGCAAGGGAACCTATGAGGCCGACAACAGTGAAGAACGCAACTTCGTTTCTTCTACCTTCTCCGGTGGTCTCGGCCTTGCAACGTCTTCCATTGATAGCAAGGAAGCTGAGACCTATCTCGGTACCGTTTACAAGGTCCTTAAGCAAAAGGAAAGCTGTGCGACTGCTTCTGGTTGCGGTCAATCCGTTGCCGGTGAAAAGTACTACCCGGCGACTTTGAACATGCTTTACCTGCTCCTCATAACTGGTAACATGCCGAACCTCTACAATATGAGTGGCTTTACTTCGTTTACCCCTGATCCCACCAAGGCTCCGTCCATTTCTGAAATTGGCGGTATCCAGCAGGAACATGGCGACCAGACGGTGGGTATTACCGGTCTCTGGAACTGGGGTGCCTACCATGACAAGTATGGCATTGGAACCAAGATGGTGCCAGACTCCGGTTCTTCTCCGCTTTTCAAGAAGGACGACGGATCTATTTTTGCCGAAGCTTCCATGGAAATCGGCCCGGAACCAGAGTGGACAGCAGAGGCTGCCGCTGCAGGAACTCTCAAGTACCCCTCTGCAGGAATAGCCGTGTCCTTTAAGAGTGAAGACTGCAAGGCGACAAAGACCTGTGGCGTTGACTTTACCGCGCTTGGCATCAAGTATATCCGAGTGACGTCAAAGAGTTCAGGTCCCATTCGCATGGCCATTCTCAATGTCTATACCGATGAGAACGAGGCGAATAAGGTAGAGAATGCTGGCGCTGGCTCGGAACCGGGAATTTTTGTAGGAAATTCTGAGGAATATGTTTCGGATCTTTATGATTTGACACCCAGAGGCAAGGGCTTTAATGGCATTGCCGGCGGAGACACCATCGGTCCTCTTTATTGGGTTAATTTGGATAATGCTCCGGATGGAAGCAAGATCCTTAAGGGTGTCAAGGGTCTTAAGTGGGAGGTCAAGGAAGCGAAGGGTGGCATCGGAGAAATTTCCATCATGTCCGTTGAATTCCTTGACGCAAACAAGAAGGCTATCGACCCGTATCTGCTTACAGGAGTAAAGATTGCTTCGAACATTGTTGGCTCCAGCGCCTCGGTGGCTCCTAGAAGTAGTGAATCCGCCAATCCCGGAAGCAGCAGTTCTGCAAGTTCTATGAATGCGGGCTCTTCTAATTCTACCAATCCTGGTAATGCGAACAACAATGCCAACCCTGGGGTGGTCGCTCCCGAAGCCATTGGAAATGGTTACCTCGCCCCGCTGGCTAGGGTGTCTGTGTCCGGTATGAACATCTCTGTTGAGAATGCCAAGTTCAATGCCGATATTGCCGTGTTCACCATGCAGGGTAAGCTGGTGGCTTCTGGCAAGGCTGTATTTGGCCAGGCAAGTGTAGCGGTTCCCAACAAGGGGTCTTACCTTGTTCGTGTGAATGGTAGGGTCCATAGGGTAAATGTTAAATAAAATCCCGCTAAAATAGCTTTAGATAAAAAGGACGCTTTGCAAATGCAAGGCGTTCTTTTTAAATTGTTAGAAGTGTTGGCACTGAGTTTCTTAAAGAGAAAAAAGATGAAAAAGGTAGTGATTTGGTTTGTTGCCTTGATGGTGACACTCTCTTTTTTTGTGGCTTGTGGTGATGACCACAGTTCTGGACCTGCAGAAAATACGGAAGATGCGGCTCTAGAAGTGGGTAAAAATCTTGCTTTTCCAGATACGATCATGAATGGAGGTCGTGGAATAAAAGAAGATAAGCGTGATTCTAGTCATAGTAGCGAAATGGCACAGCATGCTGATACTGCTACGACAAAGGAATCTCAGATGTCGTCTAGTGATTCAAAATCCAGCGATTCAAAGTCAAGCGATTTGAAATCAAGTGATTCGAAATCAAGTGATTCAAATTCTAGTGAATCAAAAAATATTCAAGTTTGTAAAGATAAAAGTGATCAAGAAATAAACGGTGATGAAAAGCTTAAAGAGGAACTTTGTTACGATGCCGTTGATGCTTATACGAAGGCTGCGAAGGGTGAGTGTCAGTCTGATGAGCTTTACGATAATTATTCACGTGCGCTTGTGTGTGCTGCTGAAGCTGCGGCTGAAAAGAAATTGAATAGTACCGACATAGATTACTTTTTTGGCTTGGCTAATGAGAATCTTGCTAAAGTGAAAGATGCTGAAGCTGTGAAAGAATATGTGACGGCCCTTGCATCTGTTGCTAAACGGCAGACTGCCCAAGAAAAACTGGACTATGATTCGGTAGTAAAAGCTTTTGCAAAGATTGATTCGGCGATTTCGACGGCGCGGACTATGGGAGTAGAAGAACTTTTGGTGACTGCTATTCGTGCCGAAGCAGAAAATGATTATGTGGCCAAGAACTTTCCTGATGCGATGAGTGAATCGGATCTGGTGTATCGTGAATACAAAATTCTAAAAATAGCAGAAATTGCGCCTGAAAATGATGAAGTTGCTGCGGCCCTTAATGAGAGTCGCAAGGCTACCCGGGGTGAGTTTCTTGATTTTAAAGAGCATGTTGATGAACCGGTAAGTAGTCTTATTGACAAATGGGGGTATGTTATTGCGATCCCTACAATTAAGGTTACTTCGTCAAGTCTTTCTGGCGAACTCCAAGTTTTATCGTTGATTGGTACGGCAACTGAATTTGACCCGCAAAATGCTAAGGTTGTTTCTACTGATGGTCGTGAAGCCAATGTTAAGGGTAATACCGGTTGGTGTGAGCAAGAGGTTTTAGTAGGCAAAAAGGGGGAGGAACGAATTGAAAAGAAGCAGAAGGCTTTCAAAGGCAAGGGAAAGTTTATGGTTGGGGGCAAGTGTTCGTTAATTTTGTCTGCGACTTATGCAAAAGACTTTGTACCGGAATACATAGAGTATAAGGATTCCGACGGCATAGGCCGCAAGTATTTGGGTTTATAAAAATTATTGATTAAATAGATAGAAATTATATATTTGACTTGATGGATTTTTAAGGGTATATTATGGGAGTAAAGAACGATAAACCCTGAAAAAAGGAGTCCATCATGAAGCACTTAATCATTACTCTGACTTTGGCCGCTGCTACTTTTGGCTTTGCCCAGGAATTTCCGCCCCTGTTTGAATGCCCGACGCCGGATCCGTCGCAGCCGTATCGACCTGTAGATGTCAACAAGTCTAACCCCACTCCTCTAGACCCGTGCCTCCTTCAGAAGCTGCTTCAGAAGATTGGGATTACGCCGCCATCGCCGGATGAGCCTAGGCCTCAGTGGTATCCTGTGGAAACCAAGTAAATCTTGTTATATTCTCCTGTAACAGGAGAATGTATGAAAAGATCCCTTTCCTCTTTATTTGCGGTAGCACTGGCCTTGACGGTGGTCGGTTGTAGCGATACGAAAACGGCTGCCAAGGATGCATCGGTGGGCGATGCCAAGGCTTCGACTGCGGATGAAAAGCCCGCGGCTGTGGCCGGCACAAAGACTGTTTCCCTTGCAAATGGGGCGAAGGTCACTTGGATTCAGGACAACGAGGGCGAAAAGCTGATGCCTCGCGACCTTTTCAGCGATGCCAGCGATTCCCTTTACGCAAGCCTGAATATGCCGGCCGGGATTCCTGCCTCCGTCAGCACCTTCTTGGTGCAGGTGGACGGCACATACATCTTGTTCGATGCGGGACTTGGTGCCTTTGGCGGCCAGCTGATGAGCCGTCTGGCCGCTCTGGGCGTGAACCCGGATTCCATCGGCCTTGTCTACCTGACCCATTTCCACATGGACCATATCGCAGGCCTGGTTGCCAAGGATAGCGCTGGTGCCGATGTGAAGGTCTTCAGAAATGCTGCGGTCTATGCAGGCCAGGTGGAATACGATGCCTGGATGAATGACATCCCGAAAAACGACATGCAGAAGAATGTGATGGCCCTTTACAAGGATAGTCTGCACCTGTTTGCTTTCGGCGACAGCCTCCCGCATGGCGTGCTTGCCATGGATGCCGTAGGCCACACGCCGGGCCATACGGCCTTCCAGCTTGCGAACCTACTTATCGTGGGCGACCTGATGCACGGTTATGCCTTGCAGAAAGATCATCCCGAGATTAATTCCAATTACGATATGGACAAGGCAAAGTCTGCTGAGAGCCGCAAACGCCTAATGCAATATGCTCGCGAAAACAAGCTCCTGATGGCGGGCATGCACCTGCCTCCTCCGGGATTTGCGGAATAGGTCAGTGGCTGAACCACAGGAACAGAAATATTGTCACGAATATAGCTGTAATGAGTGAACACATACCATGAATCTATATAGAATGGTATGTCAAAAGATGTCATATTGGTGTTTTTGAATGCTTTTTAGTCTAAAACTTGCCGATATCGGCAAAAATTTTGTATATTTGGGTAGATGAAAGACAAAAACTTGCCGATAGATTCTGTTTGTGTCTCAGTTTCCCAATTTGCGGAGAAGTACGGAATTAGTGAGCGTACGGCCCGTAATTATTGCGCTATGGGCAAGATCGAGGGGGCTTTCCTTATCGGCAAGACATGGAATATTCCTGCCGATGCCGCGCTGCCCAAAAAGGGGAAAGCGAAACTGTCGCCTCTGCTAGAGCGTTTGCGCTTGGAAAAGCAGGGCCGCCTCAAGGGGGGCATTTATCACCGCACGCAGATTGACCTGACCTACAATTCGAACCATATCGAAGGGAGTCGTCTGACCAAGGAGCAGACCCGGTTCATTTTCGAGACGAATACGCTGGGGGTGACCTCCGAGAACACGCGTATTGACGACGTTTTGGAGACGGTCAACCATTTCCGCTGCATAGATTATGTCATTGACCATGCCACGGACAAGGTGACCGAGGCTCACATCAAGCAACTCCATCGGATTCTGAAAGCGAATACTTCGGATAGCCAGAAGGACTGGTTTGTGGTGGGGGACTACAAGAAGCTGCCCAACGAGGTAGGCGAGGAAAAGACCGTGGAACCCAAGGCCGTGCACAAGCACATGGCGAAACTGATTTCGGACTTCAATTCAAAAGATAAAGTGTCATTGGACGACGTGATTGATTTTCACGTGAAGTTCGAGCGGATTCACCCCTTTCAGGATGGCAATGGCCGCGTTGGTCGGTTGCTCATGCTCTGGCAATGCCTGCAAAACAGGATTGTCCCGTTCATCATTAGCGAGGAATTGCGGCTATTCTATTACCGCGGAATCCAGAAGTGGGGCCGCGTGAACGAATTCATGCAGGACACTTGCCTTACGGCGCAGGACAACTACAAGGCTTTGCTGGATTACTTCAAGATAAAGTACTGAAAAACGGTGCGCCTCTGACCGTAATGGACGGCGGCGAACACTGGTTCCACACCGCAGAGCAGATGGCATTTTTGGATAGGTGAATACTAAAATAAAAATTATTGACGGTTATTAAATAATAACCTATATTGAATTATGCCGAAGATATTTGAAAGGGGTGAAATCTCTTTATGAATGAGATTACGGAAAAAGATGTAAAAAGGCTTTGGGTTGAGAAAGACGCTGTTTGTGTCGAACTGAAAGACGGCCGAATCGGGCGTGAACTCATCCGAGATTACGAACCGCTGCGGAAGGCTACGCGAAAGCAGTTGGAGAACTGCCGCGTAGATTGCGATGGCGTGTGGTTTGACGATCTGGACGAGGGTCTGGAACTTTCGGGATTCTTTTCGCCAAAAAAGACAAATCCCATTGGCCGCGTATTCTGGCTGTTCCCCGAACTTAACGCCTCGGCGTTTGCCCGCCGATTGGGAATCCCGCAACCCCTCTTTGCTGCGTACGTAAATGGTACGAAAAAACCGTCTTCGGCAAGAAAGAAACTCATTGACGAGGAACTCCGCCGTATCGGCAGGGAACTGCTGAAGACCGTGGCGTAGTGATGCGGGCGGCTTTGCTCTTTTATTGGCCGAATTCGACTTTGCTGAAAGA
>CAMHOW010000040.1 GCA_946186895.1 uncultured Fibrobacter sp.
TGCCAAGAAATTGAAGAAAACGATTTGCATTAACATCAGCGAATCGGTCCTCTCCTATTTCAAAGAACTCGCCGCAAAAACAGGAATTCCTTACCAGTCTCTAATAAATATGTTCCTCACACAGGCCAAAGCCGAAAAAATGGAACCAAAATTTATCGCAAAACCACCTCGAAAAAAACAGGTGGCATAAAACAAGCGACATAAAAGTCCCGCTTTGTTATTTCACCCGCATCGTCAGTTTACGCTTTTCAACTTTTCTTCTTCAGGAGGAATCGTTTTGCCGTTGACATTTTCCTTAAAGGAAATCGACAAAATCCCAGAAATCCATCCATTTTTTCTGATTTTTTCAGCGTCAAAACGCTTGCGAACCCGCATAAAATAAGATATATTCTAGAAGTAGGTCTTATAGGGGCTCTTTATGACCGGGGATAAAACTATAATGATATCCGCAGCATTATGTTTCCTTCTAGGAAGTTGTACGCTCAATGAAGAAAACGTAAATTGTTATGAAGCAAATCTTTTTGCTAGTATTAATTTATTGACAACGACTAAAATTGATAGTACTAAACTTAGTTGCAATAATAAGGATTTTAGATTTTTTAACGAATCTTTTATTTGTATGGATACAACCATATCAACACATTTCATTACCGACACTATTTCACAGTTGGGAAAATATACTTGTTCTAGGGACTATCCACTATGGTACGCATATCATTTTTTCAGCACTCCTTTTAACAAGATAGAATTAGAATCAACGAAACTGAATTTGATTATTTATGGCTCGGAAATCGAACAAAAAATCGACATATCGGAATTCATCAGTGGTGGTCAGATCACCAACATAATCACAGAAAAAGATACCGTAAATTGGTTTTCACAGGACGAGAATTTTGTAGTACCTTATTTTTCCGATTATAAGTCTCCTTTGTTATCAATTCGTTTAGGTTGCCGTGACGGCTACTGTTTTGCAACCTTGCCAATAACCGAATCAGAATTTTGTTATGACCATTCTCTATGAAGAATTTTATGCGACAAAAAAAACTCAATTTGGTTCAATATCAGCAAATCAAGCTAAATTTACATAAGTCTTATAGGGGCTCTTTATGAGCAGGGATAAAACCAGAAAAAAAACTGTTATAATTCCTGAAAATAGCCGATAATACGCAAGTGACCAGGACTCTCGGCGGAAACTCGCAGGGACTAACAGTCACAAGAGTTTCCTCCTGTAGCAACGGTTCTTACCTGCAAAATACGTTCTTGATTGCAAAAGCTCATGTAAACCGTAGCCATTGCTTTTGTTTTTGACCGAGATGTGAGTTTCTCGAGTGAACAGTCGAACAAAGTGAGTCCCTGTGAACGAGGGAATGTACACATCGAGGGAAAGATTTGTTAAAGGAGAAGCCCCGTCAAGCGGGGCATGACATGAGGGTGCGGGGTGTTAGGGGCAGAGCCCCTAGGAGAGGGTAGCGGAATACACGGCTAGATGCCGGGTCAAGCCCGGCATGACGACGGGGATGCAGCGACCTTTGGACACTTAGCGCTTTAGCGCTTAGTGTACATGGCCACCTTTAGGTGGTGCGGGAGGCTTCCCCCTTTGGATAGATTACCGGCCGTTCAGCAGGATTCGGGCGGGGTTGTGGAGGATCCCGTTAGAAGCAATGGAGGTATAGCCCTCGTGAACAGAAGCCACGGGCCGACCCGCTTCATCAAAGAGGTTCGACTCCCCTTCGATGGTAGTGAACTTTCCACCCGCTTCCTGGAACAGCAACGGATAGGCGGCGATGTCCCACAGGGAGACAACAGGGTCCACCATCACTTCGGCGCGGCCCGACGCCACCAGGTAATAGCCGTAGCAATCGCCCCAACCGCGGTAGAGGTTTGCACTCCGGCGGAGCTTCGCGAAACCCTCGCCAAAGCCCACCGTTTCCATGGTATTCACCGTTCCCGAAAGCACCAAGGCGTCGGCCAGAGAATGAACTCTAGAGCAGCGAACCGGATTCCCGTCCAGGAAGGCTCCGCCGTCTTGAACCGCCCACACGGCGCTATGCAAGGCCGGTATGCGGATGACGCTTGCCACGGGCACGTTCTTGCGGTAAAGGGCAATCAGAGTGCCGAACAGGGGAACGCCCCGAATAAAAGACTTGGTGCCATCGATGGGGTCCACAATCCAGCGGTATTCCTTGTCCGAAAGACCGTCACCGAATTCCTCACCCAAGACGCCGAAGTCAGGGGTTTCCTTGAGCCAGAATTCACGGAGAAGTTCCTCGGTGCTCTTGTCGGCAAGGGTCACGGGAGTCCTGTCCGCTTTCCATTCAATGCTCAAGTCCCTGCGGAAGTATTTCAAGATGTTCTCTTCGGCCATCTCGGAGGCCTTGAGAGCGATTTTCAGAAGGTCCAGGTTTGTAGCGGTCGCTGGCATCTAGGCCTCCTCTTTCCACTTTTTGACTAGGGCAACCAGAAGTTCATTCTCCTCGGGCTTGCCCACCGTAACACGCACGTATTCGGGCATGCCAAAACTGGTAAGCCCGCGGATAATCATGCCGTTCCTTTCCAAGAAGGCCACAAGTTCTTTTGCCTTGGCGCCAATGTGCACACAAATAAAGTTCGCCTGGGTAGGCAACACCTTGAAGCCAAGGCCTTCAAAGGCCTTGTTCAAAAAGGCGATACCATCGGCGTTCATCTTGCGGGTAGCCTCCACATGGTCGGTGTCACCAAGGGCGGCGATGGCGGCCACCTGGGCGGCCTGGTTCACGTCGAAGGGCGGCTTCACCTTCCACAAGTGACGGACCACATCAGCGCTGGCCATGGCGTAACCTACACGAAGACCTGCCAAACCGTAAATCTTGCTGAAGGTGCGGTTGATAAACAGGTTAGGGAATTCATCAAGGGCCCCCACCAGCTTGGGGTAGTCAGGAGCCGTGGCAAATTCGGAGTAGGCTTCGTCCAAAAAGACCAGCACATTCTTCGGAACCTTCCTCAAGAAGGCACGGATTTCGGTTTCGTTATAGTAAAGGCCCGTAGGATTGTTGGGGTTGCAGATGAAAGCCACGCGGGTTTTCTCGTTCACGGCCTTCGCAAGCTCGTCAAGACTCGTCTTGGACTCGCCCGCACCCACGCCAATGAATTCCGCCCCGTTGGAAAGGGTGGTAAACTTGTAGACGGAGAAGGTGGGCGTGATGGCTACGCAGTTGTCACCCTGACGGATAAAGGCCTTGCCTACCATGTCGATAATTTCGTCGGAGCCGTTGCCCACCACAATCTGTTCCGTCTTGACGCCGAACTTTTCAGCCAAGGCACGAATCATGGAAGGTGCATCGCCCCGGGGGTAAAGGTGCAGACTGTCCGCAATCTTGTGGAAGGCTTCCACCGCCTTGGGAGATGCCCCAAGCGGGTTTTCGTTAGACGCCAGCTTCACCACCTTGGTGAGGCCGTAGCGTTCACGGATTTCTTCGATGGATTTTCCAGGAACGTAATCAGATAGTTTGGAAAGTTCTGGACGCGGTTCAATCATATTCACCTCTTTTCGCGAAACCAAATCTAGTAATTCCGCAGGAATATTTTAAATTTGGACATCATGAAACGCCTCGCCGCACTCGTATTAGCCCTGTTTGCCACAAGCGCATTCGCTCTAGACCCCATCTGGGACATGCATTACACCTTCGGCCCCGAAAGCCGCAAGTCGCCCAAGTTCGGCGCCGGCGTAGGGCTGCGTTCCGATTTCGGAGACCAAGTGCTTTTCCCGGCAAATATCCTGGGATGCATTTCCAAGGACTTTGAAATCGGCGCCAAGATAGACATTAACACCTACAACAAGATGGACAACTCCCAGCTTTCCCTGGACATCGGCGGAAAGTACCACTTGCAGCCGGGAAGGTTCATCGAGTTGGACGGTTACTTTGGCCTGAACCGCAACAACGGTAGCGCCGTTATTCTCACCTACGGAACGGAACACTTTATCGCCAAGAACTTCTCCAACTTTTATGAAGCTCGTGCAGGTTTTCTGGACGGCGTTACCGGCGAAGATGGATACGTGAAATTCGCCTTCGGCATGACCCCCACTCTGAATTTCGGACACACGGTCCGAGTGATGGTCGAAGTCAACACCTCCGAAAGTATCGGCCATATGTCCGACGACTTCATGATCGATATCATCCCCAAGCTAGAAGTGGCCTTGGGCGCCGCAAGAGTCCGCCTGGACTTTGACATCGGCGTCATGCAAGAAAAGAACAATGATCAGAAGACCATTGCTCTTTACGTAATGACAGCGCTGTAGCAGCTTCGCTGCGTGTTATTTCACCGTGAACGCGTTCCCGTCGTAGTCGATGGTTACCGGCTTTGCGGCACTCACTTCGCCAGCGAGAATGGCGTGGCTTAGCGGGCGTTCCACGTTCCTTTCCAGGTAACGCTGAATCGGGCGTGCGCCGAATTCCGGCTGGTAGGCGCCATCGGCAATTGCTTCGAGCGCCTTGTCGGTCAGCGTGAGCTGCAAATCCTGACGGGCAGCACGTTCGGCCAGACCCTTGAATTTGAGCTTCACGATGTCCTTGATCTGCGGCTTCGTAAGGCTCTGGAACACCAGCACTTCGTCCAGACGGTTCAAGAATTCCGGACGGAAGAAGCCACGGAGTTCCGGCTCGATTTCCTTCAAGGTCACAGGCTTTGCATCGCCCGCGCGGTTCTGGAAATGAGCGGCGCCCAGGTTCGACGTCATCAAGATCAAGGTGTTCTTGAAGTTCACGGTACGGCCCTTGCCATCGGTCAGTCGACCGTCGTCAAGCACCTGCAACAGCGTATTGAACACATCGGGGTGAGCCTTCTCGATTTCGTCGAGCAGAATCACGCAGTACGGATGCGTACGCACGGCTTCGGTCAGCTGGCCACCTTCTTCGTAGCCCACGTATCCCGGAGGCGCACCGATCAAGCGGCTGACGCTGTGCTTTTCCATGTATTCGCTCATGTCGATACGCACGAGCGCGTTCTCGTCGTCGAACAGTTCCACGGCAAGCGCCTTCGCAAGTTCCGTCTTGCCCACACCCGTGGGGCCCAGGAACAAGAAACTGCCAATCGGCGCATTCTCGCGGCTAAGACCGCTACGGTTACGCAGAATCGCTTCCGAAACCGCTTCCACGGCTTCGTCCTGGCCAATCACGCGGGCATGCAGACGTTCGTCCAGGTGCAACAACTTCGCCTTTTCGCCTTCGCAAAGTTTGGTCACCGGAATTCCTGTCCAACGGCTTACCACAAGGGCAATCGTCTCTTCGGTCACCTCTTCGCTCAAATCGCCGTCGCCTGCAGACTTCTTGATTTCTTCCGTCTTCGCGGCGATTTCCTTTTCAAGATTCACGATCTTGTTGTACTTGAGTTCGGCGGCGCGGTTCAAGTCGTAGCGGGCTTCGGCCTGCTCCATCTCTTCCTTCGCCTGCTGCAAGGATTTCTTAAGGCCCTGTAGTTCAGCATTCTTCGCACGCCTTTCCTGCCAACGGTCCTGCATCTGTTTGACAGCGGCATCGGTCAAAGCGAGTTCTTCGCGCAATTCTTTCAGGCGCTTCAAGCTGTTGTCGTCGGTTTCCTTCGCCAAGGCCTGCTCCTCGATTTTCATCTGCAGTTCCTTACGCTGCAAGGTGTCCAAGGCTTCAGGCACGGTATCCATCTGCGTCTTTACGAAGCTTGCGGCCTCGTCAATCAGGTCGATGGCCTTGTCCGGCAAGAAACGGTCACTGATATAGCGGCTCGAAAGTTTTACGGCTGCCACGAGTGCGTTGTCATGCAGACGCACACCATGGTGCGCATCAAAACCGTCCTTAATACCACGGAGAATGGAGATAGATTCTTCTTCGCTGGGTTCGTCGACTTGCACGGGCTGGAAACGGCGTTCCAAGGCGGAATCCTTCTCGATGTACTTGCGGTATTCCTGCGTGGTCGTCGCACCGATGCAGTGCAGTTCACCACGGGCGAGTTTCGGCTTGAGCATGTTGCCCAAGTCCATGGAGCCTTCGGTCTTGCCCGCACCCACGATGGTGTGGATTTCATCGATGAACAGCAAGGTGTTGCCGTCTTCTTCAAGTGCATCCAGCACAGCTTTCAAACGTTCTTCGAAATCGCCACGGTATTTTGCGCCCGCCATCAAGGCAGACAAATCGAGCGCAAACAACTTCTTGCCCTTCAGAGCGTCAGGCACATCGCCGCGATAGATTCGCTCGGCGAGCCCTTCGACAATAGCGGTCTTACCCACGCCAGGTTCACCGACCAGGCACGGGTTGTTTTTCGTCTTTCGGCTCAAGATCAAGATGACGCGGCGGATTTCTTCTTCACGGCCAATCACCGGCGAAAGCTTGCCGTCGGCAGCCATTTCCACAAGTTCACGGCCGTAGAGTTTCAGCGGAGACTGTTCCTCGGCATTGGCGGCACCCGCAAACGGGTCCGACAGCCAGGTTTCCACGACTTCCACGGAACCCAGCGCATCTTCGAACACCTTCGCAAGGCCTCGGTCGCCCGAGAACTTCATCAAGGCCACGAGCATATCGCCCGGGGTCACCATACGGTTCACTTGGCGCGCCGCCTGCACGGAAGCACGCAAGATGCGGTTCAAGTCGTTATCCGGTTCCACGTCGGGGTTCACGCCTTCCATACGGGGAATCTTCTGCACGAACGGTTCCAGCTTGCCGCGGAGTTCATTCGTCTTCGCGCCTTTCGACTTATAAAGTTTCTTCAGGGTGGCATCGGGACCTTCGACAAGCCCCACCGCCAAATGCGCCGCACCCAGGTAGGAATGCGAGCAACGGTCACGCAGGCTCTGCGCCTTAGCCAACACCTTTTCTGCATCGTTATTGAAATCGGACATGGATTTACCTTCTTTTTTTTTATTTTTTCCGCTCTTTAGGTGCAAAACCCGTGCCAACGAGGCAAAAATGCCATTTTTCACATAAAAACGCAAAAATGTCGCATTTTTCAGCGACATTTTTTCAAAATAAGACAGTTCGGTGTTTAGATATAAGGGGGATACTCGCAAGCATCCCCGTAATTTGACATTTTAATGGTTTGAATCGATAATTAAGGAGGAGGAACCACCATGAACTACAGAAACATCTTCTCCATATTCGGAGCCAAGTGGATTGACAAGACCGATATTGAGGTGATACTGAAGAAGTATCCCGAAACGGACTTCGATGTTTCCGTGGTGTTCTCAGACAGCAAATCAGACATGCCACTCCGCGACTGCGACGGCAGCGAGACCAACGTGGAAATGATCATGTTCTCCTACAAGGACGGCACAAACAAGCTTGACCCCGAGCCATACAGGCATTACATTAGAGACAAGTTTGACCTCGCCTACTTCCTGATCAGCGCCAACCACGAGGCCCACTTCGCAAGCCGATGCAAGGACAGGAAGGTATGGCCGCAAACCCGAAACGAAGACCCGAAGGAAATTCTGAAGATGCGTACGGCGGTCCGTGAAAAGTTCGTACACTACATGCAGATGAGCAACATCGATTGGAAATTTGGCGAGCAGCCAGACGCTCCCGTGTACATCCCGGTGAATTCCTGGAAGAATTCCGACAGAGGAAAAATCCTCCGCTTCTTGGAACGACTCGATGGCGACGGTATCCAAACAGTCATTGAAGTGCGGTTCAATACAGCCACAATCGATCAGCTCCAACGGCTAGATACCGAAATGGAATTCGGTGATCTTGACGAGGTTCTTGAAATTTCCGAGGAAGCCGAACGGAATGATGATTGACTTTTGCCTTTCGCACAAAAAAAATGTCGCTTTTTACGGCGACATTTTTTCAAAATAAGACGTCTAAGCGTTTACTTTGGGAACAATTTAGTGGTGTCCACCCAGTTCTTCGCAAGACTTGCCGTTGGCATTCAGGATCTGGATAACGTCACCGCTGACCACCGGGCGAATAAAGCGCCAAGGCCAGAAACCGAACCGCTGGGAGGCCTTGAAGTTGGCAACGGAGTTACCACCACGAGCTTTCGCCTTGGCTTCAAGGCCAGGTAAAAGACCATTTGCCGAACCATAGAAATTGCCACCGAGGTGCACTTTGCCAATCACCTTGAAAGCAGCACCATTAGGTTCCGTATCAAAATAGCAGAAATCTTCGAACGGAACGGCTTCTTCTCCCTCTGCAAGCGGCACTTCGTTATAAACGCGAGGCTGGTAGTTGGAACAAGCCTGCAGGGCGATAGCGGCAGCAGCCAAGAGAATTACACCTTTAAGATTCATAAAACACTCCTTTTTTTATAAAGTTTATCTTCCACCGACGAGAATCTGGTCTACCTTGATGGTGGGCTGACCAACCGTTACAGGCACATGGCCAGAAGAGGCTCCGCACACACCCGCAGCCAATTCTAGGTCGCTCCCTACCATGCTGATGCGGGGCATAATCTCGTGGCCCTTGCCTATAAGGGTCGCCCCGCGCACGGGTTCGCAAATCTTTCCGTTGCGGACAACATAACCTTCATCTACCGCAAAGTTAAACTCGCCGGTGGCGGGGTTCACGGAACCGCCTGCCATGCGGGCAGCGTAAAGGCCGTAGTCCATGCTTTGAATCATGGAATCGAAACTGTCCTTGCCGGGGGCGATAAAGGTGTTCCGCATACGGCTCACGGGGGCATACTTATAACTTTCGCGACGGGCCGAACCCGTGCGGGCCACGCCTACCTCGGCGGCACCCACGCGGTCACTCATATAACTTTTCAAGATTCCATTTTCGATCAAGACGGTCCGCTCAGTAGGCATACCCTCGTCATCGTACTTAAGGCTTCCCCACACACCATCCATGGTACCATCATCAATGGCCGTAAGGCAGGGCTGACCGATGGCCCGCCCAAGCTTACCGCAGAAGGGGCTTGCATTACGGCGTACCGCCTCTGTTTCTAGCGGGTGGCCACATGCCTCGTGGAAAATCACGCCGCCAAAACCGTTCCCCATCACCACAGGCATCTGCCCGCCCTTGATGTAGCCGGCATCCAGCATACGCACCACACGCTCCGCCGATTCCGCCGCCAGAGCTTCGGGAGAATAGTTTTCCAAAAGTTCGTAGCCGCCCAGGGCTCCCGGAGACTCGTGAGTGGTCAAGCGTTCCGTACCATCGCTGGCCGTAACAGTCACGTTCACACGGAAACGGGCCCGGTCCATCACCAGATTCAGACCTTCACTGTTCATGAGGGTGATTGTGGAGCAGGAATCTGTGACGGTGGCGCCAACCTGCACCACCTTGTTTGACACCTTGCGGGCAGCCTCGTCGGCGCGGAACAAAAAATCTTGCTTTACCGACTGACCAAGAATTCTCGGATCCTTGAAGGCTGAGACGTTGTAATCCGCCACACGCTTTTGCGGTGCGAATTCAAAGCCTTCCGCGACACCTGCCAAGCCAGCATTTTGCGCAGAATTTGCCGCAATGCGGCCAAAGGCCAGAGTGCGCACCAGTTTTACAAGAGCCTCTTCGCTGTCGTCGCTGGTAAAACCATAGAGTACTTCGGTACCATACAGCAGGCGAATTCCTATACCGTATTCTGTGCCCGCTGTGGCCGTCTCGATTTTCCGGTCCTTGAGCCCTAACGCAGAGCCACGGGTTTCCTCTTCGAAAATCTCTACGAAGTCCGCACCTGCGGACTTACCCGCCTCAAAAATCTTGACAGCAATTTCCGGATTCACGCTAAACCTCGCCGTTCATCTTCTTGCGAACGGGAATACCTGCGGCAAGCATTTCGGCCTTGATGCCAGGAACAGTATAGTCGCCGAAATGCACCATGGAAGCAACCAAAGCCGCATCGGCGGCAGTCTTGTGGAACAAGTCCACAATATGCGCAGGAGTCCCCGCGCCACCGCTGGCGATAACGGGCACCTGAACGGCTCGGGCCACCTGATCGGTAATGTTCAGTTCATAACCGTTGCGAACACCGTCGGTATCAATGGCATTCAAGCAGATCTCGCCAATGCCCAAATCTTCGGCCTTCTTAGCCCACTGCACGGCATCAATGCCCATAGGAGTGCGGCCACCGCGAATATAGACTTCGTAACCGCTGGGGAACTTTTCGGAGACGCCTACAAACTTGGCGTCCATGCCCAGCACAACACATTGACTTCCGAAAGCCTTGGCCCCTTCGGCAATAATTTCAGGATGGAGCACGGCGAGACTGTTCACGCTCACCTTTTCGGCTCCGGCAAGCAAGGCCTGATGCATGTCGTCCAGGTTACGGATTCCACCACCTACGGCAAAGGGGATAAACACCCGCTTTGCAATCTGGCGGATCATTTCCATGTCGCAAGGTCTGTTTTCGGCACTGGCAGTAATGTCGTAAAAGACCAGCTCGTCGACGCCATCGGCACTGTACTGCGCCCCCATCTCTACGGGATCGCCAATATCAATATTGCCCTTGAACTTGACACCCTTGGTGACCTTGCGGTCGCGGACATCAAGACACACAATTAAGCGTTTGGTCAGCATTTCGGACTAAAGGTTCTTGTCGATGACGCCCTTGACCGTGGCCTTGGGAACGGCCCCAACTACGTTGCCCACCTCCACGCCGTTCTTGAACAGCTTCATGTTGGGGATGTTGGTGATGCCGTAGCGGGCACAAATATCCTTGACGCCGTCGTCATCTACGTTCATCTTGGCGATGATGGCCTTGCCTTCGTAATCGCCGGCAAGCTCCTCGATGATAGGGCCCATCATCATGCACGGACGGCACCAGGTGGCCCAGAAATCAACAAAAACCAGCTGACCCGAGCGGATCACCTCGTCAAACTTCGCTGCAGAAAGGTTCAAAACTGCCATAATAAGCCCTCCAAGCTATCTTCACTAATAAAATAAAAAAATTAATATATCAGGCGCATCTCGTCGACTATCAATGTTGCGTCCTTCACCCCTTTATAATGGTTCCCATCGGCACTAGAGGCAAAGACCACCCGAATATGAGTCACAGGTTCCTCTCCCGTTCCCTGGATAACTCCATTTTTTATCGCCTTGCTTTCTTTGGATTTTAAATTTGTGTCGAAGGTAGCGGAATTTTCTATGGGAGACCCTTCTAAAGGAGCCCCGTATTTTAGTTTCATGCGAATCGTCCTCATTCCATTGACGTCCGGACTAGAAACGCTTACCACATCAGGATTGGGTCGGCCCGTGTTATCGTCTTTCGTAGAGCGATACCAGGCACTGGCGACCAACTTATTTACATCAGTGGATTTCCGATTGACATTCTTGTCCCCTGTACGATTTTCAAGAAGGATATAGGCGTCACAGCTGTCACCCTTACCCGTATAAGATATCTTTATTTCCACATATTCTGGCCGGGCCGCGAAAGGTTTGCCAAAGTCCAGAAGTTCGTTACCATCAGGCCACGCATCTGAGTTGGACATGGCGTGTCCACCGAGATCGACTGTCGGAACGCTATTGGGATTGAATACTGCCGTGTACATGCTCCCACTAGCAATTTTGCCAAGGGCAGAGCCTGTCTTTATTTTTGCACCAATCATTGAACCCGATGTATATTTTTCTGTTGTGGTCAGAATCGTATTAGCATTGTTCCAAATAGAATCCGGATTTGGATCATTTTTGTTCCAACTATTGAAATCCTCGCCTGGCAACTGATACCCAGCCTTGACCCTGTAGGTTACCGATTCCCCGGCAGAATTCTTAACAACCAATGTCTGCCCTGCACCAAAATCATACTTGCTGCCCACAGAGAAACCTTCGGCAGTTGCTCCCTTGGAAAGCTTAAGTTCTGTAAGTTCCAACGAAGTCAAATCCGTGCGGAAGGTCAAGGAATCTACATGAATAGACATCCTGTCGACATCGATTATAGCCTGTTTGCCCGCTATCTTAACAGACAATACCTGCGGCGCCTCCGCCGGCACCGAAGCGGACAATGTCCAGGAATCCGAAGAGCCGTCTTCAGCAGTAATGGTAAAGGTCACTGGGCTACGGAGATCCACCGTTCCCGGCAAGCTATGGAAGGCAGTCTCCGAAACATTCAGTGTCACCGTTACCGACGACAAATCGGCATCGGCGGCCAAATGCAGTTCCACTGTCTTTTTTGACTTGTCGATCGTTGCCGCAGATTCTTCCCCGGTCGCAGAAATAGAAACCAGTTCCTTATCACTAGAGAATGTTGTATTAGAATCAGCGATTGAAAGCGAAAGCTCCCAAGTTTTGACCGTCCCGTCTTCGGCAGTCACCTTGAAGGATTGATATTCGCTCCAGGTTTTAACCGCATCGGGTTTAGGGCTCACCGATGCCCCCGCCGAAACACTGAAAGAATCTATAGACGCAGTCCCAATCGAAGATCCATATTTCAACATGATGTAAATTGTGTCCTGAGTGCGTTTTACCCCACCTTGTTCCTTGAAATGCAGCTGCAAATCAGTAGCATTGTTCTTGATAGAAGACACCACCACCACCCAATTCTTTTCAGAGCCATCTTCAGCAGTCACCTTAATCTTTTGCGGAGTAGACCAGTCCTTGATTGATTTGGGGTCCGGAGAAGCCTTTGCGTTTTGTGGCAAAACGACATTGGACAGCGACACAGACTTGATATCAACACCCTGGGGATAAGTCACATATATCGTGTCGCCGCTTTCCTTTGTCTCTACGGCATCCTTGAATTCTAAAGAAATGGAGTTGTCCGATGACTTGCTAGCTTCTTCTTTCTTAGCTTCAGATTTACCTTCGCCATTCTCTTCGGTGGAGTCGGTCTGAGATCCTTCGCCAGGTATTTCAAACTGAATTTTCCAGATGGTCATGTCTCCATTTTCGGCGATTACCACTACATAGATTACCCGGCTAGCAGGCAGGCGTATGCGGCTACCCTTCTTCAGCTTTTTCTCTACATAGGCCACCTGCCTTGCCAAGGAATCAAAGCCCGCGGAATCCGTGGGGAATTCCAAAATCTTGCTTTCTACCAGGTGAAGGCTTGCCATATGGCTTATGTCGATGCTTTCAATGGTAACAGAATCCCAAGCAGCAAGGGAATCGGAACGTTCTTCTAGAGTGATAACGACCTTGTGCTCGTCGGCAAAGACCTGAATGCCACCGGTTTCTTCTGCAAAATGGACTTCATCCAACTTGTGGTAGGGAGACTCGCCAAACTCATCATAGTCGGCAGAGCAGCCAAAGAAAAGAGCAATGATAACGGCAATCCAGAAAAATCTCATCATCATCCTCCTAGTAAATTAGCTTGAAATCGTCCAGGGTGAGACTGGAATTTTCGCCACCGCGATACTTACCCGAATTGCCTGCCGTTCCACCGGCTACCACATGCGCATAAGCCGAAGAGGCAAACATTACATGAATCGCGGTTACATCCTCGTTACCAGATCCAAGAGTCAGTCCCTCTGCAACGGCATAGTCTCCAGAAAGTAGTCCGAAGGGATCCGCACCATAGGAAAGCTGAACTTCCCGTTCTGACACATCCGTACTCGCATTGTCCGAGAAGGCCCCCGTAGCAACAACTTTACCACCCTCACCTACCAGCATCACATAAACGAGGCTCTTCTGCGGATAATCAGAAGAAGAATTGGCTTCATGGGTATAGGAATACTTTACCGTGAATGCTATCGGGCGTGCCGTAAAGGGCTTGCCGAAGGTCATGTCTTTTGCAATGTTAGATTCGTCAGTAGAGGGAGTTCCCGAAGAGTAATCAACATCGTAAATATTTTTAGCATCAGAGCCACTATATGCACCAACAAAATAAAAGCCTCCGGCAAGTTTCCAACTACCATCAATTATCGCATTGGATACCCCCCATCCACAGGTTACAATTTTTGAAGAAAGGGACAAACTCTCCCCATTTTCAGATAGGTTTTCTTCTGCCTTAAAACGATAATTTGTAACATAGGCAACCGTGGCCCTTCCCTCCGTCGCCATGGCATCGCTAGTTGTGGCCCAAAAATCGTTACGGGCGCCAAAGTCCGAGCCAGGCAACTGTACACCGGCTACAACACTGTAGGTACCCAAGTTGTTTTCCGCATCCAGGAACTGCATTTCTACAGGCCGGCGTAAATCCTTTGCTCCATTCAGAGGTGACAATGTTATTGCCGACAGATCCGTACCATAAGGAACTTCTACATACACCTTGGTTCCTGTCACGGTCACGGTGCCGCTAGAAACGGAAAGGTCTGCCAACTTGACCCCACTAATGCTTTCGGAACTCGAGGAGCCTGAGTTTACGGAACTACCAGAATCTGTTGAGCTGTTCGCAGATTCCGTCCCAGTAGCAGAAGAACTTCCGCCGTCTGCAGAGGAGCCTGTCGCTCCCGCAGACGATCCGCCTTCACTTACAGAAGAACCTTCGCCACCAACAGAAGAACTGCTTTCTGAAACTTCTGCCGTTCCCGACGAAGATGTTCCCGTAGAAGCAGAAGACTTGCCTACAGACGACGAAGATGAATTTTTTTTCGGTAAGTCCCACACCACCAGCCACACGCCCACAACCCTGTTGTAGGAATCCAAGGCTACAATGGAAACCTGGTTCGTGTCGGCCGTCGAAACAACCGTACCAGGCACAAGTTTTTCGCCTAGATCCGGGTCTTTCAAGTCGTCATCGGCAGCCAAATAAAGGGCAGAACTTCCCGGGAGCGAAAGAGAATCTATAACCAAAGAATCCAGCCATCCCTTCGTCGGAGAAACGCGAATAAGCAGTTTTTCCTTATCGAGGGAATCCACTTTCCACCCCGAAAGCTTCAGCTCCATCGCCTCAGAAATTTCTTCTTCAGGAAACAGCGGGGGATTGGACGGATCAGAGCACCCGATCACCAACAGTGTCCACAGGGCTACAACGCCAGCAAAAACAAGTTTTTTCATCGTAGCCTCCTAGAAGAAGTAGACCAGGGAGAAATCCAAGGCCAAGAGGTTGATGGTGAAATTCACAATGTTATATACCAGTCTGCTATGGCTTTCGCCATTTTCTTCCACATCCACAACGCTAGTGCTAAGGCCCAAAAGCCCCACAGAAGTTTCAAAGGCAAAACGGCTCAACACCATAATGCAAATACCAGGATTTAGGCCCGCCTTGATAGTCCAAGTCTTGTTGCGGGTCTTATCAATCTCTTCGCCATCGTCGCTTTGGGACATTCCGTAGGAATACTGAACCAATACGGAGGTTTCGTTAAAAAAGTAAAGGCTCCTGGAGTCCATCACCTTCAGGTAATTCTTCAAGAATGGCTGTACAAAAAAGCCGTTGCTCACGTACTTACGATGCTGCTTTACATCGGCAAGATCTTCCAATAAGGAAAAATCTATATCCAGCCAGGTACGGGAATAGCCCAAATGGGCTCCTACGGCCAGGGCATCCTTGATAAAATAGCCTCCAAAAGCCTGAACCGTAAACATGTATCCTTCGGCCTCGTACACATCCCCGATAATGACATTCAGCGCATCATCTTCCGTGTTCGCCTGAATCAAGGACAAGGTGGCACCACCCAAAATGTGCCCTGCAGAAATTGCCTCTTCAGGGGACACTGGGTAAAGTTCATCCAAAAGGCCTCCAGGAACCTGTTCAGGAGAGGTGGCTGGCTTTGCTGTATCTTGAGGGATCTCCTTTGCCGGTTCTTCTTTCTTTGACGTATCTTGAACGTTTTCTTGAACAACTTCCGGAGCATCCGTATTTTGCGCGACCTGCTCCAACGTATCCTGAACAGATTCCGTCACAACAGAATCCTGATCTTGGCCATATGCCAAGACGGAGTAAGTACACAACAAAAATACTGATAAAAGAAATCTCCTCATACTATAAAAAATAAAAAAATCCCGCAAAAGCGGGATACCTCTTATCGGCTATTCAGCCTTTTAGTCGTGAATACAGCGCACCGCATAGCCCATATTCTTGTCAAATCTTTGATTAGAGAAGGTACTCCCGTTAATATACCAGGTGTATGCGCCATCACCCTTAGAGTCCGACTCCGTAGCGCTCCAGTAATGTACAGCCCCGTAACTGCTAAATTGGTGGGTGGATCCCGAACGGAAGTCATATTCACCCGTAGGAACGGCACCAAACCCATACTTGTCAGTCCTAGACCCAGATTCATTTTGGGCCATTAGGTCTAATCCCTTGGACATGCCCTGCCCGCTTTCACCACCAACATAATCCTGCAATTTTTGCCATTCTTCTTGAGTAGGCACATGCCAATTTTCAGGACAAATTCCACGGTGAGGGAACTCCGTTATCCCACAGATTTTACCATGTCCGCACGTTGTGATAGGCTTATCCATAGCGGCAGTCCATAAATAAAGTGCTCCAGCAGTCTTACAATTTTCGGGCTCGTTATCTAGGCACCACGTAGCCCCCTTCAGGTTTTCAGAACCCCGTGAGGAACTATCGGCGTACCGCAAGTTTTGCCCCATCCACAGTTGTTCTCCAATCTGCACTTGCGTATAGACTTCTCCATCTCGGGTGTCGGTAAAGGTTTCTAATTCTCCTCTAAAAGAACTGGACTGGGCACTGCTAGAAGATTCTTCACCATAGCCATAATATTGTCTTTGCTCGTCACATTGCTGCTGAAACATGTCGACAACATCGTCTATACCAGAAACATGGAGGTCTAACTCTGTCTTGTAAGAGACCTGGGTGTCAGTACAGACTGCCTCCTTAGCAGAGCCACTACCCTGCTGCATACTGCAAATGCCAGCAACGAGCATCTTATTGGACGAAGTAGCCGTACTATTGATCATAACCTTCCCTTTTTCAATAGTGCCGGCATGCTTGTAAGTAACGCCATTGGAGGTCAATATCATCAAGGCAACTTCGCCCAACTTTGATACCGTGCAAGAAAACACCGGTTCAATGGAGCCTGATGAAGAGGTCGCATCAAAATTCGGCTGATCTTCACCCTTTGAGCTACTAGACAGTGTACGTTCTAGCGAATCCAGGGTATTTTCCAAAGAGTCCAGATCTTTGCTGGTCTTTATCTTGGTATCGTCAGCCGATTCACAAGCATCTTTGAAAGTCTTCTTGAATTTCTCAAAGAAGCTTTCAGACATTTTCTCCCTGCTGACAGCCACCACAGATTCCGCATCACATAGGACCTCGCCGTAATCGGAGTCGCCTTTCAGGGTCTTGCAATTTTCATCAATCACAAGAGAATTAGTGCTTTCGACGGTCTGAATCATTTTCCCATCACGAAGTTCTATCTTCGTTTTGGAGACAGTCCCATTAAAAGAGGATTCCATGACGAGTGGGTTTTCCGATTTTACCACACATTTCAGGGTATCGGGGTCTGCATTGCTGGAACTGTCACCACAGGCGACAAGCCCAAGAGTCAAAAACAACGGCGTAAAAAACTTATAAACCAAACGCATCGTTTCTCCTTTAAACCCAACCGAGCCAAAGATAATTTATTCCAACCTATTTTCGCTTAAATCTCAGGTATAATCCCTGTACATCCGAAAGAAACGCCCTAAAAAGGGAAAGCCCTTCAAGGCTATCGGAAAAATACTCCACGTCAATGCTTCCGGGGGCGGCTACGTCTGCATTTTCCATATCGGTGGTCACCTGGACATAGTTCGTGGGGTCTGCCACCACAATCACCAACATGGAATAGTCATTCCCCACAGGTGCTGCGAAACTTACCATGAAATCAAGAACAAGCCGGCCCTTTTCTACAGAAGCACTAAAATTCTTTATAGCCTTGGCCTCCAAAAAATCCGAGCCAGACTGAACGTAATTGAAATAATTTGACTTGGCGACCTGGTTCATAACGATGGGTTTCAGGGCCTCACTTTCCTTAGCAGAAAGTTTTCCATCGCCGTCCGTGTCAACGGAGGCTACCGTCGCCGTGCTATAGACTTCATCGTACACCCAATGGTTCAAGATACCCGACAGGCCGTTCTCGTTAAAAAACACCTGCACTTTAGCATCTACAAACACATGAGGATGTGCGAAGGTAACCGAGGCACACAATCCGCACAAAAGCAGAAAAAGTCTAGAACGCAAGGACAAATCCCGCTACCAGAAGTCCGACGCCAACAACACCAAGACCGATAGCCACACCGGCCTTCGTATCGCCCTTCTTGTTCAGGTCGTGGTTATCCTTCACCATCTTCTGGGTGTCAGGGCTTTCAAAAGCCGACATACCGTAGGCCTTCTTCTTGTCGGCAGCATCGCTCCAATCCTTCTCGGCCAGGTACCACATGACACCGCCAGCAATGAGGGGAACAATAGAACTCCACAAGAGACCACGGCCTATACGACGCTTGCTACGTTCATCATTGAAAGCGTTTTGCTCCTCAATGAGCGCCAGATCGTCCAAAATAGGTTCCATTTCCACGTTAATCAAGTTTGGCATAAACGCCTTGATTTCGGTAACGATGGTAGTATCACGGTAGCCTACCTTACGCAGGTAGATACTGGCCTTGGCCTGGGGACGGATTCCATCTAGCACCACGTCTGTCATGTAATGGGGCATGATGTTCACCGTGGGCACCTCGTTGATAAACACTTCCACCGCTTCGGGGTCAGTGTTCAAAGTCAACCTGGTTGAGGGACGCTCCACAGGAATCTCAACGCGGTTTAGGCTGTCGGAATTGATGCGGACCACAGCGGAACCCCACCATTCGACGCCCTTCAGGATCTGCATCACCGAGATAGTGTACTTACCCGGGGCAATTCGTTTAATGGTATCCGGAGCCACCTGCTTGATAGGAATGCCGTTTACGAACAGGGAGCATGCCGCAGGGACAGAGGTCACGAAGAGGTTCGCACTTCCCGGCGGGTAGAGTTCCATCTCTTCTTCGTCATCCACGTATTCGGGAACAAGGTAGTTCGAAAGACCCAGATCGATCATCTCGTCGTCTTCCATATTGTAGAGACGGCGCAAATCCAAACGGTAAATCTTGATGAAGGGGTTGGCAGAATCAGCCGCAATGCTGTCCTGGATTTCCTGCTGGCGAATTTCTTCTTCCACGCGGGCAATTTCTTCCAACTTCATGCGGGTGTCTTCTTTCTGGAGGGCGGTCTCGAAGTCATCATCAGCTCCGTCATCGCCTTCCTGAGCCTGTTCCTGGGCCTGTTCAGGCTCAGCGGGAGTAGAGTCCGCCACGACCACAGGCGCAGGTGGAGTGGGCGTCGCTACAGAATCGGCATCATCCTCCTCTTCATCCTCCTGGTGCTGACCGTTGCTTTCTTCCATGGCGGCAATGGTCTGTTCTTGGAGTTTTTCCAAATTTTTCTGTTCATCTGCATTGGGGCGCTTCAGGTAGACCGTATCCCGTTCAATTTTTACAAAAATGGCTTCCTGCTCAACAGAATCCCCCATGACCCAATAACGGACAGGGACTTCACGACCCACAGTCGGCTTTGGGGTGGTATCTACAGGGGCCTTGGCAGCCTCCAGCTTTGCAAAGGGATCTTCTTTCTTTTCAACAGGCTTAGCACTGGCCTCGGGAGCAGAGGCCGGCTCTGACGCAGGAGCAGCAGTAGCGGCAGTCTGATCAGCAGCAGGCGCTGGTTCAGCAGCAGGCGCGGATTCAGCGACGGGAGCAACGGCAGGGTCAGCCACATTATCCCAATCGTCTTCATCGGCCAAAACAGGCAACGCCGTCACAAGGGCCAGAAAAAGCACACAAATACGATTCAACATACCTTAAAGATATATTATTAAGGGCCTTATGTTTCATCCATTTTCTGGATTTTGGCGCAATAAATGGGCCCTGAGCCCTGGGTTTTATCGGGCAAGATGTGTACACCGAACTCTGTACGGTCGGCCCCCTCTGGAATATCAGCAATTTCTACAAATCGCGCTTCAGGACGTTTTTTTAGGATTCTCGCCACCACTCCGTCATTTTCCAAGGGCGACAAGGCACAAGTTCCATAAACGAGGGTTCCGCCCGGACGCAGGGCATCTATGGCCGAAGCGAGGAGGGAACCTTGCTCTACCGAGAGCCTTTTAATTCGCTTTGCGGACCAGACTTCCAAGTGGGCAGGAGAATTCAATACATGACGGTCCGAAGAGCAGGGAGCATCTAACAAAATCCGGTCAAAAGATTCCTTCCTGTGAAGGCCGAATTTGACACCGTCGTAGCCTGTAACCTTGATAACGCTCCGCCATTCCGTAGGCAAAGAATTTTCCAAAACGTGTTCTAGACGGGACCGCCTGTCTGGAGAGCGGTCATTGCACTGCAGGGAGCCCCGGCCTTGAAGCATGGAAGCGATTATCAAAGACTTTCCGCCAGGAGCGGCACACATATCAAGGACATCCATTCCCGGCTCCACCCCGAGGGACTTCGCTGCAAAGACGGAAGCCTTATCTAAGTAATAGGGTTCGAGACTTTGTCCGAAATGAAGCGTTTCAAAACAGGATTCTCCCTTGAGAGATTCCAATAGAGCCGGCCAGCGTTCACCGAACAGCTTTTCGTAGTAATCGAAGAACTCCATAAGTTCTGTCCCTTACACCATCAAAATCAATCTTCGGGGGCGGTCGGCGGAACACGGGCTATAACGCCTACCGTTGCTCGGGTAGCCTTCACCAAATCCGCCGGGGCAATCTTAAACTGTAGGCCACGTTCTCCCGCACTCACGTAGATGTAAGGGAAATTTAAGGCGGTTTCGTGAATAAAAATCGGGAAATTCTTCTTGAGGCCAAGGGGACTGCAACCGCCTCGGACATAGCCAGTCAGCGGAGTCAGTTCCTTTAGCGGAACGGTATCAATCTTTTTGTTTCCGCTCACCTTGGCGGCCCCCTTCAGGTCCACCTCGAGATTTCCGGGAATCACGCACATCAGGTAGCCAATCTTGTCACCATGGACCAGAATCGTCTTGAAAACCTGATTGATATCTTCACCTAGGGTGTCAGCGACATGCTGTGCCCCCAGATCATTTTCATCCACCGTATAGGGAATCAATTCGTACTGGATCTTTTGCCTATCCAGGATTCGAGCAGCATTCGTCTTCTTGATATCCATATTTGCCTCAGCACAAAGATAAATTTTTATATTTCATGAAAAGAGAAACGGCTTAAAGCCAGCCAGTTTTAAATCGTTTCGCTTGGGGGTGCTATAGAATGCTATGGCTGAGAACAAACCCCTTGAACCTGTGCCAGTAATTTGGCCGTAGGAAAAGCGAGGAATAGTATGGATATAAAGGGTGCGACCTTTCCGCAATCCGGCAAGATTTATGTGCAGGGAAAGATGTTTCCCGAACTCCGCGTGGGCATGCGCGAGGTAAAGATTGATGATCCCCTGACTCCCGTCGTACCGGTTTACGACACCAGCGGACCCTACGGTGACCCTACCGTAGACATTGACGTCAAGAAGGGGCTTCCCAAGATTCGTGAGGGCTGGCGGAGCTGGCTGAAGGATGTTCCCGGTGCTGAAGACTGTAAGACCCAGCTGGACTTCGCCCGCAAGGGAATCATCACGCCCGAAATGGAGTACGTTGCCATTCGTGAGAACCAGCGTTTGGACCAGATTCTGCCGAAAGATTCGGGCATCAAACCTATTACTCCGGAATTCGTCTGCTCCGAGGTGGCGGCGGGCAGGGCTATCATCCCTTCCAACATGAACCACCCGGAATGCGAGCCTATGATTATCGGCAACGCCTTCCTCACCAAGATTAATTCCAACATCGGCAATTCCGCCCTTTCTAGTGGCATCGAAGAAGAGGTGGAAAAATTGGTGTGGTCCGTCAAGTGGGGCGCCGACACCGTCATGGACCTTTCCACCGGCAAGAACATTCACGAGACTCGGGAATGGATCCTGCGGAATAGTCCCGTACCTATCGGCACCGTGCCTATCTACCAGGCTTTGGAAAAGGTCAAAGGCAAAGCTGAAGACTTGACCTGGGAAGCCTACCGTGACACCTTGATTGAACAGGCCGAGCAGGGCGTGGACTACTTTACCATCCATGCGGGGCTCTTGCTAAAGCACATCCCGCTGACCCTCAAGCGCACCACGGGAATCGTGAGCCGCGGAGGCTCTATCCTTGCGCTGTGGAGCATGGTTCACAAGAAGGAAAACTTCCTTTACACCCACTTCCGGGAAATCTGCGAAATTCTCGCCAAGTACGATGTAGCCGTTTCTTTGGGTGACGGACTGAGACCCGGTTCCATCGCCGACGCCAATGATGCCGCCCAGTTCGGAGAACTGGAAACCCTGGGCGAGCTTACCAAGATTGCCTGGGAATACGGTGTGCAGGTCATTATCGAGGGTCCGGGACACGTGCCTATGCACAAAATCCAAGACAATATGGCCAGGCAAACCGAAAAGTGCTTCAACGCGCCCTTCTACACCCTGGGACCCCTCACTACCGACATTGCGCCCGGCTACGACCACATTACCTCTGCCATCGGAGCCGCTCAAATTGGCTGGTACGGCACCGCCATGCTCTGCTACGTGACTCCCAAGGAACACTTGGGGCTCCCCGACAGAGACGACGTGCGCGCAGGCGTAGTCACCTACAAGCTAGCGGCCCATGCGGCAGACCTGGCTAAGGGGCATTTTGGCGCCCAGTTCCGTGACGACGCTCTTTCCCGCGCCCGTTTCGACTTCCGCTGGAACGACCAATTTGCCCTTTCTCTGGATCCCGAGAAAGCCATGGAATTCCACGACAAGACCCTGCCCGAAAGCAGGTCCAAGAGCAGCCATTTCTGTAGCATGTGTGGCCCGAACTTCTGCAGCATGCGAATCAGCCAGGCTGTTCGCAAATTCGTAGAAACTGGCGATCTTGGTAAGGATTACTAAGCGCCGAGCCGAAGCGCCTTTACTCTAGCATAATTGTGAACGGGCCGTCGTTCGTGAGACTCACTTGCATATCGGCGCCAAATTTCCCCGTCTGTACGACGGGGATTTCTTTTTTGCATTCAGCGATAATGTATTCGTAAAGCTCGTTTGCGAGTGCGGGGTTGCCGGCACCGTTGAACGTGGGGCGGTTGCCCTTGTTGCAGTTCGCGTATAGCGTGAACTGCGAGACGAGCAGGAGCTCGCCGCCTACGTCCTTGATGGAAAGATTCGTCTTGCCGTTTTCGTCGGCAAAGATGCGCAGCGCAAGCATCTTGCGGATGAGCCTGTCGGCTATTTCCTTGGTGTCTTCTTCGCCCACGCCGATGAGAATCATGTAACCCTTGCCGATTTTCCCGACAGTGTCGCCTGCGATATCCACCTGGGCGTTCAATACTCGCTGAATCAAGAATTTCATATTACTCCGCGCTGGCTAACGCATTCTTGTAAATGTCCTGCATCACGAGGCCAGCAATCATGAATCCGAAAATGGCGGTGGAGTGAGCCATGGTGCCGTTGATTTGCGCCTTACTGCTGCACCATTCGTGATCGACCAGGT